>DAOTVR010000183.1:0-5838 GCA_034436315.1 Anaerolineae bacterium
ACCCCGCCCACCCCCGCGAGCTGGGCTACTATGACACCCCGGGGCATGCTGATAACGTGGCCGTCTCGGGGACGCTGGTTTACCTCGCCGATGGAGAGGGTGGCCTGCTCGTCCTGCGCTACGTGCCGCCGGGCAACGTGTCGCTCTTCTTGCCCCTGGCGCTTAAGGGGCGCTAAGGGGAAGCGGGATTGGCCCTCATCCCCCTTCTAAGCGCGCAGAGAACGCGGAGGGCTTTTATCCTCCGCGCTCTCTACGGCCCCTGTGGTGAACCGTCCCGTTAAGACCGGGGCGGCGCGCTGGCCGGGCCTTCGCCCTCCGGCGCCTCCCCTTCCGGCGCGCTTGCCCCCCGCATCGGGGGGACGAAGGGCTTCCCCTGGCGATGCAACTCGTCGTAGACGGCGAACCACTCGGCCAGCTCGGCCCGCCGGCGGGCGGCCTCGGCCTCGCGCTGGGCCTCCTGAAAGGCCTCTATGCGCCGAAAGATCTCCTGTTGCACCCCGCGCGGGTTGGGCGCCCGATCGAAGGTGAATTCCCCCGCCGCGGCCGTCTGCACGATCACGTCGCCGTAGTTGAACAGCGCGGCCAGCGGGCTGGGGATGCGCAGGGTCACGTTCTGGATCGCCCCCAGGCTGGCCTCGCGCCGCTGCTCGGGGAGGAAGAGGGGCCGCTTCTCAATATCAATGATGCGGTCCTTGGTGAGGATATAGAGATCGTTGGCCCAGTCGGTGGAGGCCCACCAGAACCAGCCGATGGCCACCAAGGTGAAGAACAGGGTGACGAAGGGATAATCGGGCAAGAGGGCCACCAACCACCCCGGCCAGCCGAAAAAGCCCGCCACCGTCACCACCCCCAGCACGAGGCCCATCAGGAAGGCCGGGGCGACATCCATCAGCAAAAAGATCCAGTGCTTGCGCCAGGTGATGGAATCGGGCCCCTCTATGCGCGTGCGGGGGAAGAAGCCCATCTCGGCGAGGCGCAACACCGCGCGGACGAGCCGGCCCGGCTCCGGCGCGGCCTCCTCGTAGGCCTCAACCTGGTCTATGAGGGTCTGCTGATCGGCCATCACCTGCAGGGGCAGATCGGGGCTTTCGGCGGCGAGGTGGCTGAGCAGCTCCCCGCGAACCTGACGCCGCTGCGAGGCGCGGCGCAAGGCCCGCACGCGGGAGAGCTCGCTGAAGATGGCCTCGCGCAAACCATCGGGAGAGGGGGCATCGTAGAAGGCGATGTTGCCGATGCGCGCCGCCGTCTGGACGACGATATCCCCGTAATCCAGGACCCTGCCCAAGCCGCTCCGCTTGACGCTGACATCCTGCACGCGCTCTATGTGCGTCTCGTCGCGGGATTCATAGAGAAAGGCCACCTGCTCGTGATGGGTGATGCGCCGATTGGTGACCACGAAATAGTCATTATACCAGTCAAACCAGTGCCAGACGAACGACAGGCTGGCCAGGACAAAGGCCGGCAGGATCAGTAGCAGCAGGCTGGGCGACAGGTGGAAGCGGAGGACCAGCCCCAGGATGAGGGCGACATAGGCGAACACGGCCAGGGTGGTCAGGAACAACGAGCGCGCCAGGATGATCCAGTGGCGGCGAGTCTGGCGGATGACCCGCTCGCCCGGCTCCATCCAGGGGTAGCGCGGCGCGCGCAGCTTGGCCAGGATCGCCTCGGGGATCTGCAGCTCGCGGGCCAGGAGGGGCTCCTCGGCGAGCAGCTCCTGGAAATCGGCGTGCTGGATGGTCCATAGGCGCATATCGGTCACGGCGATGACCGTGGCATCGCGCGGCTCGGCGAGGAAGAGGCTGGTGGTGCCGAAGGAATCCCCGGCGCGCAACATGCCCACCGGGCGCTGAAAGCCGCGCTCATCGATGTGCTGGATCTTGGCCTCGCCGCTATCGATGATGAAGAAGGTGGTCCCACGGTCGGCCTGCCAACAGAGCCGGGTGCCCGCGGGCACCGTGCGCTCCTCGGCGATCCGGGCCACCCGCCGCAAGTTCTCCTCCGAGAGCCGCTCAAACAGCGGCACCCGCCGCAGGCGCTCGATCAGGTCCATAGGATCCCTCCCTACCTGCGAGGCATTATACTCGGGACCGGGCTCGGGCTCAAGCGCCCCCGCGTTTTGACAAAGGGCCCCTCTCCCCGCATAATGGGGTGCATGTCTGCTTATCGTCCTCGGGGGGATGAACTGCGCCGTAGGGTGCTTTTGGCCCTGCTATCGGGCGGGCTGATCTGGCTCGCCGCGATGGGCCTTTCCTGTGCGGGCCGCATACCCCCGGCGCCCACGCCGACGCCCGATTATGCCCTCCTGGAGACGGAGGTGCTGGTCAAGCTCCAGGGGACACTGACGGCCAAAGCCCCTCCGCCGACGCACACGTCCACACCCACGGATACGCCGCTCCCGCCGACGGCCACCCCCAGCCCTTCCCCCTCGGCCACGCCCAGCCCAAGCCCCACGCCCGAGCCCAAGAGGCCCCTATTGGCCTATGTGCACGTGATGGAAGACAAATCGGCCAACATCCTGCTGTACGACCTTTCACTCAAGGAGAGCCGGCCCCTCACCCACTTCCTGGAACCGCAGGGCATCAACGACCTGAGCTGGTCGCGAGATGGGGAGCGGCTCCTCTTCGTCGGCGCCCACGACTATATCCACAGCCGCGATAACGAGCGTAACGTCTTCCTCGTCGGGCGCGACGGCACGGGGCTACGCATGGTCACCGGCAACTATGTGGATCCCGGCGAGGCCCCCGGCCCCTACGTGATCCTCAAGGGATACGTGCGGGGCGGCGAGGGACCTTGCCTCGTCTGCGCGCAGGGAGCGGCCAGCCCGGTCACCACGGATCAGGAGGGGGCCTTTGAACTGCCCGGCGTGCCCATCTCGGCCACTTGGGCGCGCGCGGTCTGCCCGCAGGAGGATTACGCCCTCCAGGGCGCTGTGGAGCTAAGCCTCCAGGGGGATACCCCTGCCCCGATCACCATCACCGTGGAGGCGCGGGGGCAAGGGTGGATTCAGGCCTCCCTATCCCGCGACGGGTCCATCCTGGCCGGGACGACGTACCGTTGGTCCCTGGACGAAGAGGGCAAAAGACGCTATCAATTTGAGGGGGTGCTTTACGACCTGCAGGGGACCTTCCTGGGCACGCTGGAGACGATCAGCGATACCGTCCTCCTCGGCCTGGATTGGAGCCCGGTGGCCGACCGGCTCGTGGGGGCGCTGACAGGCCCCAAGCAGACCTGGCTGTGGCTCTGGGATGCGGCCGGCAAATCCCTCGGCCCCTTGGTGGAGATACCCAACACGGAACAAGAGATCCTCTCCGCGGCCAACCCCGCCTGGTCACCCGACGGCAAATGGGTGGCCTTTGAGCTGCGCCGCTGGCACTGGTGGGAAGAGGATAAGCACAGGACCGACCTGGTGCTCGTCCCGGTGACGGACACCGTGGGGACGAAGGCTTCTTCGCCCCCCTTACGCCCCGTGGTGGAGGTGGATTGGGGCCTGGAGGCCGGCCATCCCACCTGGACGGCGGACGGCGCGGGCCTCTTTTACCAACTGGTCAAGACGGGCACGAGCGCCATCTACCTGCCCCCGACGGGCGGCGACATCTGGTCGGTGTCCGTCGCGCCCGAGGCCACGCCCATCCCCTGGAGCGAAGACGGCCTGAGCTACCTGCCGGCCCTGAGCCCGCCGATAAGCCCCCTCCCCAAGCCGGATATCCCGAGGTAAGGGCCGCAGAGGGCCATCTTTGACGCGGGCTCGCGGGTCGTGTAAGCTTGTAAAGTTGACAGCGGGGGACGATCGCACATAAGGTCGCATCGCAAGGGCCTTA
This sequence comes from Anaerolineae bacterium, assembly GCA_034436315.1. Taxonomy (GTDB): domain Bacteria; phylum Chloroflexota; class Anaerolineae; order UBA1429; family UBA1429; genus DAOTVR01. Next base: position 3,819 of record DAOTVR010000183.1, read on the forward strand.
GAGGATGGACGTGGTTTGTGCAATCCACCAAAGCCATAACCGAGCATGACTTTAGGCTCTTGATCCGCAGCGCCAACGAGTGAGGATATGGCCGAGAACGCTCAACTACGAACCGTAAACGAACCCTTGCCCCGGCTGCTTGCCCTTCTGCGCCAGCACTTGCCCGCGCTGCGCGAACGCTTTCATGTGCGCGAACTGTGGCTCTTTGGCTCTTACGTGCGCGGAGAACAGCACAGGCGCAGCGATCTGGATGTGCTGGTGGAGTTCGAGGAGGGCCCCTTGACCTTGCTGCAGTTCGTCGCCTTGGAGAACTACCTGAGCGACCTCTTGCAAGTCAAGGTAGATCTGGTAGAGAAGGGGGCGCTCAAGCCTGGCATCGCCTGTCGCCTCGTGAAGGAGATCGTCCAAGTATGAAGCCCAAGAGAGTCTATGCAGATTATTTAAGAGACATCCTTGATGCAGCAGAAAAGGCCGAGCGCTTCTTGACCGGCGTGGATCTGGAAGCATTCAAGACCAACGCAGAAAAGGTGTTCGCCGTCACCCGAGCCTTAGAGATCATCGGAGAGGCTGCCAAGCGCATCCCTCCTAGCCTTCGTGCCCGCTACCCTCAAGTGCCTTGGAGAGAGGTGGCGGGGATGCGCGATAAGTTGGCTCACGATTACTTTGACGTGCGGCTAGAGCGCTTATGGGATACGGTCAAAATCGATCTGCCCCCCTTGCGCGCAGCTTTAGCGCGTATGTTGGAGGACCTGGAGCGCGAGGATGCCCATGGCTAACAAATCCCCCCAACCCTCTCCATCCCCACAGGCTCGTCGGCCGCGTTGGCGGCGGGTGGTGGTCAAGGTGGGCACGAGCACCCTCACCGCCGGCTCGGGCCGGCTCAACCCGCCGCGCATGGTGGACCTGGTGCGCCAGCTCCACGGCCTGCGCGCCGCCGGCGCCGAGGTGGTGCTGGTGACCTCCGGTGCCCAGCAGGCCGGGCGCGAGCGCCTGGGGCACCCTCAGGAGCACAAGAGCATCCCCTTCAAGCAGATGCTCGCCGCCGTGGGCCAGAGCCGGCTGATGCACCTCTGGGAGCAATACTTTGAGCTGTACGGCATCATCGTCGCCCAGGTGCTCTTGACCCGCGAGGACATTGAAGATCGCCACCGCTACCTGAACCTGCGCGACACCTTTGAGGCCCTCCTCCAGCGGGGCATCGTCCCCGTGGTCAACGAGAACGACGCCGTGGCCACCGACGAGATCAAAGTGGGCGAGAACGACAGCCTCTCGGCGATGGTGGCCAACCTCATAGAGGCCGATTTGCTGGTGCTGCTCACCGATACCGACGGCCTTTACACCGCCGATCCCAGCGTCAATCCCCAGGCGCAGCTCATCGAGCGCGTGCCCCAGATAGACGAGACGATCTACGAGCTGGCCAAGGGGAGCAAATCCGGCCTGGGCACCGGGGGGATGTATACCAAGATCCTCGCCGCCGACATGGCCACGCGTTCGGGGACCTCGGTGGTCATCGCCAACGGCAGCCGCGAGAACGTCCTGGCGGGCATCTGGGAGGGGACCATCCCCGCCACCTGGTTCCCCGCCCAGATCACCCCGGCGGAGGGGCGCAAGCGCTGGCTTTTGGCCCAGTCCGTCACGGCGGGAAGGGTCAAGGTGGATCCGGGCGCGGCCCGGGCCATCGTCAGCGGGGGCAAGAGCCTCCTCCCCGTGGGCATCGTGGAGGTGGAGGGGGATTTCGAGCGCGGGGCGATCATCAGCGTCTGCGACCTCGCGGGCCGGGAGATCGCCCGCGGCCTGGGGAACTATAGCGCCCACGACCTGCGGCGCATCCTCGGCCAGCGCTCGGGCGACATCGCCGAGCACCTGGGCTACGATTACGGCCCAGAGTTCATTCACCGCGACAAGATGGTCTTACTCATAGGAGGACATACCGATGAGCGACGTGGATCTTGAGTTGATGGGACAAAAGGCCAAGGCCGCCGGCCGGCGGCTGGGATTGCTCCCCACAGGGGTGCGCAAC
>DAOTVR010000184.1:0-2123 GCA_034436315.1 Anaerolineae bacterium
ATCGTTATATTCACGATATGTGTGCCGGGAGATAGGTGCACAGGATGAGCGATGGTGGCGACTTGGCGTCCGGCGCCATCGGTCAGGGTTACAGAACAAAGATAATCCCCCTCTCTCTTAACCGCGAGGCCGATGGTCGCCTCAAGGTTCTCTAAGTAGCCCTTCGCATGAGGTTGGCCCAGGGCCAGCTGATAATAGCCGCTCAGGCGGGCGCCATCGCCGTAGACGCCAAAGATCACGGCCTCGCCCCGCTCCAAATCCTTTTGAGCATACGCCCCCCGTGCTCGCACCAGGAAGACGTAATAGCCGCCTTCTGGTGGGATCCGATAACGGCCCGCGTAAACTGGGCTGGTTTCTTCCTTTGCGTTGGTTGGATGCGGTCTGAGGTGCAATCTTGTAGGTTGCTTGCTCGGCGAATAGATCTCCGCTTGCACCTCGTTCAAGGTGATAGGCATATCCGAGGGGGTGAGCGTGGCCGAGATGATGACCTCTTCCCCGGGCCGATACCAGGTGCGATCTGTGCGCACCTCTAGGCGCACCGTTGAGGAAATGGAGGCATAGGCAACGTACTGACTGGAAGATCGGTTTTTGGGGTCAGCCTCCAGCACGATGCTCCAAGGCCCCGGCAGGGTGTTCGTCAGGATATAGCCGGCGAAGTCGGCGAAATCCAGTTCAAGATATTCACTCCGATCATCATCCTCAGCCACTTTGGGGTCAATGAGGCGTCCATGAGGATCGTGCAAGCTCACACTCAATGGGGCGCCCTTCCAGCGCACATAGAATCGCGTGCGTCCCGGTGCTTCAATCGGTATAGGCTCTAACGTCACCTTCTCGCCCGGCTTTACGACGCCCGTTCGCAGGGCCGAACGCGGCTCAAGCAGGGGCTGCTCGTAACCTTGAGCGCTGAGCGGCGAGCTTGTGCCCGGCGCATTTGCGACCCCCAAAAGGTAAGGCCGTATGTGTGCATCGTAGGTGGTCCTGGGGAATAGTAGTGAGGGGATGTTCATCAGGATCGTATCCTCGCTCCAGGCATGCACGTCGCGGGTGACGCGCTGATCCACACTAGGCCCTTTGGCTCCTAAGGCACTCCAAGTGGAGACCAGGCCATCGCTGGGCACCAACTCGCGGAAGAGCACGGGCAAGTCGCTGATCGTGGCGTCTCCGGCGATGATCGTGTAGGGCACTCCCCAAACGTTGCCGTGGCTATGGTTAAAGAGCTCGGCGTGGGCTGGCAATAGCTCCAGCGCGGAAGGCTCGTCCGTCCAAGCGAGGTACTCCCACAGTAAAAAGGGCAGCCACATCTCTTCGCCACGATGTGGGGTCCCCAAAATAAAGGCCCGCAAGACGTCGCCCTGGTAGAGGGTGCTTTCCAGGTAGGCGCGCGCGTTGAGCCCGCCCATGCTGAAGGCGATCACGTAGACGCCATCTGCTCCACTCTCGCGGCGCGCCTGGGCGATGACCTCGCACAATCGGGTGGCGTTGGCATGCAGCGTTTTCTTGGGGCTGATCCCCGTAGCGTAATAGGGTTCAAAGCCGTCCTCGCGTAGCCATCGCGCCAGATGCCAGAACTCACTGTCTTCCAATAGCTCGCTCTCCGGGCCGCGCCAGCCGTGTACCAACACCACAGGAGGGCGGGCGATTTTGGGAGGAGCTAGTTCTCCCAGCACGGCTAGGCCACGAATATAGCTCCCTACCCATGTACGGCCCTGGAGATCTACTGCTAGAGCACTGACATAGTCATGAGGCAGGCCGTCGCGAACGGTAAAGATCCGCATCTTCCCTTCGTCCCAGAGGGCCAGGCCTTGGTCTGTCCCCACCCACATCCGGCCATCGGGTAGGGCCGCCAGGGCGGTGACATGCCAACTCGGTAGCCCTTGATCCGGGCCTAAGGTGCGCCAGCTCCCTGTATGAGGGTCCAATATGGCCACTCCTCGGCGGGTGCCCACCCACAGTTGCCGGCCCCGCCAGGCCAAGTCGGTTACCTCCATTTGTTCGGCATCGGGGAGCTCGTAGACTTGCCAGCGCCCTTCCGCGTCTAGGTGAACCAATCCCGAACGCTCGGTGCCTATCCAAATCCCGCCGGCCTTATCCCCTATAAGGCAACTCAGCCAGTCGCTGGGGAG
>DAOTVR010000185.1:0-6514 GCA_034436315.1 Anaerolineae bacterium
CTTTACGACAAGATCCTACGCCGCGAGGCACAGGTGGCGGTGATCGGTTTGGGCTATGTGGGGCTTCCCCTGGCCGTCGCCTTCGCCCAAGAGGGCTTGAAGGTCGTAGGGATTGAGGTGGATGAGGCCAAAGTGTCCTCGGTCATGCGCGGGCAAAGCTACATTGGCGATGTATCCTCCGAGGACGTTGCTGCGCTGGTGGCCGCAGGTAAGCTTTCGGCGACGACCGATTATGCTGCGCTCGCCCAAGCCGACGCGATCATCATCTGCGTGCCCACGCCCCTCAGTAAGACGCGTGATCCGGACATCTCTTATATTATCTCGGCAGCGGATGGGATTGCGCGTTACTTCCACCCTGGGCAGTTGATCGTCCTGGAAAGCACTACTTATCCCGGCACGACCGAGGAGATCATCCTCCCCCGCCTAACTCGCGATGGCTACCGCGTGGGCGAGGACTTTAGCCTCGCTTTCTCCCCTGAGCGCATTGACCCGGGCAACAAACAATTCAACATCCGCAACACGCCCAAGGTGATCGGCGGCGTCACGCCGCGCTGCCTTGAAGTGGCCAAGGCCCTCTATGGCCTGATCGTCCAGCGCCTTGTGCCCGTGAGCAATCCACGCACGGCGGAGATGGTCAAGCTGCTGGAGAATACCTTCCGCGCGGTGAACATCGGGCTGATCAACGAGATAGCCCTCATGTGCGCCAAGCTGGGAATAGATGTGTGGGAGGTGATCGCCGCCGCTTCTACCAAGCCCTATGGCTTCATGCCCTTCTATCCCGGCCCTGGCCTGGGCGGGCATTGCATCCCTTTGGATCCCTACTACCTCTCCTGGAAGCTCAGGACGCTGAACTACAACGCGCGTTTCATTGAGGTCGCCGGGGAGATCAATGCCAGCATGCCCCACCATGTGGTGGACATGATCACAGACGCCCTCAACGCCCAACGCAAGGCGATTAAAGGCTCGCGCATCCTGATTCTGGGGGTGGCCTACAAGGCCAATGTAGCCGATGCGCGCGAATCTCCGGCCATCGACATCCTCAAACTCTTGCACGCCAAGGGCGCCTTGCTCTATTACAATGATCCCTACATCCCCCGCCTAGACTTGGGCGATTTTGTCCTTTCCAGCTCTGAGCTCAGCGACGCCCTGCTCACGGCTATGGATTGTGTGGTCATCGTCACCGCACACTCTGGCTACGATTGGGAACATATCGTGCGCCAGGCTGTGCTGGTCATCGACACGCGCAACGCTACAGGAGCGCTCAACGAAACGTTCTCACATATCGTCAAACTCTAAGGGGTGCACAATGAGCTGAAGAAGAAAATGTATGTATAGAAACGCTCCTAACGATGCAACTCCCGTCTATCCCCCGATAGCCTCTCTAGGATGAGGATCGTAGCCTGTTTATCCAGGGGCTCGTTGTTATTGCCGCACTTAGGGGAATGAATGCAAGAAGGACACCCTGCCTCGCAGGGACACTCGCGAACCACTTCCAAGGTGCGCTGCCAAAGCTCCTCAATGAGCTCATAGCCCTTCCGCGCGATCCCCACGCCACCTGGGTAACCGTCGTAGATGAACACCTGCGGCAAGCCCGTATCGGGGTGTGCAGGGCTAGAAAGCCCGGCGATGTCGTTGCGATCGCACAGGGCGAAGAGAGGCAAGATGCCGATGCAAGCGTGCTCCACCCCGTGCAGTCCTCCTGCAAAATCAAGCCCTTGCCCCATGACCATTCGCTGTGTGTCGGGGGACACCTCAAACCATAACGCCTGAGTTTCAAAGGAAGAGGGCGGCAGGTCGAGCGTCTCTTCCGAAAGGAGAGCCTCGGTGAATTGCTGTCTGCGCTGAAAACCGATCACCTGTTGAGTGACGCGCACAAGCCCAAAGTAGAGAAGCACATTGCCAACCTCGCGGTGCTCCAACGAGCGAATGATATGCACATCATTGAGCTCGCGCGGTTGGGTGTAGTAGCCGGCCTCAACGGGCCGGGCATAAGCCACGCGCGCATCCAGGTCGAGGCGGGTGACCAGGTAGGATTCGGCCTGGTGCAGATAGATCGCGCCAGGATGGATGCGAAAGAAGGCTGTGGCCGCGTCAACCTCCTCCAGAAGACGATAGCCCTGGGTCTCGTCCACTAAAACAAAGTTGGCCTCTGCCGTGGAACGGATATTCACATGCTGAGCGGGGAAATCTCCAGAGAGCAAATACCAGCGCTCGTTGCGCTGCACGAGCATGCGCTCTCTTTCCAAGGCACGCACAGCCTCAAGATAGCCCCCGCCGAAAAGCCGCTCGTCTTCAACACGCAGCGGGGCTTCCAAGGCTGCGCAAAGAAGGTGAGCCTTGAGCACGTAGGGGTTACCGGGGTCAACCAAGGCGTGCTCGTGTGGCCGCCCAAAGAGCTCCTCAGGGTGGCGCATAAAGAACTGATCCAACGGGTTATCCTGGCCGATGAGGACGCTCAATGCCTCGCGTTTGCCCCGGCCGGCGCGGCCGGCCTGTTGCCAAGTGGAGGCGATGCTCCCCGGATAGCCGACCAGCACCGTAGCATCCAGTTGTCCCACGTCAATGCCTAGCTCCAAAGCGTTCGTCGCCGTCACCCCCAGAAGATCCCCGGAGAAGAGCCGCCGCTCGATCTCGCGACGCTCCTCAGGGAGATACCCCCCGCGATAGGCGCTCACTTGATCAAGACACTGAGGCGCCTCCTGGCGTAAAGCCTCACGCGCATAGAGCAAGATCAATTCGGCCACCCGACGTGCGCGGGTGAACGTGATATTACGAATGCCCTTTTTGACCATCTCCGTAAAGATCCAAGTGGCCTCGGTGTTGATACTACGCCGCACCCCTAGGGCCTTGTCCACGTAGGGTGGGTTCCAGAGCACAAACTGTCGTGGCCCCATGGGTGCACCATCTTGATCAACCACCCAAACCTCATGGCCCGTCAGCCGCGCGGCGTGCTCGGCGGGGTTAGCGATCGTGGCTGAACAGAGGATGAATTGTGGCTGTGAACCATAAAGGGCACAGACACGGCGTAAACGACGCATCAAACAGGCTACGTGAGAGCCAAAGATGCCCCGATAGGCATGCGCTTCATCCAAGACCACATATTTCAGGTGGCGGAAAAACGATGCCCACATGGGGTGGTTAGGAAGGATACCCACGTGGAGCATATCGGGGTTGGAGATGACGATTGCTGCCCTCTTACGCACCTGTGCACGTGCCCCAACCGGCGTATCGCCGTCATAGGTGGCAAAGTGCACCCCTTTGAGCCCGGCACTCGTCAGCTCGCGGAGCGAGCGCAACTGATCCTGGGCCAAGGCCTTGGTGGGAAAGAGATAAAGCGCCCGCGAAAGAGGATCGTTGAGGATAGCCTCCAGCACAGGTACATTGTAACAGAGCGTCTTGCCGCTGGCCGTGCCTGTGGCCACGATAAGGTGCTTTCCGTCACGGATAGCGTTGATTGCCTCCGCCTGATGGCTGTAAAAGCACTCCAAGCCGCGTCTACGCAGGGCCTCTTCAAGGGCAGTTGGCAAGGGTCGAGAAAGCTGGCCGTACCGGGCGGCACGCGCAGGGATATGTTCCACATGCACAATCTGCCCCTCATAATGAGGGAGAGAGCGGAGATAGGCAACGAAATCTCGGACTTGCATGATTTCATTCTAATACGCAGCCCCCACGGTTGGCAAAGGGCGCGCTCCAGGGTATAATCAGTGCATTCCAAGCTTGGCCCAGGGTTGATCAGACCCGATTACCTAGTGGCCCATAACCCGCTTGAGTCCGCCGAAGAGACACGTAAGGAGATTTACCCAATGCCCGTCTTCACTATTGACTGGACGAAATACCGCATCATTGACCTCTCTTACGAGGTTATTCCTGGCGCGAGCAAAGATCGCTACTTTGATATTGAGCGCGGCTTGCTCGCCGATAATGCCTTCATGCACCACGTGCGCACCCATACTCACGTGGGCACGCACGTTGAGGTGGGCGCTCACTTCTTTGAGGGTGGACGCGATGTGACCACCTACCAACTAACCGACTTTATGGGCCGCGGGCTACTCCTGGACGTGCCTTCCGTGGAGGAGACGCCCGAGGTCTCGCCAGCTTATCTGGATAAAATGCTGGGGACCCTGATCGGCGAGGGCGATATCATCATCTGCCGCAATTCCGATCCTGCCAGCCTCTCCGGCGCCAAGCAAAACCCCGCGCTCACGCCGGAGGCCGCCAAGTGGTTCGTGGACCATAAAGTCAAGATGATCGGCATCGACACCCACTTCAGTCTAGGCCGGGGCGTGGAAAAGGGTCGCGCCCTCCACGACATCTTCATGGGTGCTGGGGGGACAATCGTGGAGTTCCTCGCCCATCTGGAGGAGCTGCGCCGGCCCGAGTTCTATTTTATGGCCCTGCCCTACAAGGCGCGGACGATTGATAGCTCCTGGGCGCGCGCTGTGGCCATTGAGGAAAAGTAGTGGTCAGTTTTCAGTGATCAGCCATCGGTGGTCGGCCGAAAACTGATAGCTGATCACTGACCGCCATTGGGGGAACATTCGGCCCGTTAGAGGCGTCTGAGGAGCGAGAACGACTGGGGAGAAGGTATGAAGGTTAGTTTGGTCTATCCGGGGATCGTGGGAAAGGGGTTTGACAGCATCGGTCAGGGCATGGATTCAGGCTGGATCAGTCATGGATTGGCCATCCTTTCAGCCTGTGCTAAGCAAGCCGGCCACGAGGTCAACCTGATAGACCTTCGCGCCCTCAAGGGCTGGGAACACTTTCGCCAGGTGGTGACCGAGCGCGCACCAGATGTAGCTGCCTTGACCATGATGAGCGTGGATTATAACCCGGCGATGCGCGCTCTGCAGATTATCCGCGAGGTCAATCCGCGCATCGTGACCATGGTGGGTGGTCCACACCCCACCATCATGCCCCAAGAGCTGGCCGACAATCCGAATATAGATCACATCTTCCTCGGCGAGGGGGAAGAGACCTTCCCCGATGCGCTGAACAAGCTCGCCCGAGGTGAAAGCTTGCCTCGTATCATCCCCGGCACCCATCCCGACTTGGATTCTATTCCCTTTGCCGACCATTCCCTCTTTATTGAGGAATGGCAGCGCCAGGGATACCAGGTCACCTCGCCAGAAGCCCCCTTCGTGGAAGAGCTGCCTCCCCCTTTTGTGACGATCATCGCCGGGCGCGGCTGTATGTATAACTGCAGTTATTGTCAACCTGCCGAGCGAGCCATCTTCGGGCGCAAGGTACGCCGGCGCAGCGTAGAAAACGTCATGGCCGAGCTGCGCAGCCTACGCGACCAATACCATTTCGCCAGCTTCATGTTTCACGATGATTGCCTCACCGAAGACCGGGATTGGGTGATAGGCTTCTGCCAAGCTTACATGGCCGAAGGCTTTACCCAGCCTTTCTTTTGCCAAAGCCGCGCCGACATCATCGTCAAAAACGAGGACATGGTAGCCCTCATGGCCAAGGCGGGGCTGCGGGGCTACTTCATCGGCTTTGAGAGCGGCAGCGACCGGGTCTTGCGTTTCATCCGTAAGGGCACCAAGCGCTGGCAAAACATCCAGGCAGCCAGGATCTGCCGCAAATACGGCATCGCCATCTGGGCCAATTACATGCTGGGCCTCCCCACCGAGACCAAGGAGGAGGTTCTGGAAACCATCAGCATGCTCAAGGAGATCGACCCCGATTATTACAGCCCCGCTTTTTATACGCCTCACCCAGGGAGCGACCTCTACGAGTACTGTCAGGAGCACGGCCTTTCGCTCATTGCTGACCATGACAGCTATCGGCGCAACCCCGACGAGGCCAAGATCAAAGGGGTGGATTATGAATGGCTGGCCTGGGCGCTACAGGAATCACAACGGCGCACTTGGTATAACCGCCTGCGCCGAGGAGTGCAAAAAGCTTGGAAGCGCTACGCTCGGCCCAAGAAGATCGCCCACAAGCTCTGGAGCATGGTCACGAAGCATGTGTAACCCACCATCAAGGAGCATCCGATGAAGAACCTATTGATCGCCGGTGGAGCCGGGTTTATTGGCTCTAACTTTGTTCATTACATGCTCAAACACCATCCCGATTACCGCCTTGTCGTTTATGACAAACTCACCTATGCCGGCAATTTGGATAACCTTAGGGATATCGCCAATGATCCACGTTACATTTTCGTGCAAGGCGATATCTGCGACGCTGCCCGCGTGCGCCAGACGCTCCGCGAGTACCACATCGATACCATCGTCAACTTTGCCGCCGAGACCCACGTGGATCGCTCGCTCACCGACCCGGGCAGTTTCATCATGACGGATGTCTACGGCACGCACACGCTCCTAGAGGCAGCCAAGGAGTTAGGGCTGGAGCGTTATCATCAGGTGAGCACAGACGAGGTCTACGGACAGGTACTGGAGGGCCGCTCAGTGGAGACGGACCCCTTGCGCACCCGCAGCCCTTACTCGGCGAGCAAGGCCGGAGGCGACCTGATGGTACTGGCCTATCACGCTAGCTTCGGCCTTCCGGT
>DAOTVR010000186.1:0-4471 GCA_034436315.1 Anaerolineae bacterium
ACAATATGGTCAGGAAGGTGTCTTCATCGATCACGGGTTAGCTCCTTTCTTTTGACTGGGATAGTGAGCTAACTCTAGTCGATTGACACCTTCCTCTCAACTGTCCAATTCACAACAAGCGTTTAAACCTTTGAGCACCGGCGTGGTCTTGTCGTCCTCAAAGGTAAAGTGCACGTCCTCAAAACGGATATGTCCCTTGATCTCGGGCATGGGCTGAGCATCCTCTGCCTCTCGGATTTTCTGCGTTGCATCAAGGATCTCGAAAATGCGCGGCCCGGCAGCAATCGCCTCCTTGGCGATGCTAATGAGATAACCCAAGAAACGCACGGGCCAGATGAGGCCAAAGAGATACCAGTTAAACGCGAAAAAAGTCCCGATCGTCATCTCCCCCGCATAGACCCTGCGCCCTCCGTACCAGTAGAGCAACAGCAAACAGAAGCCGGTCACAAAGTTGAGCACCGGAAAAGTTTGCGCCTCTAGAGTAGCCCGTGTAAGGTTAGCTTGCAAAGTACGGGCATTATGAGCTTTGAACTTATCGATCTCATACCCTTCGCGGGCAAACGCCTTGACAACACGCACCCCACTCACATTTTCCTGCAGGGCGGTGGTCAACCTGCCCATCTCTTCACGGATCTTTTCCCATGCTGGTCCGACGACACCACTGAAACGAAAGGCAAAGAACATCAACACCGGGATGGGCGCGATCATCACCAACGTGAGCTGCCAATCCGCCAGTAACAACATGACGACCGTCCCGCAAAAGATCAACACAGAGGCCACCATCTCCGCCAGCCCGAAGCCAAAGAACTCCATGACCGCCCCCACATCGCTGGTGAGGCGCGACATCAGGTCGCCCGTGTTGTTCATCGTGTAAAAGGTGAAAGAGAGGCGTTGTAGGCGTACGTAAAGCTCCCGCCGCAAGACGCGGATCATCTCCTGGCCAGTGCGCTCCTGGGAATATCCTCGCCCATAGTGGATCCCGGCTCGCAAGATGGCCGTGAGTGCCAGGTAACCGATATAACGTCCTAAGGCCGCGACCGACCTTTCGGTAATCCCACGATCAATGGCCATACCGAAAAGGCGCGGGAGGATAAGCTCAGCAGCGATACCCCCCAGCATGGTCACAAACAGTAGCGTAAGCAAGCCGGGATAGGGACGTAAGTATGCGGCGAAACGACGTAAAGTCCGCATAGGTAACCCCCTGCAAGTGGTGAGACTGGGACGCAAAAGAGCTCAGACAAAGAATATAAGGCAAGGCTAAAACATTAACTCGTGAACATAGTGATCCGCCTGCGAGCGGATCCCATGTAAATAGACAGGGGAAAAGAGGGTTAATGAGAATGAACGATCATGATTGGAATCGGACCTCCTCATTGAGGTGACATCAACCAGTATACCCTATCATCCCAGAGCTCCAAAATCCTCTTTCGCTTTACCGAGGATTATGCTAAAATCAGGTAGCAAACAGCTTCTTGATGGCTCAGACTTTCGGGTAATGCTTTAGCAAACAAATGAAGTGAGATAGAGGTGGGTACATGGAAAAGCGCGCGTTGGGCAAGACGGGTGAGGCTCTCTCAGTGGTTGGCTTCGGGGGCATCGTGGTGATGAACGAAGACCCTTCCGTAGCGAGCCGGTTGGTCGCTCAAGCCGTGGATCGGGGTATCAACTATTTTGACGTAGCCCCGACCTATGGTAACGCAGAGGAACGCCTGGGGCCGGCGCTAGAGCCTTACCGTCGCTCGGTGTTCCTGGCTTGCAAGACCACTCAGCGCAGCCGAGATGAGGCCGAGAAAGAGCTACAGCGTTCCCTCAAGCTCCTGCGCACCGATCACTTTGACCTATACCAGCACCATGGGGTCAGGACCCTAGAGGAGGTAGAGCAGATCCTGGCCCCAGGGGGTGCAATGGAAGCTTTCCTGGCCGCCCGCGAGAAGGGATTGATTCGCTTCATTGGCTTCTCCGCGCATACGGAAGAGGCCGCCTTAGCCCTTATGGAGCGCTTTCCTTTTGATAGCATCCTCTTCCCCTTCAACTGGGTCTGCTGGCACCAGGGGCACTTTGGCCCACGCGTGCTGCGAAAGGCCCAAGAGCTGGGGATAGGCATCTTGGCGCTAAAGGCCCTGGCCAAGCGAAAGCTAAGAGAGGGCGAGCCGAAAAAGTGGCCCAAATGTTGGTATGCGCCGGTGGATACCCCCGAGGAGGCCGAGCTGGCCCTGCGCTTCACCCTCTCTAGGCCGATCACAGCGGCAACCAGCCCAAGCCACGCCGAGCTCCTCTGGTGGGCCTGTGATGCTGCCGACCGCTTTCGGCCCCTCTCTCCGGAGGAAGAAGCGCAGGTAGCCAAGTTGAGCGAGGGCTTGGAACCGATCTTTCCCCAGGACTAGCCGCCGGCGGGATGCCTAGTCAAAAAAGTCTGCATCCTCTTCGCGGAGGTACTTTTTCGCTTCTTTCTCGTTGAAGGTGACGCCCAAGCCGGGCCTATCCCAGACCTCAATGAACCCATCTACGACGATCGGGTCCGGCAGCCCTTCAACGATGTCGTACCACCACTCGGGCCGGCCAACCGGGTACTCAAAGGCGATATAGTTCTGAGGCAAGGTCGCCGACACTTGGACGAGAGCTGCCAGGCCAATGAGACCATCCAGGACGCCGTGTGGGGCGATGAGGATGCCATGAAGGTCGGCGTATTCTGCCACCCACTTCAGCTCGGCGAGGCCGCCCACATCGCAAGGATCCGGCCCAATGATGTTCACGGCGTGCTTCTCAATCAGGTCCTTAAAGTTCTGCCGGAGGTAGATCTGCTCGCCGGTATGGATGGGCGTTGAGGTACTTTGTGTCACCTCGCGGTAGACATCGGCCAAGACATAGGGCACGTAATCCCCGGTGATCAGGTCTTCTAGCCACATCACGTTGAGCGGCTCCAAGGCCTTGGCCAGTCGGATCGCATCGGGCACCATCCACCCCGGCCCGCAATCCAAAGCCAGGCCAACCTCGTCACCTAGAACCTCCTTCATCGCCTCCACACAGGCGATCACATATTTCAGACCACGCTCCGTCAGAGGTCCCCGATTGGCGTGAAAGCCGCTCGCACTCACCTCGCCATAAGAGAAATTGGGAAACTGGACAGGCATCTGGCTGTGGAAGCCGATCCCCTGCTTGATGATGGTGAATCCCTCCTTAGCTGCCTTCATCTTGGCCATGTTCTCCGCATAATCCTGTGGGGAATAGCCCTTCATCTCAAAACGCACCGCGCCGTTATAAACGCGAACCTTATCGCGGACCTTACCCCCCAAGAGTTTGTACACCGGCAGATTGGCCGCCTTGCCGGCGATATCCCACAGAGCCATCTCAATGGCGCTCACTGCACTCCCCCAAGGCTTGAAGCTACCCAACCTGCGGATTTTGAGCATCACCCGCTCTACGTTCGTAGGGTCCTCCCCCAAGATGAACGGTTTGTAGAAGAGGACGTGAGGCTTGAGATAATGCTTACTGGATTCTACCTCCCCATATCCGCTGATTCCCTCGTCGGTCACGATGCGCACCACGGGGTTTTGGCCTATCACGGCACATTTGAGATCGGTGATCTTCATTTCCCTTGCCCTCCTAACAACCTATCGTGATGTCTGCGACGCGCAGAGTTTCCAACATCATAAGGCGCTTGCCACGCAGAGTCAAGGGAGATATCGCGCAAATTCATCTTGATTTGACGATAACATCTAGACCAGAGCGAGCACCTATGCTATACTAAAGATACCGAGGCATAGTTGTTGCGCTAGACTCAGGTGGTCCTTTGAACCGACGCGAGTTCCTGCGGAAAGCGATCACCAAGTGCGCGTGGCTCGGCTTGGCATGTGCCCTTGGTGCCGAGTTCCTTGGTGGTTGTGCGGAAAGCGCAAGGCCCATGTCTGCGTCCACCACGCCCGAAAGCGCCCGCCCAACTCCTACGACTCCCCCTGAAAGCCACCAAGCCCGCTTTTTCCGGCGCTTGAGCGATGACTCCATTCGCTGTGAGTTGTGCTGGCGCCACTGCCAGGTGCCCCCAGGAGAGGTCGGTTTCTGCAGGGGCAGGAAAAACGTGGGCGGCGTCTATTATAGCCTGCTCTATGAGAGGCCGGGGGCCATCCAGGTCGACCCCATTGAAAAGGAGCCAGCCTTTCATATGCTTCCCGGCTCGCTCATCCTGTGCACGGGCACGGCCGGCTGTAATAACCGCTGCATGTTCTGCCACAATTGGCACCTCTCCCAGAGCTCCCCCCATGAGATAGAGAACCTGGGCTATTCGGTGGCCGAGATCGTGGGTCTAGCTCAGGGTATGGGTTGCCGTTCGGTCAGCTTCACCTACAACGAGCCGACGATTTTTTACGAGTTCATGTATGATATCGCCGCCCGCGCCAAAGAGGCAGGATTGCGCGCGCTCTTTCACACGAATGGTGGCATGAACCGCGAACCGCTGCTTGCCCTGTTGGAGTTG
>DAOTVR010000187.1:0-12593 GCA_034436315.1 Anaerolineae bacterium
TTGATGGGACAAAAGGCCAAGGCCGCCGGACGGCGGCTGGGATTGCTCCCCACGGGGGTGCGCAACCGCATCCTGGAGGAGATCGCCCGACGCCTGGAGGACGCCGGCGAGGCCCTGCGCCAGGCCAACGAGGCCGATGTCGCCGATGCGCGCCGGGCACAGCTCGCGCCGGCGCTCATCGACCGTTTGACGCTGACCCCCAAGCGCATCCAGGGCATGATCCAGGGCTGCCGCGACGTGGCCGCCCTCCCCGACCCCTTGGGCGAGCTCTTTGACGGGCGCACGCTGCCCAACGGCCTGCGCCTGGCCAAGAAGCGCGTGCCCTTGGGGGTCATCGGGGTGATCTTTGAAGCGCGGCCCAACGTGACCATCGACATCGCCGCCCTATGCCTCAAGACGGGCAACGCGGTGATCCTCCGCGGCGGCAAGGAGACCCTGCGCAGCAACATCGCCCTGGTCAACCTGGTGCGCGAGGCCATCGCCTCCCAGGGCGCACCGGTCGATGCCGTGCAGCTCATCACCTCCACCGACCGCGCCCTGGTGACGCAGCTTTTGGGCATGGATCACCTCATCGACCTGATCATCCCCCGTGGGGGGCCGGCCCTCCAGGCCCTCGTCCGGGAACACGCCAAGATGCCCGTCATCTATGGGGGCATCGGCGTCTGCCACCTCTACGTGGACGAATCCGCCGACCTGGAGCGGGCCATCCCGGTGATCCATAATGCGAAATGTCAGGCCCCCTCGGTCTGTAACGCCCTGGATACGGTGCTGGTGCATCGGGCCATCGCCGCCCGCTTCTTGCCGGCGATGGTCGCCGACCTGAACGCCGCCCAGGTGAAGGTGCTCTGCGACGAGCGCGCCCTCCAGGCCCTCCAAGGGGCGCCGGGGATCGTGCCGGAGCTGGTCGCCCCGGCCACGCCCGAGGATTACGGCAAAGAGTTCCTCTCCTTGACCCTCTCCGTCAAGGTGGTGGATTCGCTGGACGAGGCCCTGGAGCACATCGCCCGCTACAGCACCAACCACTCCGACGGCATCCTGACCAACAACTATGCCCACGCCAAGCGCTTCCTGGACGAGGTGGATTCCTCGGCGGTGTTCGTCAACGCCAGCACGCGCTTCAACGACGGCGGGCAATTCGGCCTGGGGGCCGAGGTGGCCATCAGCACCCAGAGGATGCACGCCCGCGGCCCCATGGGCCTGCGCGAGCTGACCACCTACAAGTGGATCGTGGAAGGGGATTATCACGTTCGCGCCTGAAGACGAAAGGAGGGGAAATGTCCATCCTCGTTGAGCCTTCGCGCCAGGTCCCCGTCGTCGCCGAGGGGGATGTCGTCGTCTGTGGGGGCGGGCCGGGGGGCTTTTCCGCGGCCATCGCCGCCGCGCGCCACGGGGCCAGGGTCGTCCTGCTGGAGCGCTACGGCTTCCTGGGCGGCCTGGCCACGGCGGGGCTGGTGGCCCCCATCCTGGGGCATACCGCCTCGGAGAGCCACGAGCCGATCGTGGAGGGGCTTTTGCGCGAGATCACCGAGCGCATGCATGCCCTCGGCGGCGCGCCCACCTGGGAGCAGGCCCTCCAGGATTGGGGCATCCGCTTTGACGCCGAGGCCCTCAAGATCGTGCTGGACGAGCTCTGCCAGGAGGCGGGCGTGGAGCTGTGGCTCCATACCTGGGTAGCCGACGTGCTCCTGGAGGGACGTGCGATCCGGGCGGTCATCGTGGAGAACAAGTCGGGGCGGCAGGCGGTGCGGGGCAAGGTGTTCGTGGATGCCACGGGCGACGCCGACGTAGCTTACCGCGCCGGAGCGCCCACCACCCATGGCCGCGCCTTTGACCATCGCCCGGAATCCATGGGCTCCTTCTTCCACCTGGCGGGTTACGAGCCTCCGAGCGACGCGCGCCGCCAGGAGATCTATGCCCAGGTGGAGGAGGAGATGGCCAAAGGGCGCCTGCACTTTTACAACCCCGACTTTTTGCGCTGCAGCGCCTATCGCACGGATCACTCCTCGGCGAACATGACCCGTTTCGGCGGCAACCCCGACGTGGCCGCGGAGCTGACCCGCGCCGAGCTGAGCATCCGCCGCGACGTGTGGGCCCTGGTGCGCTATCTGCGGGCGAACGTCCCCGAATTCAGGGATTGCTACGTGCAGCAGACCTCGCCCCAGGTCGGCCCGCGCGAGAGCCGCCAGATCGTCGGCCCCTACGCCCTGAGCGGCGACGACATCCACCTCGGGCGCAAACATGAGGACGCGATCGCCCGCGGCTCGTGGTGGATCGATATCCACTGTCCCCTGGGGAACGCCTACCCGGTGCACCTGTGCGTCGTGGAATGCCCCAAGGGAGCGGATTGCCCCTATTGGGCGGCGGAACACGAGCGCATGCGCTCCCGCGAGGCCCTTTACCCGCCCCAAGGGGATTGGTACGATATCCCCTATCGTTGCCTCCTCTCGGTGGGAGTGCCCAACCTGCTTGCCTCGGGGCGCTGCATCAGCGCCACCCACGAGGGGATGGCCGGCTCGCGGGTGATGGGCACCTGCATCGCCATCGGCCAGGCGGCGGGCACGGCGGCGGCGCTGGCCGCGGACGCGGGCATCTACCCGGCGGAGGTGGATGTGTCCCGCCTGCAGCGGCTGCTCCGCGCGGATGGACAGCTTCTCTGAGGCGCCGACGACGTTGGCCGAATAAATTCGCCGGGCCCGACGTTATGAAAGTGAAGAGGTTGAGCGGACCATGGATAAAGAGATCCTGGTCGAGGCGGCCTCGGGAAACAGGGGAGCTTTCGCCCAACTGGTGCACCACTACCGGGAACAGGTGTTGCGCGTGGCCTACGGCATTGTCGGCTCGGCGGAAGAGGCCGAGGACGTGGCCCAGGAGGTCTTTATCAAGGTTTGGAACCACCTACCCCGCTATCGCGCCCAAGGGAACCTATCCAACTGGCTCTACCGAATCACGGTCAACGCCGCCTTGGATGCCCTGCGCCGCAAGGGCAACGAGCTGCCCCTAGAGGATTGGCAGCACGATGCCGAGGAGCAGCCCGAGGAGGCGGCCCTGCGGAACGATCAAGAGGAGCGCGTGCGCCGGGCGTTGAACGCGCTTCCCCCTGGGGCGCGCAGCGCCCTGATCCTGCGCGAATACGAGCAGCTCTCCTACAAAGAGATCGCCGAGGTCTTGCAGATCCCCATCGGCACGGTGATGTCGCGCCTGAATTACGCGCGCAAGCTCTTGAGGGAGAGGCTCGCTCGGGATGAGGTATGAGATGTGGAAGAGGAACCCTTCATCCCCGCTCCCAGGAGGCGGCATGAGGCATCCTGACGAACTGTGCTTGCAGGCCTATCATGATGGCGAGCTGAGCGGCGAGGCGCGCCGGCAGATCCAGGACCATCTGGGGCGCTGTGCGGCCTGTGCGGAGAGGATGCGGCAGTGGGGTGAGTTGGGCGCCCTCCTGCGCCAGACCAGGCCCGCCGCCGAGGCCTTTAGCTCCGAGGGGGAGTTCTGGGCGCGGCTGGCCGGCCGCCTGCCCCAAGCACGTCCCGCCACGTGGCCCCTGGTGCCCTATTTGCCCCCCTTCCTTCTGGGCGCCTTCGGGCTGCTCGCCGACGGGCTGATCTCTGCGGTCACGTTGGCCTATACGCTGGTCGGGCTGGGGCTGATCCCGCCGCTCGCCCCGAGCCTGAGGGCCTGGCTCATCAAGGCGCTGCAGGCCCCGTTTCTGGAGGGCTCGCTTTACGCCTGGCTGGGCTGGTCAGGCGACGAGGTCGGCCAGGCGGTGACCCGGCTCTGGGGGGCAGCGAGCCCGGCGACGCAGGAGATGCTCCTGATGCTGGCCGTCGTCTTGATCCTGGGGATGTTCCTGGCCCTGGTGCTCGTCGTGTACTTTTCCTGGGCGATGTGCTGGGCCCAAGCCGCAAGCCCGAACGCGTAGACGTGGCATCTCGTCGCGTGGAACGCGCGCCAGCATGGCGTGGCCACGATAGGAGGGGATAAAGAGGAAGGCAACATGGAATACGGACGGATCGTCAAGCGCGCTTTAGAGATCACCTGGAAACACAAGGTGCTGTGGATCTTTGGCGTCGCCGCCGCGCTCTTCGGCGCCGGCCGGGGCGGCGGGTATAACAAGGCTAACGGCCTGCACTATGTCTTCGGCGGCGCAGACCTGGAACGCTGGCAGCGGGCCATGCCCATGATACCGCCGCGGACGCCCTGGATGCCGCGCTTCGGCTTGCCTTTCCCCGCCTGGCAGGGGATGCTCCCGATGGCGCTGGGCCTGCTGATGATCGCCTTAGTGATCGGCTTGGCCCTCCTGATCCTGGGGATCATCGCGCGCTACACCAGCCTAGGGGCGCTGGTGGGCATGGTCAACGAGGTGGAGGAGGCCGAGCGCACCAGCTTTCATTCGGGCCTTCGCCAGGGGTGGGCGCGCATGGGGCGCCTGTTGGCCATAGACCTCTTGCTCGGCCTGGGCGTGTTCGCGGCGGTCCTGGTGCTCCTGGTGTTGATCGTGGCGGGAGCGCTGATCGCCATCGGGCCAGCCGTGGGCCTCTCGCAGATCACCGAGCTGGGCGGCCTGGCCAAGGCCCTGGGCATCCTTTGGGGCGTGGTTGTGGGCCTGGGCTTTCTCTTGGTGCTGATCTTGCTCATCCTGGCGCTGGCCGCCGTGGTGACGCTCATCCGCGAGTTCGCCTTCCGCGCCTGCGTGCTGGAGAAAAAGGGCGTGTTTGAGGCCCTAGAGGCCGGCTTCGGCCTCCTATACAACCGCTCGCGCGAGGCCCTGCTCATGTGGCTGGTGCTGCTGGGGATCAACCTGCTCATCGGCCTGGTGCTCATCCCGCTGGCGCTATTAGGGGGCGTCGGTGGCTTGCTGGGGCCGGTTTTCCTGGCCTTCAGGGTGAGCCGCTCCTGGCCGATGGCCATGCTGGCCGCTATCCCCTTCTTGCTGGTGCTCATCCCGCTGAGCATCCTGATCGGGGGCGTGTACCTGACCTTCCAATCCGCCGTGTGGACGCTCACCTACCGCGAGCTGCGCGAGGGCAAACCCCTGGGCGGCTGAGCGCCGCGGGCCTGTAGGGGCCGCGAGATCCGGCTAGATCCTGCGCTTCCGGCTGGTCCAGAGGAGGCCGGCGAAGAGGATGCACAGTAGCCCGGCGAGCAGCCCCGAAAGCAGCCGCACCGTCGCCCAAAGCCGCCAGAGGGGAGAGGCAGCGAACGCCTCCCCCGGTTCGGCGGGCTCGGCCGTCAGGCTTGGCGCCGGCTCGGTGGGCAGGGGCGTCGCGCTGGGTTCAGGGGTCGCCGTGGGCGTGGCCGTCTCGGTGGCCGTGGGCGTCGCCGTGGGTTTAGGGGTCGCCGTCGGGGTGGGCGTCTCGGTCGCCGTCGGCGTGGCCGTGGGCGTCTCGGTGGGGGCCGGCGTCCAGGTGCTCGTCGGCGCGGGAGAAGACCCCACATCCTGCAGAGGAGCCGCGCTCACGGCGCCCGTCGCGCTCTCGGTCGCCGTCGCGCCCACCGAAGGAGAGGCTTCGGCCAGGGGCGCGCCCTCCTCGGCGGGCCTGGATTTGGACATGGCCGCCACCTTCGTCTCGGCGCTGAAGGTGCCCTCGGCGGGGGCTTCGGGGGATGCGGGAAGGGCCCTTTTCACAGCCACCTCCGTCTCCACGACCGTCTCCCGCTCGGGCGCAGCAAGCGGCTCGCCGCCAACCCCCTTCTCGGCAACCGCTTCGCCGCCCTTGCCCGCCTCCGGAGGGAGCACCTCCGGCGAAGCCGTAGGTTGTTCCGCGGGAGGCTCCTCGGCGGGCGCCTCCATCGGCGCCACCATCGGCTCCGGCGAGGGCGGGGCCTGGGCCACAACCCCTTTTGATTCGGCCTCCACCTCCCTCGTGCCGCTCACCTCGGGCACAGCCTCCACCGCGCGGGCCTGCGGGGCCGTATACTGCGGCGCAGGCGGAGGGCCGGAGATGGGGATGGCCCCGAAGCGGAAGAGGGCCTCGGTGGAGAGGAGCAAGACCAGCATGAAGGTGACGGCCACCGCCGAGGCGCGCAGGAAGGCATTGACCAGGCCCCAACGCCGGTAGGCGATCCGCTCGGCCTGGGCGGAGGCGGGCAGGACGAAGGAGCGCGGCACGCGCTTCGGCGGGACGCGCCGCAAGAGCTCGACCGTCTGGCGCAAGGTGGCCAGGTCATACCGGCAGCGGGCACAGACGGCGAGATGGCGCTCCACCCTCTCGCGCTCCGGCGCGGAGAGCGCGCCGTCCAGGTAGGCGGAGAGGTTGGAGGCCACGGCCTTGTGATCTAAAGCGTTTCGGATTCTGGAAAACATGCTCCCTTCGCCCCGTTTGGGCCTGGGGCCCCGGCCTTAACTACCATTGAGACGGAACCCGTTCGGCAAAAGTTCCTTATGGGCAAGTAGATAATCGCGCAACTTGGCCCGCGCCCGGCTCAGGCGCGACTTGATCGTCCCCAGGGGCACCGACATCACCCGGGCGATCTCCTCATAGCTCAAGCCCTCTATGTCGCTCATCACCAACACCGCGCGCTGGTCATCGGGAAGTCCCTCCAACCCCCGTTGGATGGCCGCGTCCAGCTCCCGGCGCTCCAGGTGCTCTTCGGGCGTCTCCGCATCGTCCTCAAAGAGGCGGGTGTGCTCCTCGTCCTCCAAGAGATCCTCCAGGGAGGTCGTGGGCCGGCGTTGGCCAGCGCGGAGCTGGTCGTAGCAGCAATTGGTGACGATGCGCAGGATCCAGACCTTGAACGAGCCGCCGCGGAACTGCTCCAGGGCGCGGTAACCGCGCAGGAAGGCCTCCTGGGTGGCATCGGCGGCGCGATCCTCGTTGCCCAGGATGCGATAGGCCACATTATAGGCCAGCTCCTGATAGGCCAACACGAGGCGATTGAAGGCGTTCACGTCGCCCTGGCGCGCCGAGGCCACGAGGGCCTCCTCGTTCAGGGGCGTAGACGGCGCTTTGGGGTTGCCGGGGGATGCTTTGCGCTCCAACACGATCCGCCTGACTTGACGAATCACCTCGGTTCAACTATACTAGCTACAGTTGGGCCGAAGTGGCGGAATGGCATACGCGGTGGTCTCAAAAACCACTGGAGGTTTGCTCCTTGTGGGTTCGACTCCCACCTTCGGCACCATAGTAGCGCAAAAGCCCGCGTCTGGCAAGGCGCGGGAAGGATCATGGTCACAGCCGCGGCATGCTGCCGCGTCCTGGCGGAAAGGGCATCAAGGCGCGGCAAGGTGCCGCGTTCCTGTGTAGGTTTCCGTTCATCTTCGGGGGCAGAGGCCCCTTTACGACGTATCCCACACCTTCCGCGAGCTAGGTGAATCAGAAAGGAGCTTCCTCATGCCATTGGTAACCAGCAAGGAGATGCTGCAGGCGGCGCTTGAAGGGCATTTCGCCGTGGGCGCCTTTAACGCCAACAACATGGAGCAAGTCCAGGCCATCGTGCAGGCGGCCGTGGAGGAGCGCGCGCCGGTGATCCTCCAGGTGAGCCAGGGGGCCATCCGTTACGCCGGCCTGGAGTTCGCCGCGGCGATGGTCAAGGCGGCCGCAGCCGAGGCCGATATCCCCGTGGTGTTACACCTGGATCACGGCACGGATTTCGACCAGAACGTGCGTTGCCTGCGGGCGGGCTTTACCTCGTTGATGTATGACGGCTCCAAGAGGCCCTATGAGGAGAACGTGGAGATCACCTCGCGCGTGGCCTATATCGCCCACGTCTGCGGTATCCCCGTAGAGGCCGAGCTGGGACAGGTGCTGCAATCCACCGACGGCGTCTCGGAGGAGCAGGTGCGGGCGGCGATGACCGATCCCGACCAGGCCCTGGATTTCGTTCAGCGCACGGGCTGCGACTCCTTGGCCGTGGCCATCGGCTCGGTGCACGC
Organism: Anaerolineae bacterium; assembly: GCA_034436315.1. GTDB lineage: Bacteria > Chloroflexota > Anaerolineae > UBA1429 > UBA1429 > DAOTVR01. Next base: position 7,874 of record DAOTVR010000187.1, read on the forward strand.
CATGAAGGCCGCCGAGGCCTCGCTGGATATCGAGCGCCTCAAGGCCATCCACGCCAAGGTGCCCATCCCCCTCGTGCTTCACGGCTCTTCGGGGGTGAAGGAGGAAAGCGAGGTGGAGGCGATCGATTACGGCATCGCCAAGATCAACGTGGCCACGATGCTCAACCAGGCCTTCACCAACGCCCTGCGCAAGGCCCTGGCGGATATGCCCAAGGAAGTCGACCCGCGCAAGATCCTCATCCAATCTCGCGAGGCGGTGAAGGAGACCGTGCGCCACAAGATGCGCCTCTTCCGCTGCAGCGGCACGGTCAACGCCAGCGGCTTTGTCAGCCCGAAGAAGGTCTTTGCCAAGGTGGAGCTGGGAGGCGCGGAGGCTTAATCAGGAGGGGCGAAGAGTGGACTCTTCGCCCCTTTCGCTTGCGGATGCCCGAGGCGTTACAGCTCGCGCTCGAACTCCAAGGTGCGGAAGGATTCGGGCACGACGTAACTCTGGAAGCGCTCCATGAAGGGCTTGAGATCCGGCGGGGTGACCCATTCCTTCCTCGGCCCACCCCAGGCCTCGCGGTTGGCCTTGGCGCTTTCCCAGATCTCAATGGTGGCATAGTCGAACTTGTGGGTCATCCACTCCCCTGCATAGCCCTTGAGGAGCATGGCCCCGCGACAGCCGGGCTTTTTCATCACGTAGGGGATCCACTGCTCGGCCATAAAGCGCTCAAATTCGGCCCGGCTCACCCCGGGCTTGAGGTTGTAGACGTGTACCGCATAGAAAAGGGCCATGGTGCTCACCTCGCGTTGGACTCAGAACCCTCCGTAGAAAGATGGACAGACGCTTACTCTGATAACCGCGCAAAACGAACCTGGCTTTCTGTCACCACCACAAAGCGGTTTGCTAGCTGACCCGCATAACCCTCAAGCAATCTTTGGAGAGCAGCGATTTTACTCGATGCCCGTTCGTCCTCAAGGCGTAGAAGCACAACACCCTTATGGGGGCGTCGCTCCCTGTAAATCTTCTCGCCAAAGTCTTTATCATTAGTGATGAGGATCCAATCCTCGGCAAGCGCTTTAGCAATCACAGCATTATCATCTATGCCACGAGCCTCCTCGTACACGGAGAAAACTTTGTTTCTGCTCGCGCAACCACTGCGCCACCGCCGGACCTGTGCATTCATCCACAAGGAAGCGCATTTATGCCGGCTCCATCACCAAGGGCATAAATGTCGTGCTTGCCAGAGACCGTGCGGCAAACAACAAACACGCCTGAATATCTTCGGGCGTTATCCCTTTATACTCGTCCAGAATCTCTGTAACCGTCGCACCGTGGGCCAGCAGATTCAGGATGTATTCAACGCTCAGGCGCGTTCCCTTGATGACCGGCTTTCCAACCATAACTCTTGGGTCGAGGACGATACGCTCAAGGAGTTGTCGTTCTGTCATCACTGCTCCCTTTCTCATACCACCCTCCGCTAACGCTGCTACTACCACACCAAGACAATCGCATTTGGTGTTTTTTCGCAGTAACCCGAAGCGCCAGAAATGGCTATGAGATTCAAGAGGATGTCCTCAAAAAGCGTTTCGGTACCCGCGGAGGGACACAATGGCCATCACAGCGGCCGGGCTCAACGTATCGTTGAGCCTTTGCCGATATGCACGCCCCAAAACCTAAACACATTATACAACGTTGCTAAACCCATTGCAAAGGCGAATTGATCGGGGATGAACCCCTGGGCGCTGGCCCGCACCGCATGGCGGAACCAGAAACTGCCCACGCCGTGGCCCAAGAGGATCACGCGCCTGGGTTGCGTTGCGGGACATGGAAAGGAGCAAGGGCCTTCTAGAGGGCAATAGGCGGCAACCGAGGAGGTCCCAAGCTAGTTGAGGGTCAGCTCGCAATCCTGGCTGACGAGGATCCAATAGCCCTCGCCGGGCGCCAGATACACGAGGTCGTTGGCCCATGCCGGCTGTTTGGGGCTATAGAGCTTCCAGGGATCCTCCGCGTCCTCCGGGTCGTAATGCCACACTTGCTCCACATAGGCGGCGATCGCCTCCAGGGCCGAGCCGATCTCCCGCCGCGTGAGGGAGGGATAGCCGATCAAGTTCCACCCCGCCTTTAAGGGGATGATGCTCTGAGGGATCTCGGCCCCCTTGAGGGTTAAGGAGGTCTCCTCCGAGGCCTCAACCCAGTAGCCGGCCCCGGGGACAAGGCGCTGCAAGGCGTGTGGCCCGACCTTTCCCGGCTCGTAAAGCCGCCAGAGGGCGCCCCCCTCCGAAGGCTCATAGGCCCAGATGCGCACGATCTTTTCCGCGCTCCCCGCCAACAGCGCCTCAACGGAAGCCTCCGCGGGCAAGAGGGGCAAGGAGATCATGTTCAGCCCCTTGTGGAGCTTTAACGTGTAGGTGGCCTGGCCCACCCCCACGCCGTACTCCAAGACCAACTGGGCCGGCTTGCCGTGCTCCTTGCTGGTAAAGCTGATCTCCACGTGTTGGCTCTCGTCGCCACAGATCAACATCACCCCATGGTTGGGCACGCTCCCGCCGAGCCAATCGCGCACCAACGAGGTGATATCCCATTCGCCCCATTGGGCGCCCACGGAGAGCACCGCTCGGGCTGCGATCCCCTCCAGGCGGTCACTGCCCACCGCGCTGGCCCCGGGACTGGCCCAGGCTTCTTGGTTAGAGGCCCGGTTCCAGGTGGCCTGGTACTCGTTCCACGGGCGCGACAGGCCGACGACATCTATGGCCAGGGTGCCTCGGGGGAAGTCGTTGATTTGGACGCGCAGCGTGGCCCGCTGTAACCACGCGCCGCCGGGCAGGGCGGGCAAGGAGAAGTGCAAGATCGGGCGCTTGTAGCCGAAGGTGCGCAAGGGCAAGAAGGCGCTATAGCCGTAATTGGAGGTCGGCGCCCAGGAGTTGAGGTCGGCGTCGGCATCGGCCAGCACGACCACCTTGGTGGGCTGGGGCAGGGGCGTCGGCGAACGCATAGGGGTCGCGGAGCGCGTGGGCGTAGGCTCCTGGCATTGGATGACCAGGCGGGGCCGGACCGGCGCCAGCCGATGATCCAGCGAGCCGAAGGCATAGCCCACCGAGACGGACCCGCTTCCCTTCAGGATCAGCCCATAATTCTCCCCCGCATGGCTCGCCCAGTAGCGCACCATATCCGTCACGTCCAGGGCGATCCATCGCCCGACCGAGTCCAGGGTCAACTCGGCGCTCGCCGCGGCGAGGCGATCCGTGCCGAGGCCGTTGCAACCGGCCACCTTCCAAGGATCGCCCGTGGCCGCCTCTTCCCAGGTGGCCTGAGCGGCGTTCCAGGGGCGCAGCACGCGATAAGCCCTGATCGTCAAGGAGCTGGGGTTGGAGCGCTCCAGCACGTAGAGCTGCAACTGGGCCGAGGTGATGTTCGCCTCCGCGGAGAGGCCGCTCAGATCAAAACGCAGCAGCGCGGCGAGCGCATCCCCTTGGCGCACCCAGAGGCTTTCCTCACGTCCAAAGGTCTGCTGGGGGAGCCAGGCGCTGATGGAGGTGTCCTCGCCGGCGGAATAGCTCACCATGCCCGCGCCGAGGGTCGGCGTGGCCTGGATCGTGGGCGTGGGCGTGTAAGGGGGCAGACGGTAAGAGACCACCAACATCGGCCGCAGCGCCGAGGCCGCATACTCAAAGGAGGCGAAGCCGTACTCCACCGAGACCCCGCCCTCGCCCTTGAGCAACAGCCCGGCGTTCTCCTCGGGCGCGTCCACCCACGATTGCACGACCGAGGTGATATCCAGCTCCAGCCAGTTGCCCGGCGCGGGGAGGGGCGCGCTGGCCAAGGCCGTCCCATCGCGATCGGTGCCCACGCCGTTACAGCCGGCCACGGTCCAGTTCTGTCCGGCGGCGGCCCGTTGCCAGTTCGCCTCCCCTTCAACCCAATGGCGGCGCACGCGATAGACGACGAGGTCTAGATCCCGCCAGTTGCTGCGGCTCACAACGTACAGGCGCAGCTTGGCGCCGGTGATCGTGGCCGAGGCGGGGATGGCGCCCAGGTCAAAGCGCAAGAGGGTGGAGCGGACATCCCCCTGCCGCACGTAGTTGACCCCGCTGGTCCCCTTGTTCGTCGTCGGCGCCCAGGCATCCAGGGTCACATCGTTGCCCACCTGGATCGTCCCAGACCCCGGCAGGGGCGTCGGCGTGACGGTGTAGGTCGCGGCCGGAAGCGGCGTGCGCGTCGCCGTCGGCGTGAAGAGGGGGCTCAGGGTCAAGCTGGGCGTCGCCGAGGGCAGGGAGGTGCGCGTCGGCGTGCGCGTGGCCGTCCTGGAGGGCGTCGGGGAGACCCGACCATAGACCACCTCAAGCCAGGGCCGCACCGCCGCCACCGGGAACTCCCGTGAGGCGATCTCGTACTGCACCGAGACCGTGCCCCAGCCCTTGAGGATGAACCCGTAGTTGGCCGAGGGGTTCGCCACCCAATGGCGGACGATCGGGGTCACATCGAAGGTGAACCAGGCGCCCTCGCGATCCAATTGCACCTCGTCCGCCGCCTCGCCGGCACGGTCCACCCCCAACTGGTTACAACCCGATTCGCCCCACTCCACGCCCTCAGAGGCCCGCACCCAGTTGACCTCGGCCTCATCCCAGGGCTTGAGGACCTCGTGGACGGAGGCGAAAAGGGAGCCCGTGTTGGTGCGATGGAGCACAAAGAGATGTAACCGCGCCGCGAGCACTTGCTGCCCGCTGGGGATGGCCG
>DAOTVR010000188.1:0-3831 GCA_034436315.1 Anaerolineae bacterium
AGAACAAATGATCAGACCCTTTACGCTCCCTTTTGTCGTTTTCATCGCGACCTCTTATGGCAACTAACCCTTTGCAAGGGCGGCCTGCAACGCCTTACAAACGTAATCAACTTGTCCTTCGCTCATCGTGCTGAAGAAGGGAAGGGCCAGGGTCGTCTTGGAGATGCGCTCCGTCACTGGGAACATCCCCGGATGATAGCCGAAGGCCTCCATGTAGTAGGGCTGCAAGTGGATGGGCCTGAAGTAGGGCCGGGCCGGCACCCCGCGCTCCTCCAGCATAGCGATGACCTTCTCTCGGTCGTAATGCTCGTCCAGGCGAATAACGTAGACAAACCAGCTCATGCGCGTCGTGTAAGCCGCCGGACGAGGGACGGTGATCCCTTCAATCCGCTCCAAACGCTGGGCGTACCAACGGGCCACGCGGTCACGTTTATCCAGTAGCTCATTAAGGCGCTCCACCTGTGCTACGCCAAGCGCCGCGCTCAGCTCGTCCAGCCGGTAGTTATAGCCCAGGCGCACATGGTTGAGCCAGGTGCCCGCCTTGTCACGGCCCTGGTTGCGCAAGCTGCGGAATAGCTCATCCCACTCGTCGTCATCGGTGACGATCATCCCCCCTTCGCCGGTGGTCATCTGTTTATTGGGATAGAAGGCGTAGACCGCCGCTCGCCCGAATCCTCCCACTTGTCGCCCCTTATACTCCGCCCCGATAGATTCGCAAGCGTCCTCAATCACTTCCAAGCCATGCTCTTGAGCCAGAGCGAGGAGCGGGTCCATATCACAGGCCTGGCCAAAGATCTGTACCACCAGAAGGGCCTTGGCCGGAGTGCCAGCGCGTTCAAGCTCCTCCACTTTTTCTCGCGTGCGCTCCGCATCCATATTCAGCGTGCCTGGCTCGATGTCCACAAAGACCGGTCGTCCCCCTTCGTAGAGCACGCAGTTCGCCGAGGCGACGAAGCTGAAAGGGGTAGTGATGACCAGATCGCCGGGCCGTATATCGATAGCGCGCATGCAGAGGTGCAAGCCCGCAGTGCCCGAGGACACAGCAATAGCATGCTTGCGCCCGGTGAACTGGGCGATCAAGTGCTCAAAGCGCTCAACCATTGGCCCGATGCTCAGATAAGGCGTGCGCAGCACCTGGTTGACAAGCTCCACCTCGCGGGCGGTGATATCAGGAGAGGATAGAGGGATGCGCATGCTAAAGCCCCCGTGACTTGGATGACAAGAGTGTACGCGAGGCCGACCCAAAAAGCAAAAGGTGTTTTGAGGTCGGCCTCATCCGCGTTATACTGTAGACCATTTAAGACCGAGTTCGCTTAGGAGATCTCTATGTTCAAGCCATCGCCGTCCGGGCGCGGCTCGTCTCACCTCTTACGTTATCTGCTCTGGGGCCTTATCCTCGCCTTGGTGCTTTATGTAGCCTATAGTGGTTGGCGAACTTATCAGCACCTCTCCTCGTTGCGCGCCCATCTCAACGGCTTGAAGGCTTCGCTCAGCTCACCAAGCGTCGCGGGCTCTCACCTTGTGCAGATACGCGGCGATGTGGCTGCACTCAGACGTGACCTGTGGCTGCCCCTCACTCTCGCCCCATACCTAGGCTGGCTTCCCGGCGTTGGGCCCACAGTGCAAGCGGCGCCCAAACTGTTCAGCAGCGGAGAGTTGTTCTTGGAAGCGGGCGTCATCGCCTGGCAGACCCTGGAAGAACCGATAAGCGCCGCTCTCAAAGGTACAGCTAAACCGGATGAGCTCGCCACGCGGCTTTCACATCAGGTCAAAGCGCGCACTGCTGAGTTGAGTGAGGCCGCGACTCGAGCCCGAGAGGCCGGCGAGCTGGTCGCTATGATTGAGACGAGGCGCCTAGTTCCACAGCTTCGTGCGCCGGCAGCCTTGGCACAATCGGTGACCCCGCTCATCACTGTCGTCTTTGAGGGCCTGCCCCTTCTTCCCCGCTTGATCGAGCATCCTGAGGAAAGCACCTATCTCCTTCTGGCCCAAAACAATGATGAGCTTCGCCCCACAGGAGGCTTTATCTCCAGCATTGGGGCCATCACCGTGGCGCACGGCGTGCCTCATTGGGCTTCATTGGAGGATAGCTACGCCGTGGAGAACTGGAATGAGGCCCATCCCGATCCACCCGAACCGCTGCGTAAATATATGGGGCTTGATCTCTGGGTGACCCGCGACGGCAACTGGTGGCCCGATTTCCCCACCTCAGCCCGGGCTGTGGGCGAGCTTTACGCGCTGAACCGAGGTAAGAGGGTTAATGGCGTCATCGCCGTGGATATGACGGCAGCGGCAAGGCTCGTCGAGGCCTTGGCTCCTTTAGAGTTGCCTGGCAAACAGCGCTTGGAGAAGGGCCGCGTTCTGGAGGCCTTCCGGGAGAGCTGGAGCTTGCCACCGGGTAGCCTGGTCACCCCTGGGGTGATCATCACCGCCACCAGGCCGTTCACCGGCATGGAGGTCACATTGAGCTATTCCAATCAAGAGGGCCGGGCCTGGTTTGATTCGGTAGAGGTTATGGACCTCCAACGCCCAGGGGCCAACCTGGTGGACAACCCCTCCTTTGAAGAAGATGTCGACCATGATGGAGTGCCGGACGGCTGGCAGGTCGTTGGGTTTGCGGAGACGGATCATCTGGTCATGGATTATGCTCACACCGGCAAACGATCCTTGCTGATCATGGGCGATCCCCAGGGGCGCAAGATCATACGGCAGCATATCGCCATCAGCGGCGAGGCGGGGGCTAGGTTTCGTATCTCTGCCCAGAGCCGCTCAGAGGAGACGGATACCAAAGGGGGACCCTATGCTTTGACGGTCTCGCTGTTGGACGCAAAGGGGCAGGCGCAGCACTTTGTCGCCGCTTTTCCGGTGCTGAGCCATGATTGGGCCACCGCGGGCACGGCCGAGATATTGGGCAGTTGGTGGAGTCATCGCAAGGACTTTATGAACCAGATTGTAGCCGCGGCCCTGAATAAACTCCTAAATAAGCCGGGGGAGATCCATTGGGCCGAGTTGCTGGCAACGATCAAAGGCCTCCTCGACGAGCGCCATGTCCAAATCTATATGGCAGACCCCGCTTTCCAAGCCCTGATTCAGCGCTATGGCTGGAGCGGGGCACTGGTAGAGGTTGATGGAGATTACCTCGCCGTCGTAGATAGCAACCTGGGCTATAATAAGGTCACGGCGAATATTGAGCAATCCCTTGCTTACGATGTCACCTTGGACAAGGAAGGTCGGGCTCTTGCAAGGTTGTCCATCCGCTACCGCAATAAAAGCGCCTTGGTCGAGATCCACTGTGACAAGTTCCGCCAATATGTGCCCACCTACGATGCGCTCACACAAGGGTGTTACTGGGATTACGTGCGCGTCTATGCTCCCCTCGGGGCCGAGCTTGTATCCGGGACAGGAGGGGATGGGCCTATCACTGCGACGATGGAACTGAGCCGCACTTGTTTTGCTGCCTATTTCACGCTTAGGCCCGGCGAGGAGCGAGAGCTCGTCCTGGAATATGCTTTGCCCAAAGGGCTGTTTCGCGACGGGATGTATCGGCTCTACGTACAGAAGCAAGCCGGAACAGGGGCGATCCCCATCGTCGTAACCCTCACCGTGCCGGGGAAGCTGACTCTACGGGAGGGGAATATGGCTCCTGTGGAGCAGGCTTCTGGGCGAATGGTCTTGCAGTCGAGCCTTTTAGTAGACAGATATTTAGTGGCGCAGTTTCGGCCGTAGCCAGGGGGTGCAAGTCAAGTTTTAGGAAGACATAAAATATGATACCCTCCAGGTTGAAAATGAGGCGTTTAGGCCAGACCTGGAGGGTATCTCATGAGCGAGCAG
>DAOTVR010000189.1:0-3958 GCA_034436315.1 Anaerolineae bacterium
TCCTGCGTGATGGCATCATTGGGGCATTCGGCGGCACAGCCCCCGCAGCCATGGCATTTGGCCTGAGCAATTTGCGCCGCCTGACCCTGGATCACGGTGATCGCCCCATAGGGACAAGCTTGGGCACAGATGCCGCATTTCTTGCCCTGGAAGCTCAGGCACTGCTCCGGCCAGACGCGAGCGACGATGGGCTCTATCTCCCAGGTATCCGCGGAGAGCACCCGTGCGGCACGCGCCGCTGCCGCGCTCCCCTGGGCCACGCAGGCCGGGATGTCCTTCGGCCCCTGCGCTGCCCCGGCCAGGAACACGCCGTCGGTGGGAGAATCCACAGGGCGCAGCTTGGGATGGTACTCCATGAAGAACCCGCCTGGGCTGCGCGAAAGGGTCAGGGCAGAGGCAAGCTGCTCCGTATCGGCGCGAGGGATGGCTGCCGTGGAGAGGCAAACCATCTCTGTCTCCAGCTCGATCACCTGGCCTAAAGCCTGATCCTCGGCTTCTACGAAGAGGTTGTGCGTCTCAGGATCCTCGGTGATCTGCGAGGGCCGCCCGTGGATGAAGCGGATCCCCGCCTCACGGGCACGGTTGTAGAACTCCTCATAGCCCTTGGCCGGCGTGCGGATATCCATGTAAAAGATAGAGATATCCATGTCAGGGTAGGATTGCTTCAAGAACAAGGCGTTCTTGATGGTGTACATGCAGCAGAAGCCAGAACAATACTCGTTATAGCGGCTATCGCGTGAGCCGACGCAGTTGATCAGGGCTATACTCTTGGGAGTCTTGCCGTCGGAGGGGCGAATGAGCCGCCCAACGGTGGGCCCGGCCGAGTTGGCCAAGCGTTCCAACTCCAGAGCGGTGATCACGTTGGGATAGCGCCCATAGCCGTACTCGGGGATGACCGAGGGGTCAAAGGACTCAAAGCCGGTGGCCACGATGATAGAGCCCACTTCCAGTTCAACCGTTTCCGGCTGCTGGGAAAAGTCGATGGCATCCAGCTTGCCACAAGCGGTGACGCACTTGTAACAATGGATGCAGTTATCCAGGTCTATGGCGTAGACGAGCGGCACAGCCTGCCCATGAGGGACATCGATCGCCTTACGCGGGGCAATGTCCAGCTCAAAGGGATTGGGCACCTCAATGGGACAGACCTTGGCGCATGCGCCACAGCCGTTACAGCGATCCTCCAACACGTAGCGCGGCTTCTTGGTTACCACTGCGCGGAAGTTGCCGATGTAACCATCAACCCGCTCTACCTCGGAGTAGGCCAGGATCTCAATCTTGGGGTGACGCGCCGCGTCAACCATCTTGGGCGCGAGTATTCAAATGGAACAGTCCATGGTGGGGAAGGTCTTGTTCAGCTGGGCCATCGTCCCCCCGATGGACAGCTCCTTTTCCACCAGATAGGTGGGGATGCCCATATCCCCCAAGTCCAGAGCCGCACTGATCCCGGCAACACCGCCACCGATCACCATGGCTTTCTTCGTCACGGGGACGGTGATGGTGCGCAAGGGCGCCGCATGGCGCACCTTGGCCACCGCCGCTGCCACCATCTCCTTGGCCTTGAGCAGGGCGGCCTCCGGCTCGTGAGCGTGCACCCAGGTATCCTGCTCGCGGATGTTGGTCATCTCCAGAAGGAAGGGGTTCAGCCCCGCCTCGGCCACGCAGGCACGAAAGGTGGGCTCGTGCATGCGCACGCTACAAGCAGCGACGACCACCCGGTTGAGCTTGAATTGCTTGATGTCCCGCTTGATCAGGTTCTGGCCAGGATCCCCACACAAGTAAAGGTTGTCGCGGGCGATGACCACATCGGGCAAATGCGCAGCGAACTCGGCCACCGCCCCAGGGTCAATCACTCCGCCGATATTGGAACCACAGCTACACACATAGACCCCGACACGCAACTCATCCTTTTTCGCCATCCCTAAAGCTCCCTGACACATTGTAAAGACGTTGAAGCGGGCAAAGCGCCTCAGCCAAAGCTACCACTAAACCCGCCCCAACGTCTCCGGGCAAAAGCTATTCTTTTTGGGCGAGCAACTCCTCAAATAACCGCTGCACCACCTCGCGTCGCGCCTGTTGCCCCACCACCTCAGCAGTGGAAAGCGACAGGGCTTCCTTCGGGCAGTACTTGACACACTGCGGGCCGTCTTCTTGTTCCTCGCATAGATTGCAGATCTCGGCCCGCTTCGTTGTGGGATTCATGACGATGGCCCCGAAATCACAAGCCTCCAGGCACCAGCCGCAGCCATCACACTTGTCCTGATCGACCAAGATGATGCCATTCTTGCTGGAACGGGTGAGGGCATCGCGTGGGCAAGCGAAAATACAGGGCGCATCGGCACATAGGCGACAGGCAATGGCGGTCATGGTGATCGGCTCGATGCGCACCACACGAATGCGCGACATGGCGGGATCAAAGGCATTGGTCTTGGTGAGCGAACAGACGTATTCGCACAGGCGACAGCCGATGCACTTGGTAGGATCACAGATGATATGTTGATAACCGACCGTAGCCATGAGCTAGAGCCTCCTTATTTGCTGGCGGTGACGGATTGAGTGACGACGGCAGGCTCTTCAACGCCGATATCCTCGGCGATATCCTCCAAGCCCAAGGCAATTAACTTGGACTTGGGGATCAAGCCATCCGGGGTCCAGCCGCGGGCCTGGTAATAGTCTTCAATCATCATGCGCAGTTCCTCGGGCTTGACGTAACAGCCTTGGCCAGGCCCGGTGGGCAAGGGATCGCTCAAGGCTCGCGGAGGCAGCCAATCATCGGCTTTGGTCCAACCCTCGCGAATGTTAAAGGCCTTCTTCAGGTTGATGACGCGCTCACCAACTTCCTGTAGTTCCTGAGCCGTCATGGGGATCCCGGTGGTCATCGTATAGAGGCGAGCGGCCTCTTCATAAAAGTTCTCAAAACAGTTACGCAGGAACTTGCAAAGCACCAGGCAATCAAAGACGGCGGCGAACTCCTCCTTCTCCTTGATCAGTTTGCCACGCCCCGGCTCGGCGATAAAGCGGTTCACTACACCCTTGACATCTATCTCGTAAGCCAAAGAACGGTTATGGCAGGGACCGCGCGTGCACACGGCCAGGCCCGCAGCAAACGTCTTCATCCCTCGCACGTCGTAGCCGGGCATCTCCAAGCCCTTGACCTGCATGGCGAAATGCTCGCTACCCTTGTTCACCTTGGCCGAGGCGCGCTTCGTCCCATCGGCCAGAAGGTTGCCGATCCCCTCGCGGCGGGCGATCTTTTGTACCAGGGCAACGGCGGCATCATCGTTGCCGAAATTCAGCTCCAGACCATCGCAATCCTCTTTGCTCAAGATGCCCTTCTCGTAACACTCCATAGCCCAGGCGATCACTACGCCGCAACTCATCGTATCCAGGCCCAACTCATCGCATAGCTGCGCCAGACGGATGATCGGCGGGAGCGAGCCGATGCCACAGCAGGGCCCTAGGGCGAAGAGGGATTCGTAATCCAGTCCGGCGATGGCCCCCTTGTACTTGCCCTCCTTCACCTCGGCCCACTGCTCGCAGGCGATGGAACATCCCGCACAACCCACCGCCTTCACGGTGTACTGCTCGTGCATCGTCTCGCCACTCACTTCCTCAGCATGCTCAAAGGTGGTCTGCTGGAAGTTGCGCGTAGGCAGGGTGCCCATCTTGTTCATATTGAGCACGTTGGTGGGGGTGCCTAGGATGCGATACTTCTGCGTGCCAGGGCCTTGGCTTATCTGGATGAGCTTGAGCGTCTCACGCATCAAACCCTGTGGATCGGCCACGGTAATGGGATGAGAACCGCGAATAGCGATGGCTTTAAGCATCTTGGAACCCATCACGGCGCCGTTGCCCGTGCGCCCAGCCTGGCGGCCATCGTTATCAATGATGGCATAGAGCACCAGGTTCTCCCCCGCCGGACCGATAGAGGCCACACGGATGTTCTCGTCACCCAGCGCCT
>DAOTVR010000190.1:0-7691 GCA_034436315.1 Anaerolineae bacterium
AGCTTTGCAGGGAGGGCCAAAATAGAAGGATCATGCCGCCGAAAGTCAGGAAAAGCGCGACGGGATAGACGCCGATGCCAAATACCTGACGAAGCGCCCAAGTCCAGCCTTGGCTCAGCTTTCCCTGACTGCGGGAAATAAGAGCGATGATCGTCATGGCGCCGATGGCCGTCAGCGCCAAGCCCCATATTTCCCGTTGAAATATCCAGCGCCACGGGGAGGCCGGCGGCTCAGAAGGAGGTATAGAGTAACGCTCCTCTTTTGAGGTGCGGGGGCCACTAGTCGTTTTTCGCGTCATGGTGACGATTCATTCTCTCGCCAGAGCGGTTCAGGGGTCAGTTATGCATCGTCCGCTCCCAGCCTAGCTTGAGATTCGGCCTCAAGAGGACCCCCCCACAAAGCCGGAATCCGAAGCAGGTTGGGCTACCTGACGCATGCTGAGGCTTAGCCGATGATTGGCGCTATCAATGCGCAGTATACGCACCAGGACCCGATCCCCTGGGCGCACGACTTGGCTGGGATGACTCACCTGAGTCTCGGCGAGCTCCGAGATATGCACCAACCCCTCAAGACCGTCCTCAATACGGGCAAAAGCTCCAAAGTCAACCACGTTGGTGATCGTAGCTGAGAGAACCTGGCCCGGATGGTACTTTTGGTCGACAACCGTCCAAGGATCGGGACGCAAGCGCTTAAAGCTCAGGGCAATACGCCGGTGCTCTCGGTCAACGTTGAGTACAAAGACCTCTACCTCTTGGCCGATAGACACCAACTCGCGGGGATGGTTGACCCGTCCCCAGGATAGCTCCGAGATGTGCACCAAGCCGTCAATCCCTCCCAGATCCACAAAGACGCCGAAATCACATAGATTGCTTACATACCCGCGGCGCACCTCACCGGGCATGATCTGCGCGAGCAACCGCTCTCCGTCTTTAGGTCCCCAGATCGTGGCTCGCTCTGAAAAGACCAAGCGATTGCGACTGCGGTCCAGCTCAATGACTTTGAGCGACAGTTCTTCCCCCACCCAATGGGCCAATTTCTCGTCGCGGGAGTCGTCGCTATCGAAAATGGGTGTATCTTTGAGCTGGGAGGCGGGAACAAAGCCCTGTAGCTCATCCCATCGCACTAACAACCCCCCGCGATTCCAGCCGGTGACAACCCCCTTGACGATCTGACCTTCTTGAAAGATCCTGGCCGCGCGCTGCCAGGCCGCATTGATCTCGGGGGAGGAGGGACGTCGCCCGCCCTCGTCTCGCCCGTCTTCTGTCACTGGTGCCTGTGTGATCTGCTCTTCTAACCCATAGCGGCGACAAGCCTTCTCCAGAAAACGAGAGAGCGATTCTATATTTCCGATCGTAGCCATCTTCTTCCCCTTCTCGCTGCTGTACACCCGACCGTAGACTAGATGCTCACAAAAAAACCGGCTCACCATAGCATCGTGTTCGCGCTTGGCGGCCGAGAACTATTCATCCTATCGTATGCACAAGGCCAAGCATCATTAGTTCATAAACGATACCAGGCTAGCGACCCTACACTGAACTCTTGATAAAACGGGCAAAGCTTTGGGAAAAGATCTTGCCCTCAAGGATGTATCCCTTTTCCACCAAGTCAAGATGGCGATCCATATAGACGTACGCCCCATCTACGAGATCTCGGAGCACAGCCCTCTCGTTTGGATTGAGCCTTTTCCAGATATGCTCGAACTGGGGCCAAGCCTCGTTTTCAAAATGACGGGCGATTGCATCGTGATCGGGCTGCTCATGGTTTGTTAGGGCTTGATAGTAGTATGAGCAAGCCATCTGGACGAAATAGGGCCATCTCCCTCCAAGCTCCAAGATATACTCAGAGTAAGGCGTAAGATCAACTCCTGATAGAGCTGAAGTGGCTTGAAGGAACTGCGTGAACTCTTCTGAAGTGAAAGGGCCCAATTTCTTGACCTCAAAGTCATTGGGAAAAGGCGAAGAGGCGATGTCTTTATGGCACACTTTATGTAGGGGCTCATGGGTTGCAGTGATTAAACTCATATCTGCTCGCACCGCCCAACTTCTTAAAGATTGTACAAAGTCCACGAAAAGCTCATTGCGCCCTATATGTTCAAAGTCGTCGAACAAAAGGACCAGGCGCTTATCTTTCATCCGCTCCAACGCTGAATGGAAAGGTCCGGCGAGCAAACGCCAATTGGATGTGCCTGGCAGAGGCGATTTGGGAGCCACGTGAGACAGGAGGTAACGCAAGAGAGGGAGAGGATCGTCGAATAGGTTGCAATCAACATAGATGAACTGCAATGGGCCGGCTAAGGTTTCACATTCAGCTTGGAAGGATGGAGCCATGAGACGGTTAATCAGCGAAGAGAGCCCACAACGGGGAGCCCCCACGAAAGAGATCTTTTTCTTTCGTGCTATGCCCTCGCGGACGAAGCCAAGCTGTGCCGAGCGCCCGAAGAACGCGCTGGGATCTCTAATAGGCGCCTGGTAACTATAGGGGTTGCAGCTTAGTTGAGACATCCCTTCTGCTTCTCCTCACCAAAGGGCCATGAGGGCCAAGACGACTCGCAGGGGATCTAATCGTCCGGGGAATCGCCATCCCTCAATCTGAGGCCACGGCCATGGATCGTTTGGATATACTGCCAAGGTTTGCCCTCCGGCTCGATCCTTTTACGCAGGCGACTTACCAGTTGGGCAATACGCTGGTCATCTACCTTTTCCATATACTCTTGACCAAAGACCTCTTTGATGATCGTATCGGTATCACAGATACTGCCCTTATTCCTATAGAGCAGGCGGAGGAGGCTAAATTGATGGGCAGTTAAAGGAGGGCTGAGCAGTTTGCCATTAATGTAGACGTTGCCCGATTTCTCGTCAACCCAGATCCCCGGCATAGCGGACGTGGAATTAGGGTTCGGGCTGGGGCCAAGGGTCAAGTCTTGCCGCCTGATCAACTCGGCAAAGACGTCTGAAGCGATCCGGCCGTTATACACATAACCCTTTTGCTCTAGTCGCCAGACGACGTTTGGCCTAGAAGCCTCTTCCCCCCGGGCCAGTTGTGAACAGGTCTCACGTTCCTCTTTGCTTAGATAACGATTCCAAACGCTCTCAAAATATGGGCGGGCCTCCTCTTCGAAACGACGCCGAATCAAAGGCCCCATCTCAGGGCCTAATCTGCCTTGCTCTACCCAAAGGGCGAAACAGTGTCGGCAGGCCATCTGCAACAGATAGGGATAGTAGCCGGCCATGCTGACGATCTCGTTGCGCATCTGCATCATGGGAACCCCACTCGGCTTGGAGCTGCGCAGGATAAAGTCCTCGAACTCCTCTTGGGTAAAGGAACCCAAAAAGACCGGCGTAAAGATGTTGGGAAACGGAGAGGAGCTCACCTCCTGAGGGCAACATTCTACCAGGCGCTTACAAGAGGCAATGACCAAGGCCAGGTTATAGCAATTGCATAGACCGCGTAAGAAGACGAAGAAGCGCGAGGGAAAAGCGGGGGATTGAGCGATGTTCTCGAATTCGTCAATGAACACCACTAGCCGACGAGGGCCAAGCATCTCTAACAAACCGCGGACGCGTCTTTCATCCATCTCCTCCTCGCTTAGAGGGATGGGCAGGTCGGGGCACTGCGCTTTAACTTTAGTAAAGAGCTCGCGGAAGAACCCCCGCGGCTCTTCTGGGCAGATCTCTGCATCGAGGTAAATGTAGATATTTTGTCGGTCACCGGGGATGTATTGGTGTTGTATTTGGGGGTGAAGTACGTGAAAGAGGAGAGAGGTTTTGCCACTTCGCCTTTCGCCCACCACATTGACACACCCACCTTTAGCGATAAGCCCGAAGATGGCCTGCAATTGATGCGAGCGCCCATAGAAATCTTGGGGGTTGCGAATCGGCCCCCCGCAGTCATATGGGTTGACGGCTGTGGGCATGGCTACAGACCTCTTTCCTCGCTTAGGCGCAACAACATCTCGTTCTGCTTGAGCCACATGCGCACTAATCCCATTCTGAACGAATAGCGCAACTGTTGGCCGATGCGCATTTCAGTGATCAAATCTCTTTCCTCAAGGGCTTTGAGTGCCTGCATCAGCTCGTCTCGGGGGAGGTTAAAGCCCCGTCGCTCTAGGATTCCGGCCACATCGCTTAGCGGGACGAAAACCCGCACATCGTCGGTCACATTGGCTAACGCGGCAAGCGCCAGCTTCTCAGCGTCACCAAGGTAATTGTAGATGCTGTTCTCGATGTTGCCGGTTGCGTCTTGTACGACGTCTTTGAGAACGAATTCAAGATCCGTTAACTCCACATAATTTCTAGAGGCGTTGCGCGCAAGCTGCACCAAGCCATCGCAGATATATTGGATGAAATAGGGATGGCAAGCCGTCACATCAATGATCTTTTTGACTACCAAGGGATGATAGTCAAGCAAGCCGGCCATTGGCTTCTCAATGAGCTCGGTCGCCTCTCCCGGTGTGAGATAGCTGATTTTGCGCACTTTCGCCAGGTTAAAGAGTATGGAGTCGTAATCTTTCTGCATGCGGCGCACTTCGTAAGCGCCGGTGAACAGGAAACTGAGTTTATTCGTCCTCTGAATCACCCCGCGGAGGAAGTCAAAGATGGTTGGCTCATAGACATGGTCGCGGACCTTGGCGATAAGCACCCCGAACTCGTCCAACATCACGAGAAGGCGTCGCTCGGCTAGCTGAGCATCCAAGGAGTCAACGAAGGCGAGAAAAGAGCGGTAAGGATTAGAGCTAAATCGCTCCCAATCGGGAGCGGGCATCTTGATGCCCTCTTGCTCTAGACGACTTGCGATCTCTGAGGCAAGAGTAAATAACAAGTCGGGAACGCTGTTGAGGTAGCTAAAGGTCTGAAGGTCAAAGAGCAAACAAATGTGTTGGGGTGGAGGGTCAAGCTGCAATTGATAGAGCACCGAGGTCTTGCCCATACGGCGCTCGCCGTAAAGTAAGAGCACGTTTTCCTGGAATTTTCCACTGAGGTTGTCGCGTATCCAGGAAAAGATGTCTTGGCGTCCAACGAACATGTCTTTCGTCTTGATCGGAATGCCCGCGATATAAGGGCTACGGGTAATAGGGACGTAAACCTCAGGCGCTTCCTGGAAGTCAATGTGGCAACTGAACGGCTGGGTGACGCCTTCGCGTTCGTCGTCATCGTAGTGCACCTCTAAGGCGAGCTGGACCTGCCGAGCACCGTTAGGCACGATGGCTATTTCCACCTGACGCCCCTCGCCGATGCCGAGAGGCATGAGTTCTCGGGTCTCTCCACCCAGGATCTCAACCCCGCGAAGGCTGGCCGGCCGCAGGGTGAGCGAAAGATTGCGTGCTGCGCTATCACCGGCGTTAAAGAGGCCAAAGACGATCGTGCTCATTCCTTGTCCAGGACGCACTAACAGGCGCGGAGTAAGCAACTCAATGTGCAAGGACGCGCGACCGCGAAGTTGCTTGATCGTATCAAGGATGATGGTGCGCCATTGCGAGGCGGCTCTTTCTATCAAGAGCTTCTCAAAGGGCAGAGCCGTCGCCTGGGTAAGCCTTTGCACCTCTTCTAGCCGGTCCACGGAGCTAAGCAAAGCGTCTCGCTGGCTATCTCGCTTGGTCAGGTTGCGGAAGAGCTTGATATTCTCTACAACGGCCTGAAATCCGCGCAAGATATCTCGGATGTGGGGGCGGAACCATTCGTTCACATGGGCCATCCAATCAAAGGTTGCCCCACAATCGGCGATGCTTTCCAACGTGCAAACGGCGCTCAAGGCATGCACTGTCGTTAGAGATCGATGCACTTCAGCCCCCGGTGGCCACCAGAGGAGGTTTTCGGTGAAGTTAAGGATTTCTTCCGGCGAGAGCCGGCTATCATGGAGCTGTCCGTAGGTTTTAGCTAAGCCGAAGAGGTTTTTATCACTGGGGCGTGCACGCGCCCCAACCTCTTTCAGGATGCTCCAAGCCGCTTCGCGCGCCTCGGCTCTGCTTGCGGGAGAGTGCAGTAAGCTGATAAGCGGCTCGATTGCATCCTGTCCGATTTGGGACAATGCGCGAGAGGCCGCTTCGCGCAAATTCACATCCTCTAAGGCGAGGATGAGGGCGGGGATCGCCCTTGGATCCCGAAGGGCGCCCAGGCTGTCGATGGCTAGGCCGCGGATACGCGGCGATTCATCCGTTTGTAGGACCTCAACCAGGGGGAGCACCGCGTCGGTGTTGCCCAGTTCTCCCAAGTAGCGCGTCGCATGGGTGCGCACGCCGGGATCGGCGTCCTTGAGTGCTTGGATCAACGCGGCAACGACCTCGCTGGCCCCGATCTGCCTAAGGATATCCAAGGCTCTGCGCCGCACCTCAAACCGTTCATCATGCAAGAGAGCATCAATGAGAGGCTCAATCGCGGGCGTGCCGATTTGTGCCAGCGCTCGAACCGCGGCATTGCGCACCTCAGGGAAACTGCCGCCGATAGCCTCAATAAGCGGCTGCACCGCTGGCGCTCCGATCCTGACCAGGGCGGCTACAACATTGGCACCGGTTACGGCGTCTTTGCCGCGTAGGGTCTCAATGAGCGTGGGCACAGCTTTGGCTCCCACGCCAGCCACGGCCTCGATGTATCCCTCAATGTCCTGCACATTACCGCTCAGAAGAGCTTCAATCAGGACGGGGAGGGCTTGTTCATCACCCAAGCGTCCCAGGATCCTGGCGATGCGGCTGCGTTGAGAAAGGCGCCGCGCATCGTTCAGCGCGATAGTAAGTTGTGGCACGGCTATACGCCCTATCTGCGTCAGAGCCTGTTCTGCCAAGCGGGGCACATCCTCGCTTTCATCGGCGCAAGCGCTGATCAGCTCGCGGATGACCACTCTGGCTAACTCTGGCACGTGTCCCAACAGGACCAGTGACCTGGCCGCGACCGGGCGGATATCCGGGTATTGACTACGCAACGCCCTGGGCAGTATACGCATCGTCTGCAGCGAAGGGATATAACCCAATGCCCAGGTTGCTCGCTCCCGCACTGAGGGTTCGGGGTCATTGATAGCGGTGCCTAAGGCGGGAAGAGCCCATTCCTGACGCAGCCGCCCTAAGGTTAGGGCGGCACGCCGCCGCGTTTCAGCATCCGGGGAACGCAGGATAGAGACAAAATGCTCCTTGACCTGTTTGCGCCACATCCCAGCGATGGCGGTGGCTGCTACCTGCCAATAACCTGCTGCATCATCGTCCTCTAAGAGAGCAAAGAGGCGATCAGACACTCGGCGGCGAAGAGCGTCTTCGCAATTCTCCGTTTCAGCAATGCAATTGGCCAACAAGAACCATTTCCCGGGCTCTAGTCGGCTGTGCGATTCAAGCTCCTGCAGGAAAGGGGTGGGTTCAGACAGCAAGCTTGCTGCCAGGATGATGGTATCCCGCCATCCAGGCGTATCGCCAAGGCGTGAAAGAGAGGCCTGTTGCCCTTTGGAGACGATCCATCGGGCGGCAAGATAGCTCTGCAGGGCTGGAGACAGGAAACCCCAGTCCTGGCTACCGAGGCCCATAGGACACATAACGCCCATATCCTCTACGATGGCTTCCGTCAAAACATCGGCGCGTTCGCGTTCAATTTGAGGCAAGGTCTGCCGAATTGAGGCGAACAGCTCCTCATGGTGGATCGTGGAGCGCCCTTGCTGCTGCATCGTCCAAGCCACATGTGCTAGGATGCGCAGTTTATCCTCAAAGGGGATAGTCG
>DAOTVR010000191.1:0-3845 GCA_034436315.1 Anaerolineae bacterium
CCTTTCGCGCCACGGGGGAAGTCGAGCCGCCCCTGCCCCTGCAACCTGACGCGCTGAACAGGCTCTTGGCGGCCATAGATGAACTGCTCCACCTCCCCCAGAGCCACGCCTGGTCGCCCTGTGTGGCCTACGAGGGACAGGGAAGCGAGCGCCGCCCCTTCGCCTATGCGCCCTATGCGTTGACGCACCTTCCCGATCACGAGCCCATAGAAAGCATCAGCGCGGCGCTCACCCGCGTCCTAGAGGCCAAGCACGCCCTAGATCCCTATCAGCGCGTGCGCGAACGGCTCCATGGCCTCATCCGCGAACAAATGGAACGGCAACGCCTGCGCCTGAGCGCGTTGCAACAAGCTTTGGCCTCGTCAGCGGAGGGCGAGCGGCTCAAACGCCAGGCCAACGCCATCCTAGCCATGGCCTGGGCCATCAAGCCGGGGCAAAAGGAGCTATGGGTGGATCCGGCGCAGTTCGGCCTTGAGGAGGAGGCGCCATCCAAGGGGTTGATGTGCATCCCCTTGAATCCATCGCTATCCCCGGCCGAGAACGCCCAAGAGCTTTTTCGCGCCTACCGCAAGATGCAGCTCGCCGGCCAAGAAGTGCCACAGCTCATCGCCCAGGCCGAGATGGACCTCGCCTACCTGAGGCAACTGGACGCCGAAGTCGACCTGGCCGAGAACCGCCCACAGCTGGACGAGATAGAGGAGGAGCTCAAAGCGGCCGGCTATCTCCCCACCCAAGGGAAAAAGGCCAAGCCCACGGGTCGGAGCCAGCCCTTAAGCGTGCGGAGCAAATCGGGCATGCTCATCCTCGTGGGACGTAACAGCCTCCAAAACGAGGAAGTGACCTTTCGGCGCGGCGCTCCCGACGACCTTTGGCTTCACGCCCATGGCGTGCCCGGCGCGCACGTGCTCATCAAATGCGGCGGCGCCCCGGTAGACGAGGACACCCTGCTTCTCGGCGCGCGCCTGGCAGCCTACTATTCCTCCGCGCGGAACGAGCCCAAAGTGCAAGTGGATTTCACCTTCAGACGATACGTCCGGCCCATCAAGGGCGGGCGCCCTGGGATGGTCACCTATAGCCGGGAACAGACGCTCGTCGTGGCCCCTGAGATAGACGACCTAGAAGCTCAAGGAGATCCAAGCCATGAGATGGGAGAGCTCAAGGTTTGAGGAGCTGGTGATACGGGCCCTGAACTCTCTACCCGAATGGGTGCGCGAGCATATGGATAACGTCGAGGTCCTCGTGGCCCCCTGGCCCAGCCCCGACCAATTGGCAGCCGCGGGCCTGGGGCGCAACGCGCTCCTCTTAGGCTTGTATGAGGGCGTGCCCTTAACGCAACGCGGCCGGGGGTACCACCTCGTTCCCCCCGACCGCATTACCCTCTTCCAAGGTCCCCTGGAATTACAGGCTCGCGATGAGGAAACCCTCATCCAAGCGATCCGCCGCACGATCATCCACGAGATCGCCCACCACTTTGGGTTCTCCGAAGAACACCTGGACCAGCTGAACTGCTGAGAAACCCGTGGCGCTCTATCCCTCCTGACGCCTCCATACGGGCAAAAGGCTCGTGCGCTTCTGGCTATCCTTAGGCTCCCGAGCCACATACACCTCAACGGGATCGCTTTGGGTGACGTTGCCGGCCTTATCGTAGGCCATCACGTAGATCGTATGCGTCTCGGTGAGCGTCGTGCTCATCGCCAAAGTCCAACGCATGGAGTAGGGGGCGACCGTCGTGTAACCCAGCAACTGGCCGTCCAGATAGCATTCCACGCGATCCATAGCCACGTTATCTTGGGCATCCACCTGGATGGTGATCCACTCATCCCCGGGATAGAAGTAGGTCCGATCCAGTTCGGGATTTTCGGGATCATGCTCAGGAGCTTCGGGGTCAGGATTCAAAATCCTGACCGTGGGGGTGATGTTATCCACGATCACAGGCACCGAAGCCACCCGCATGTTGCCGCCGGCCAAGACGCAAAGCTGCAACGTATAGAGGCCATCCAATCCCAACGTGTCCCAGTATTCTAGGACATTGTTATCCACACTGTGGCCATGTTCCGGCCCCAAGTTGGCCCACAAAGACGGGGTCATCCCCTGGCCAAACTGGACCCAATACTTTTGCAAACCGCCCGGCCTGGCGTTCCCGATGATGGGCACCAGGCCATGCACGACGCCAAACGGTTTGGGGTCGACGATGGCCACATCGGCCGCGGCAAGGTTGGGGCCGTGCACATCGCAATACTCTTTGGGGGGCTGGGGGATGTTCTCCTCGCGCACCCAATCGTCCGCCTCCGGAGGGTAGATCTCAAAGACTTTTTCCTCAACCAGCTCCGGCGGGCAATAGGCCGTAGCGAGCTTACCACTTTGTCGGCAGATGCGAAACGGGCGATGCACATCATCCGGCTCGGTCGGGGCAGTGCCCTTGATAAAGATCTCTTGCATGCGTTGAGGCGAGTACTGCGTGGGCAGTTTGCCCGAGACGCTATCTACGATCGCGGTCTCTATCCCCGCCGGACGCGTAAAGTTCTCCACCGGAAGGCCCTCGTGAAGCCATTCCATGACGGCATTCCAGATCGGCGCCGCTGTGCGCACGCCCGGCGCGCCCTTCATAGGCTGGTAATCGGTATTCCCCACCCAGACCCCCACCACGTATTGTGGGGTATAGCCGATGGTCCAGCCGTCATGGTAGTCGTTCGTGGTGCCCGTCTTGGCGGCCGCCGGGCGATCCTTCAGCTTGAGCATGCTATTCGGCCCAAAAGTCGGTATCCGGGCGCGATCATCGGAGAGGATATCCGTCAGCAAGAAAGCCACCTCGGGCCGGAGGACCTCCTGCCTCTGAGGGCCCTTGTACTCATAGAGCACTCGGCCTTTAGCATCGGTCACTTTGAGGATCGCCACAGGATCCAAGCGGCGATAACCGGGCTTATAGTCTTCGGGAAGCACCGCCTCGCCCAGCATGGTGCCTCCGTTGGCCAACACGCTGAAAGCGTAGGTCATATCCAGCAAAGTCACCTCGCTGCCCCCCAGAGCCAACGCCAGGCCATAATCCTTATCGGTCAGCGTGGTGATGCCCATAGCCCGCGCCGTGTCCACGACGTTCTGGATGCCCACCTTATCCGCCACGGTCACGGCGGGCACATTCAAAGAACAAGCCAACGCCGTGCGAAGCAAGACCGGCCCGTTGAACTTGCGCGAATAGTTCTCGGGAACGTAAGGGGCCAGCGGCCCTTGGCCCACGAAGCTGAGGCGCACATCCATGACCATCGTCGCGGGTGTAAAACCCTGGGCAAAGGCCTGGGCATAAACGAAAGGCTTGAAGCTAGAGCCCGGCTGCCGAGGCGAGATGGCCATATTCACCTGGCCGTCGATGGTCTTGCTATAATAGTCCAGGCTGCCCACCATGGCCTTAAGCTCCGCCGTCTTCGCATCGATGATGACCACGGCGGCGTTATGCGCGTTGTACTTCTCGCGGATCTTGGCTATATGTTCGTTGGCGATCGCTTGGGCCTTCTCTTGGGCCTTGAGGTCAAGAGCCGTGATCACCTGGAGCCCACCGCCGTAGACGGCCTCGCTGCCGAACCTTTTCTCCAAGAGCTGGCGCACATACAGGACGTAATGCGGGGCGATGATGTCAAAGCGCGGGGGCGCGATGACCAAGGGTTGCTGCTTGGCCGCCAAAGCCTCCTTGGCCGTGATGTAGCCTTGCAGATACATGGTATCCAGGACGATCTCCTGGCGCCGTTTGGCCTCTTCGGGGTTATCAATGGGGTTGAGCGCCGGGGCCTGTCCCAGAGGCACCAACATCGCCGACTCGGCCAACGTCAGATCCCGAACGTGCTTGCCGAAAT
>DAOTVR010000192.1:0-11152 GCA_034436315.1 Anaerolineae bacterium
CACGTGTGAGGCCGTATAGGTGAGGATCTCGCCGATAATGAGATCCAAACGCTCACGAGCAAAGAGATCCCCCACCTCGTTAGCCCGCTCGGCACAATCCACCAGGCCGCCGGAGACGACCTCGCAACCCATCTCGCGCAGCTTGGCGATATGTCGCTCCATAGCCGCCAGCACCGCCGGTTTGAGGGACGGAAACTGGGGCCAATAGGCGGCCAGGCCGCTGCCGAAATACCCCACCCGGGGCTTGGGACGTTTGTTTCGTTCCATTCCATCCTCCTTCGTGGTCCGCTAATTGACGCGAATCTACACGCGTAAGGTCCCTGTGGATAGCTTGTCGTACACCATCAGGCGCTCACGCCCTCACGGGCACACCACGAACGGCCCCCTGCGGGTTACTCGCGGATAGCCTCATCCCAACGGCACACGCAACACCGTCACCGAGGCGGGCGGGAAAATGTGCCGCCATTCGGGGCCTTTGAGCTCAAACAACATCGTCTGGGGCGCCAGCACATGGGGGGCCTCAAAGGTGTTATGGGCATGGATATCCGCATGGCTGAGAACGGTGGCCGTGCCGCGCGAGGCTCGTCCGCCGCGCAGCTCGATCGTCGCCTCAACTGGCTCGCTCACATGCGGGTTGACCACGCTAAGCGTCAGCACATCTTCCTTGACCGAGGCCGAGCCATTCAGGCCGAAGAGGCGCTGCTCCTCCTCGCCCGCCTTGAAGGCGATCTCCTCGGCCTCAAAGAAGGCGCGCAGGCTGGTGCCTCTCTGGTGATACTGATACATGTCGTAGACGTGATATGTGGGCGTGGTGATCATGCGCGGGCCATCGGTGAGGATCATCGCCTGGAGCACATTGATCATTTGGGCGATATTACCCATGATGATCTTGTCGGCGTGGCGGTTAAAGATATCCAGCGTGGCCGCGGCCACCAGGGCATCGCGCAGGGTGTTCTGCTGCCAGAGAAAGTGGGGGTTACGCCCTTCGGCAGGCGGGTGCCAGGTGCCCCATTCGTCCACGATGAGGCCGATCCTACGCCCGGGATCAAAGCCGTCCATGATAGCCCGCTGCTGGATGATCAGCGGCTCCATCTCCAGGCTACGTCGGATCAGTTGATACCATTGCTCCACGCTATACTCGGTGGCCGTGCCCGCCGTGCCGCAATAATAATGGGCAGAAAAGCCGTGGATGCGCTTAAAGGCCCCAAATTGGGGGTAGCCGGCCAACTTGGCGAAGAAGCGCCGCGTCCACTCGGGGTCGTTGCTGGCGGGGCCACAGGCTACGAGGAAAAGGGGCGTGCCGCTGAAATCGTGCAGGAAGGTGGCAAAGCGGCGGAATTCCGTGGCGTAATCCTCTGGAGTAAAGTTCCCCCCGCAGCCCCAGTTCTCGTTGCCCACGCTCCAATAGCGGACGCCGAACGGCTCCGGCGAACCGTTGGCGGCGCGCTCGCGGGCGAGGGTGCTATCTCCGGCGTAGTTGCAGTACTCCACCCAGTCGCGCAGCTCCCGTGGGCTGCCCGTGCCCACATTGCCGCAAAAGTACGGCTCCGCTCCCACCAGGCGGCAAAACCGCACGAACTCGTGCGTGCCGAAGGCGTTGGTCTCCACCACCTCGCCCCACCAGATGTTCACCCGCCGCGGGCGGCCGGCCCGGGGGCCGATGCCATCCCGCCAATGATAGTCATCGGCGAAGCATCCCCCTGGCCAACGGATGATCGGAGGGCGGATCTGCCTCAACGCCTCAACGACGTCCCTGCGAATGCCGCCGATATTGGGGATCGGCGAATCCTCCCCCACCCAGACCCCCTCGTAGATGCAGGTCCCCAAATGCTCGGCAAAGTGGCCGTACAGGTTGGGATGGATGGGGGCAATCGGCTCCTGCAGGCAGACGGCGATTTTGGCAGTGGACATAAACGCTCCCTCCTAATCGGTATGAAACACCTCTTCCATCTCAGCCCACCATTCGCCGGGGGCACAGGTGGGCAAAGGCTCCTGACAGGGGTTGCACAACGCCCACCAACGCTGCGTGGCCGGATCGGCGGCCATCTTGGCCATGTCGGCGGCGAAATCCTCGCCGTGATATTCAAAGTAAGCGAAGAGATAGCCATCCCTGTGGAAGATAGAGTAGTTGCGGATGTGGCGCTCGCGGATCATAGCCAGCACCTCCGGCCAGACGGCGGCGTGCAGGCGCTTGTACTCCTCGAACTTCTCCGGCTTCACTTTGATCACCATACCGTAACGCCTCATGTTCCCCTCCTGTTATCATTCCCCCTGCTCGCCAAGAACCCTCCGCAAGGCGGAAACCAATAGCGGCAGATCGTTACGAACGGTATTCCATACGATAGACAAATCCACATCGTCATACTCGTGGATCAAAACATTACGCAAACCCACCATCTCATCCCAAGGCAGTTCGGGAAGCGTAGCGCGAGTTGTCTCTGAAATGCGGCGCGCTGCCTCGCCGATGATCTCCAGGCGTCGGATTACCGAGTCTTGACACTGAATGTCCGAATAAAAAGCCTCCTCGGTGATGGACTCGGTATAAGAAAGGGCCAGCCGCGCCGCATCTAGGATGTCGAGGAGATAGGCGCGATCATGCTCCATATATTACCTCCGCCGATTCCAAGATCGCCCGTTTGCGCAGGTAATTTCGGCTTGCCTCAATTCCTCGCCGGCTGACTAAATCCACCTCTCGCCCGAAAATGCCTTTCAATTCCTCCTGCATACGAACCAGGTCAAAAAGGGTGTGCTTCGCTTCCGGGAGAAACGTGACCAGCACGTCCACGTCGCTATCGGGGCGAAAATCGCCGCGCAGGACCGAGCCGAAAAGCGCCAGTTGCTTGATCTGATATTTCCTGCAAAACGCAGCGAGCTTTTCCTTATCAACATGCACCGCGATTTGGGCCATCACCCTACCTCCAGCACCTGCAACCAAATCACCACAAGGCATCAAGATACAAAGGTTCGGTCCGATATTCCAGCTTCTCGGTGTCCTTTGCGCCTTAGTGGTAGAGCCTCCTCTCAAGCGGATGGTAACTTCAATGGATAGTTGCCGTACTCCCCCAGCGTACTCACGGCCAGGGCGTAGCTTTCCGGCGCCACGGCGCTGGTGATGGAATGATCCGACTGGAACACCCAGCCCCCGCCTTTAGCCGCCTGCAGCTTGTAGAGCACCTCGCGGCGGATGGCCTCCGCGTCGCCCGATTCCAGCACGCGCACATCCACGTTGCCCACAAAGGCCAGCTTCCCCGCGTAGCGCTGCTTCAGCTCTACCACATCCAGGCCGGCCTTGGCCTCCAAAGGGTTATAGGCGTCCAGGCCGATCTCCACCAGGTCGTCAAAGATGGCCCGGGCATTGCCACAGCCATGGTAGACGGTCATCAGGCCATGAGCATGGCAGAGGTCGATGAGTGCCTTGACGTGGGGCTTGAACACCTCTCGCCAGGTCCTGGGGCTGAAGAGCATCCCATTGCGATAGGCCACATCACCCCAGATATACATGCCGCATATGCGGCCCTTGGCTGCGGCGATCTCCGCTCGAGCTAGGGCGAGGAGGAATTCGCCGATGCGGTTGACAAAGGCCGCGAGCAAGTCCGGGTTGGTGCCCATCCAGAGGAGGGCATTTTCGCTACCGATGATGCGCCAGAGGTACTCATAAGGCTCGCAGATGGAACCAAAGATGGCGAAATCCTCCACATAGGGCTCCAGACGCTCATCCCAAGAAGGAAGGTCGCGCACCAAGGCGTCGCCCACACCGTTGAGCTGGTCGTCGCCGCCCTGGAAGAAGCGCCGGGGGTCATCAGGGGGATCAAAGGTGAAATCGGCCATCTCCTCGGGTCGGGTCACCGAGAAAGCCTCAAAGGAGGGCATGGGCAGCGCCCCCGAGCGGCGAATGGTGGCCCCGAAGCCGGTCTTGATCACGATGTCCTCTCCGCTTTGGGAGACGATCTCAAAGGGTTGGATATGAGGATCCATATTGGGGCTGATGATGATATAGTCCAGGTCAAAAAAGCGATAAGGGTCGAAATCCTGGCCCCATTTCTCCTTGCAGCGGAGAATGAACCCCGTCCAAAAAGATTCACCCACGGGGACGCGGTCACCCTCCTGATGCGCCAGGGCCGCGCGCAGCCGTTGGATCTTTTCCTGTGCTTTGCCCATCAAAGCCTCCTTGCGAACCACAACGCCTCGTGTCGTCCTGATCTTAACATACTATTTCACTCCCTGCAAAGCCCCCTCACAAGCAGCGAAACTCAACACAAAGGCACCAAGACAGGAAGGGCCATCATGATCCCCCCGGTCGTTTCCTAGTGTCTCGGCGCCTTAGTGGTAAGATGCCCTTCTCTCAGGAGATGCCGCCCTTAATCGGTGTACCCCGGGATCTCCTGGTACGGCCGCGCCCATTCGGCGTCTTGGATAAGGAGCAGGGCGTCAGGGTCGGCGGGGAGAGCAGGTTGGGGGAAGAGCTTCCAGCCGTCACCCTCCAGCGGCTCGGTGTACCCCTCGTCACGATAGTAAGCCAGCAAGCCCGCACGCATGGCAGCCAGGGCGTCCTGGCAAAAGATGACCCCCGCGCGGTTTCGCAACTCCTCGGGATCCTGGACGCGGTCAAAGAGGAACTCTCGGCGATCGGGAGCGGAATAGAAATACTTCCAACGGCGATTGAGGGCCATATAGACCCCCAATGCCCCGCGCTGGAACTGGCTATAGACCGTCCGATCAGCCCCGTAGGTGACGAGATCGGCCAGGTCGTGGCCCTGCAAGGCATAGCGGGATGGATCCAGGCCCGCTGCGCTCAGGAAGGTGGGCATGACGTCCACCAGGCTGGCCGGCGTATCGCAGCACCGGCCCGACGGGAAGCGCTGGGGGTAGCGCACGATGAGCGGGATTCGCGCCGCCGCATCCAACATGCTGCGCTTGCCGAAGCAGTTATAATCCCCCAGGAACTCGCCATGGTCGGAGGTGAAGAGGATCAAGGTGTCGTCCAGCTGCCCCCTTTCCTCCAGAGCGGCGAGGATGCGCCCGATCTGAAAATCAACGAAGGAGATACAGGCGTAATAGTATGCCTTCATCACCCGCAGCAGGTTGTTATCCAGGCCGTTATCCCGATACTTGTAGCGGTTCTGGAAGCGGTTCATGTAGGTTTGCAGGGCCTCGCACTGCTCCGGGCGCTTGGGTAGGGGCATGAGCGGCCCGCGATAGAGCTTGTTCCAGGGCGTCGGCGGAGAGAAGGGCGGGTGGGGATGGATGAAGCTGACGAAGAGGAAAAAGGGCTGCGAGCGGC
This sequence comes from Anaerolineae bacterium, assembly GCA_034436315.1. Lineage (GTDB taxonomy): Bacteria > Chloroflexota > Anaerolineae > UBA1429 > UBA1429 > DAOTVR01. The sequence continues at coordinate 5,282 of DAOTVR010000192.1, forward strand.
CAACCTCGCGGATAAACTCCACCGCCCTATCGCCGACCCATTGGGTAGCGTGAAGCCTGGCAGGCACCTGGGCCGGCTGAGGTATGTAATACATCTCTCCCCGGCAACCCATGGGATCATAGACATGCTCAAAGCCGTTGGCGTGGAGAAAGCGCAGGTAGTCGTCCTCCTCCACCCGAGCGCGCAGTTCCTCCTGATATTCGCGCGTCTGAAAGCCGCGCAGGGCCTGCAGGTCAGGGGAAAAGTGCATCTTGCCAATGCCATGGGTGCGATAACCGGCCTCGGTGAGCACTTGCATCAGGCTAGGGCGGTCATCGGGCATGGGGTCACCGTTATCCGTGCAACCCGTCCGATGGGGATATTGTCCGTAGATGAGCGAACAGCGCGCGGGGACGCAAACGGGCGAGGGGGTGTAGGCGCTGGTGAAGAGCACCCCCTCGCGCGCCAGGCGATCTAGGTGAGGCGTCACGATCAGCGGGTTGCCGGCGGCATGAAGGGTATCCGCGCGCTGTTGATCGGTGAAGAGGAGCAGGATGTTGGGAAGGGACATAGATTCCTCCAACGAATCGCAGTGTGCCTGTAAGGGATACTGTAGGAGAACGGGGAACTCACCGCAGAGACGCCGAGAACGCAGAGGCTTTCATCTCTTTTCTTCTGTTTTTGTGCTCTCTGCATCTCAGCGGTTAGTGGCCCATTTCCCCACAGCATCGTCAGGACATAGGCTCGACGCCTGACGGCGTGATTAGGAGCAAATGCTAGCTCAATCGCACGGTCAGGATCTGCTTGGCCCGCAGCCGGAAAGTGACCGATCCACCCTCAATAGCGCGCGCCCGATCCAGGGGCCGGCCTTCAAAATCAACCCGCTGGGCGCGCGTAGGTAGCCGTGCCATGCCGATGGGCTCGCCCAGGGTGATCGTTGCCTGAATTTGCTTTTTGGTCGGGTTGAACAGGCGTAGCTCAAGGGCCTCGCCCACCCGGCGCACGCTGCTCAGCACCGCCGGGCCATCCAGGCTCAGAAAACCTGCCGTCGGTGGGAGCGCAGTGGGCTGCCGATGCAGGGCGATATCCTCTGGACGTAACTGCACATCGCGCAATCCCCCGGCAAGCTGTTGCCCCAGCGCGCAAAGCCGAGAGCGGTCCGGCTCGCCTGCCAGCGGCACGATCCAGTACCGAAACGTCAGCACCCCCCGAAGCTGGCCGTTGGGCTCGCCGTCGGTCATCACCGTGCGGCGCGTGCCCCGGAAAAGGGTCAAGGCGATGGGTCGCATGGGCAGGTCGCGCACCGCCGATTCCATCAAGCCGCTGCTCACCACGGCCAGGCCGCGCTGGCCGTCAAAGACGGCCGTCCAGGATTGTTGCGGCTTGGTCTCCACCTCCAACTCACGGTAAAGGTGATTATCCACGCGCAGCGCGATGGGGCGCTCCACTACGTCAAAGGGGCTATCGGCCAGATAGACTTGGGTTCGGGCGCCGCTGGGGAAAAGCACGCGCAGGCGATGGTCGTCGGCCTCGTTATAAACCTTCGTCTGCACCTCCAAGCGATCCGCACCGGGGCGCAGGCTGATCAGGCTATCTATGACCAGGTCCACGAGCCTTTCCGAGCGGGTCTGGCTATCAAAGCGAAACTCGGCGGGCACGCCCATCGTGGTGCGCACGCGGAAGGTGGTCAGCATGGGACCATTATGCACCAGGGCCACCTCCGCCCGGCTGGCCGTGGAGACGAAAGCTTGATCGTTGGTAGCTATGCCGTGATACCAGCCATCGCCGATATCGGCCACATCCTCGTAGGTCAGAAGGTCACCGTAAGACTGGCCGGTACGCTTATCCGTAAGGGTCAAGGTGCCGTTGGGTTCAATGCGCACGTCAAGATATTCGTTGGCCATGGAGCGCTCACTGGTGGCCAGGCCGGGCACCTCGGGATGGCGCGTGGGCTTGCCCGGCTCGCCCTTGCGCACGGTGAGCGTGGTATAGCCCATCGCCGGAACACGCAGCGGCAGGCTGACGCGAACGTCATTCGTCTGGTAGCCGTGTGCGAAGCGGTCGTAATAGACGCGCAACTTGGTCCGGCCCATCGCCTGGCCCAGGCGCTGATAGGGCAACTCCTGCCCCTCGGCGTCGTAGACACGGAAGGCGGGCTTGGGCTCATAGCCGAAGAACTCGTTAAAGGTCGGCCAATCCTTGGGGATTTGCAGCGTCAGCTCGGCCGTCTCCTCAACAGCATGCGGGAGCGGATTAAAGACCGTCACGCGCAGCTCATCCTCGGCCACCTCGCCCCGGACGCTGGCGGCGATCTTTTGCATGGCATCCATGGTCAGGCGGTTGGCGATACCCCGACACTGGTTGAAGCGATACTTCATGTCCTCGTGTACGGCGTCAATGCTACAACCGCAGATGGAATCGTGGGGATGATTCTGCAAGAGCCACCGCCAGGCCACGTTAAGGTATCCTTGAGGGTACCCGCGGCCCAGGGCGGCATGGGCAAAGGCGCTCAACGGCTCGGCCCACTGGCAGAGCAAACTCTGGCACTCGGCGTTGGCCTGCTTGATCCAGACGCGGCTGGAAAGCACCCCTGGGATGAGCCACTGTTGATCTATATCGGCGCACTCCAGGCCCGGCTCGCGCAATTCCCCTTCTAGCACCGTGCTGATACGCTCGGCCTGGGGGAGCATCTCAGCTATATAGGCATCCAAGCTGCTGTGCACGATCTCGTAAGCGTCATCGGGCTGTTCGCTGCGGGCTATGAGCACCTCGTAAGCGCGCCGATCCCACTCCTGGTGGTCGCCGCCATCAAAGAGCAGGATCGGGTCTATCTCGGTATGCTCGGCCTCAAAACGGATGAACGCCTCGAGATCCTTTAGGGTTTGTTCGGGATCAAAGGGGCGGGTCTGCTCCAGGGCGTGACGCACGGCGAAGGCGTAACTGCAATACCCGCCGTGGCCGAAGCGATAGCAGGGCAACTCCGTGCCATCGGCCCCCCGCCAACGGATGTGTCGTGTCTGGATGGTGTTCAGGCCCCGCCAGATGAAACCGGCCTTGATGCCGAAGCCGGCGAATATCTGCGGCATCTGGCTGTTATGCCCAAAGATGTCGCAGACGAAACCGGCATTGGAGGGTTCTGCGCCGAACTCGCGGGCCACCTTGCGCCCCCATTCCAGGTTGCGCACGAGGGATTCCCCAGAGACGATGAACTCATCGGGGAGCACATACCATGGCCCGACGATTAACTTGCCCTCGCGCACGTATCGCTCCACCTGAGCGCGGCGCTCCGGGTACACCTCCAGGTAATCCTCCAGGATGATGGCCTGCCCGTCGGTGGTGAAGGGCCCCTTAAGTGTGCCTTCCTCAAGGCCGGCGAGTACCCCATCCAAGAGCTTGACCAAGCGAAAACGGTAATCCTGAAACGTTTGATACCACTCGCGATCCCAATGGGTGCTAAGGACGTAATGCAGCCGACGTTTGCCCATGATCTGTTAACTCCTATGGCGTGGTATGTTTCTAGAGCTTGTCCGAGACTTTCCGGAATGAGTACGATATACCCCATATTCGCGAAAGGCCGCGCACATAGCGGCGATCTTCTCCGGCGTATGATTGACCGCCTCAGGGCTGGAGTAGGCCATGCTGATCAGCCCGCCATTGTGGGCGCCCAAGGTGGCGATCATGCGCCGCACATAGGCGCGGATCTCCTCAATGGAACCGTGCACCATCGTCTGCTGGATATCTACCGGGCACCAGAAGGCGAGCCTTCCCCCAACACAGGCATCAAGGGCCTCCAAGCCCATGTTCTCCTGTTGATCCATCTGGATCACGTTCAACCCGGCTTCTACGAACATGGGGAGGATCTCAATGATGTACCCACAAGAGTGCAGCCACACATCCATGCCCAACTCGTGGGCCAAGGCCCAGTTTCGGCGGTAATGGGGCATGAAGAACTCCTCAATCATCTCTGGGCGCACCATGAGCCGATCCTGCAAGCCCCAATCGTCATAGCCCATGACCCCATCACAGCCGATAGCGGCCAACATCCGGATAGACTCGCGCTGCTTTTCCGCCAAGCGACTGATAAGAGCCTTGAGCTCGGTGGGGTGCTCGTAGTAGGCCAAGAACATATTGTGCAGGCCCATGATGTTATGCGTGCCCTCGTTGAGCGAGTTAAAGGGCATGACCCCCAAACAGTATTTCGGATTGGCCGAACGGTTATTCTCCTCTATCTTGGCTTGGGCCTCGGCATAGTAGCGCGGGTTGTTCAAGTCGGGGAAAACGTAACTCGCTTGGCGGGTGACGTCGGCCACCGGCCAGACCACGGCCTCGCCGAAGGTCCCCTGGTTTGTGCGTTCCCAGACCACACCCCAAGCATCCACCTTGCGCTCATGATCCCCCTCGGCATGCCAATCCTGGATATCCGGTGGGCGCTCCAACCAGAGCCAGAGGAGATCGTTCTCCTGACCATCGGGAAGGTAATGGGGAATGTGATCCGGCCCCTGGAAATGGACGGCCCTCTTGACGCGCTCGCGCGAGATCACCTCATCCTCCTTGAGCACACATAACCCCCAAGCCCTGGGTCGCTTCGGCAAGCGGCCCAGGGCCAACCATGCCTTCTAAGGAAAGCTCACCCAACTTAGGCCGCAGATAGCACCAAGACCCAATCCTGGATCAAGACCGGCATAGGCACGCGCCAGCTCCCCCCCTCGGCCTGTACCTGGCCCAATGGATACTCCTTGCCGTTCTTGGGATCGTAGAAGAAGGCCTGATAGCGCTTCCCCGCTTCCAACCCTTTGACAAAGATCGGGCCACTACAGGGCGCGATAGGCCTGGGGAAGTAAAAGACGCGCACCTCCCCCGGGATCCCCGCCGCGTAGGGGGCCAGATAGTCCTTGGTATCAGCATGCGGCTCGATCCACTCCGGATGGCTTTCAAAGCGCCACCACGCATAACGCTCCAAAAGCCGCTTGCCCAGGGCGATGTGGGTGGAGCCGGGGAGACGATAGGCTTCCGTCCACGGCGTATCCCCCCAGGATGCGCCGTGCGGCGAGGGGCCAAAGGGCCGCTCTACGGTATTCACCTGCCAGATGCCGTTCGCGCCGTAGGTGTAGCCCGCCACGCCGGAGAGGAAGCAGCTCCAAAACATGAAGCGCTGGATCTCCTGGCGGCTGCCCTCCAAGATGCCCTCGTAGCAAACCTCCCCCTCAATTACCGGCATGGGCGGCTTGCGCGCCACACTAGCACGGACCTTGTCCACGGTGTTGGGGATGGACTCGTAGCCACTGTGACCGGTTTGGAGCATGTCCAAATCCAACACCGAGTCATCCTCCACCTGGTTGCGCGCCGAATCGGTAGGATGGATGGTGATGGGATGGTGATAAGGGTCAACCTGGCGCACGTAGCGGGCGATCTCCGTCCAACCTTTGATCTGGAAGGCCCTGTCCTTGGCCTTGTCCTCGGCCAGGTAATAAGGCATGGCTCCCTCTCCCGCCAGGCACCAGACCACCGGATAGGCCCCGTAGCGGGCAATGAGGTTGCGCCAATGCTGCTTCATCTTCTCAAGGCCCAACCAGGGTAAGTGATAGCCCCAGCAGCCCACGATGCAGGGCACCAGGCCCGAGCGGACCAACCAGCGCAGGCGCAGGTCGGCCATATCAAAGTACGCGGGCCTGATGCGCGCGTATCCCGGCTCCCAGGGGTGTCCCGCCTCGTTGAAGCCGCGCTCGTCGTAGGCGGGCATATCGGGGTAAAGCCCGGCGACGATCTGGATCACGGTAAAGCCCTTGGCCACGCGGTCGGCCGTGAGAAGTTGAAAGTCGTCCGGCCAAGAGAGGCGCTTGCACAGCCCCATCCACCAGGTATCGCCCAGCCAGAAGAAAGGCGTGCCGTCGG
>DAOTVR010000193.1:0-5596 GCA_034436315.1 Anaerolineae bacterium
AGGCCAATGATGCCCAGCAGCGCCACTAAGGTGGCCAGCAAGACCAAGAGACTCAGCCAACAGCCTTTGCCGGCCTGCCGAGGGTGATCTGGGCTCCCGAAGTAGGCTCTTGATGCCACTGCTGACCCTCAGACGTTCGCTTTAGGTGATGACCATAGCCCAGGCGGAACTAGACCGTATAGGACAGGATAAGCCTGCCTGTAGAGTCCATCACGCTGATGGCCACCTGGCCCGCAGAGTTACCCGACTTGAGCGCCACTCGCATACGAAACGGCTTATCCGGACGGACTGCGAAATCCTGTTGGGCGATTCGCTGGGAGCCTTGTGTTAGACGTAATGTCCAGCGATGTTCACCGGGAGAAGCGATGATCACGTCCATAGATTCTGTGGCCCGCGCTATGCTCAAAGAGGCATCCTCTGTAGCCAAGACCGGCCCGCCACAGCGCGAGAGGACATACCAGCTTTCTTCCCATGAGAGACTGGCCTGGGGTGGCAACGTGCCATAGTCCCAGAAAGTGGGAGTCCAGCCCCCCCACATCTCGACGTACTGTGTGCCGTCATCGGTATAGGCCTGGGCGTCTCGAAAGTCCAGCCCGAAGGCGAACAACTTGACCCCACGAGCCACATCTAGCGGAAAGACCCGCACGATGCCGAGTTGCGACTCCTCATCGTAGACGGCGGTAAAGGGCTGGCTCAGCTCAGGGGCGAAAAAGCCCAGCCAATCCCGCCAATTGGCGTAATGGCTCAAGTCGCGCCCATCGTAAGTAGGCCAGGGCATGAAAGAACGAGCGTCGGGTAGCGCGTTATCGCCTCGGCTGTGAACGATAACCCTTGAGGTTGGATAGTAAAAGCGTAAAGAGGGCCGGACTCCATGTGTCCCCGGCGAAAGCATGGCGTTGATCCAATACTGAAGGCTTTTAGCCTCTGCATCCGGGTTGGATAGCGTTGAGCGCAGATGGAATCCCCCCTCATTGGGCCGCAGAGTGACGTCCACGCGGGCCTTGATGCGTCGGCTGTGTTCCTCGATGCTCATACTCACGGTGGCGCTGCCATCTGGATGCCGGGTGATCTCGGGGATCCAAGGCTCGGCGGTGAGATAACCGTGCTCCTCAACGGGCAAGCAGAACTCCATCCCCCCTACAGCCAACCACCAACCTTGCTCTGGAGGTCCCCAATGACTGGGCTTGATGACTCGGTTGTTATAAAAGAGCTCTTGGCCGGTGGGAAGAAAACGACATTGATAAATGCGCCCACCGAGCTCGGGCATCAGTGTAAGCTCCAAATACTCGTTACGAACGCGCAAGACTTTGTAAACGCGCGGTCTGGGGGGCCCAATACGCCCTCGATCAAGGAGTGGATAAGGGTGCCCCGCACGCCCTGGATCCGTATAGAGGGCCTGTTCATAAGCATAGGTCTGGATGGTTATCTCCCCCCACGAGACAGAGACCGGCTTCTGAGACACCTCTGTAGCCGCGGGTTTGGGCGTGGTCGTTACCGAAGGCGAGGGCAAAGAGGTGGGCGTGAAGCTGGGAGTCGGCGTCGGAGGGAGCGTAACTGTAGCGCTTGCCTGAGCCGTAGGAACCAACAGGGTGAAAACACCCTGCTCGCGGCTTAGATTGCCCACGGCATCTTGGGCCTCAAGAACGAGCTGATGGCGGCCCGGCTGTAGGGCACGGGTGTCCAAATTGTAGCGCAAGAAAGGTTCGCGCGCTTCAGCGACGAGCTGACCATCTAAAAAGAGGGCCAAACGAACGACCCCGACGTTATCGGTAGCCGTTGCCGAGATCTTGAGACCATCCTCTGGGCCCGCGGAAGCGGGAACGGGCGCCAATTGGATCTCAGGAGGGGCGCTATCCTGCAGGCCTTCCACAACAAGCAATTCCTGGTCAGCCTCAACGAGGATATCCCTCGTTGAGGGCGAAAATCCGGGCTTCTCCAGATGCAACCTATGCCGCCCAGCTTCCAGGGTTACGACTTGAGGCGCCTCGCCCCGGATTGTGTCATCCACATAGATGAGGGCCCCTGGAGGGGTTGAGCATATCCGAACTGCTCCGTGAGCTGACGTGGGGAGTATCATGAAGCTTGGAGTCGGCGTGGAATGTGTACAAGAAACGATCAATAAGAGAGCGACCCACGCTCCCAGGAGAACAGCCGATCTCCAGATGCTCTGACCACTTCGCAGGGATAGAATCCGACGCGTCATGATAACATTATAACGGACGGTAGCGCCCCTGTCCAAACGGCAGAACAACCGCATTTAGAGCTTTTTCCGGTATTCTAGCATCGGTAGGGACGCTGTGATGGCCATTGTGCCCCTCCACGGATATCAAAATGCCTTTTGGGGACGTCTTCTTGAGCCTTATGGCTATTTCCAAGGGCTTTCTAGCGTTCCGGGGTGCTACAACAAATGCGATTGCCCTGTTATGGGCTTGCACTTGTGACCGGGCCAGCTATAATCGCCAATGGGCGACCAAGAGACGGGCGATCTGGCCCGCGTCAGGATAAGGGTCAAAGGAAGAGGCGCTCTGCCATCCATGTACCTCCAACCTCGGAGCCAACCTAAAAAGAGACGCATCTGGCCTTGGTTCCTCTCGGTGGTCATCGCTCTCAGCTTGGCCTGGTATCTGTACAGCAAGCAGATGGCGATCTTGGAGTCGGTGCGAGGGCCTCTACCTACACCCACTCCAACGGAGATCAGCGCTGCGGAATACCTGGCCGTGGGAGATAGGCTATTTGAGGAAGGCAGGTTTGACGAGGCGCTTAGTGCCTATAGGCGAGCGACAGAGCTAGACCCTATGCAAGCCTCTGCCTACGCTCGCCGGGGGCGCATCCTAGCCCTGCGCCACGCAGGCGAAGAGGCCGTCCGCCTGGCTCGCCGGGCCGTGGAGATAGACGCCGAATCTGCCGAGAATCAAGCTATCCTGGGGATGGTCTTGGATTGGAACGGGCGGCCAACCGAGGCCGTCAATGCCTGCACTAAAGCGATCCAGCTCGATCCGGATCTGGCCTTGGGTTATGCGTACTTGGCAGAGGCTCTTGGAGATGAGGGTCGGGTGGCCGAGGGCTACGAGATAGCTCGAAAAGCCATGCAGTTAGACGATCAAAATGTCTTTGTGCGCCGCAATCTCGGCTATATTTACGAGTTGATGGGACGCTATCAGGACGCCATTCGGGAGTTTGAAGGGGCATTAGAAGTGAACCCTAACATGGCTTTCGTGCACCTCGACCTGGGGCGTAACTATCGGGCGTTGGGCAAATTACAAGAGGCCACCGAACATTTTCGGCAAGCTACTGAGCTCGATCCCCAAGACCCTCAAGGACACGACCAACTGGGCTGGACTTATATGGCCCAGGGTTTGTACGAGGCGGCCATAGAGGAGCTCCAGAAGGCCCTTCAGGTTGACCCGAATTTTGGGACCGCCTATGGCCATCTAGGGGTAGCCTACTATGTGCAACGCAACTATGAGGAGGCCATTCACCATCTCGAGAAAGCCATCGCGCTAGGGGCGCGCTCCGAGGAATACTATTATGAGCTAGGATTCTCCTACGCTTATATCGGCCAATGTGATAAGGCTATTCCTTGGTTCGAGCAAGCCCTCCTCCTGTATCCCGATTCTCAAATGGCCAAACAGGGTTTAGACAGTTGCCAGAAGGGCAAATGAACGTCATGGAGACCTGCCTATGAGACGATCCCCCGCGTCCAAGCGAAAGTTAGCCTTGTGGCTTCTGAGCCTGCTCGTCGCAGCCAGCATGATCTGTAGCTTGGTGGTGATGATTCGCCCCTCTGCGCCGGAGCATACCCCTTCACCTACAGCCTCTCCCCAGGCCCCCACCATGACCCCAGCGCCCTCCCCTGTACCCACACAACATGCCCTCACAGCCGCTCCACCCACCAGGCGGCCGGGAGCCACACCCACGGCCTCACCTACATTCACCCTCACACCCAGCCCTACCTGGGAGCGGCCCCCCACCGAGGAGGCCGATAGAGGGGAGCGCGTTTTCACTTTCGCCGTCTGCGGCGATAGTCGAGGCGGCGAAGCGATCTACCGCCGGATCCTTGAGGGCGTTCAAAAAGACGGCTGCGCTTTCCTGATCCACACAGGCGATCTGGTGAACTCGGGCACCGAGGCCCAGTTCAAGGAGTTCGCCCGGCTCATGAGCGATTTCAAGCTGCCCTTCTACCCCGTCCCAGGAAACCACGATAACCCCGACGGCCATCTCACGGCTTACTTGAAGTATTCCGGCGCGCCCGCCGCCCACTATGCTTTTGATTATGGTTCCGTCCACTTCAGCTTAATAGATACTTCCTCTGGCGACGCCTCCGTAGAGGAGCTGGCCTGGCTGGCCAAGGATTTAGAAGCGACGAAGCAGCCGGTGAAAGTGGTCGTACTCCATCACCCACCGTTCGACCCAGCGGGTACCGACCACATCATGCGCCATGGGAATAAGGAGTTCATGGAGCTGATGGCCCAGAAAGGGGTGAAGCTAGTGCTCGCAGGCCACATCCACAGTTATGATGAGCAAGTGCGTGACGGCGTGCGTTATGTCATTACCGGGGGAGCAGGCGCTCCTCTCTATCCTGAAGCAAACCGGCCGGCGTTTCACCATTACCTTCGGATACGAGTCCAGGGAGAGGAGCTTGCCATTGAGGTTGTGCGCGTGACCCCTTAGGGATGAATAGAAAGGGGAGCTACTCATCGCTTGCATCATCGTATATAATGGTAGCAACAGGATGGACTAGGTGCAGTGTGCACCCGCATCGGTGACCGTCTCCCGTTGTTGTAGGTATTAAATAACCATAATAGAGGAGGGCACATGTGGCAAAAGATCATCGGGCGCATCGTTCGGATCATCAAGTTCGATCAGACGGTCTACAAAGAGATTGAGGAGGATACTGGAGCTAACGGCGAAGCGGCGATCGTTGTCGTGGTTGCGTCCATCTTGTCTGCGATTGGAGCCGGGATTTATCGGCGGAATTTCGGTGCTTTTGCTTTTGACTTGATCGTTGGTGTCCTCTTATTCTGGCTCTTGGTGAGCTATGTGACGATGCTCATCGGCACGCGTCTCTATAAAGGAGAGACCAATTTCTGGGAGATGGCCCGTTGTATCGGTTACGCTAACGCCCCGCGGATCCTGGGCATTTTCGGGGCGATCCCTTGCATCGGCTGGCTCGCTTCTCTTGCGGCCATAATCCTGACCCTCGTAGTGGCTTTCTTTGCCATACGCGAGGCTCTGGACCTCCCGACAGAGAAGACTTTGGTCAGTATAGCCCTGGGATGGGCAATCTCGTTGGTGGTCTGGGCAGTGCTGGCTGCTCTCTTCTGAGCCTCCTACGTCAGAGCGCTTTTTAGGCGAGAGCCGAGGGACTTGCTCTCTCGGCTCTTTGGCGATTTTGTTGTCCGATTCGGAAAGGCCACAAGCTTTGACGCCAAGTCGCTATTGGGTATACTCAAGAAGGCCGATTCGTTGATGACAAAATCGTCACCTTGAAAGCGCTGCAGCATTCATCTGCTTTCTATCTTCAACTGGTATCATCACCTAGCTGGGTATGCGACGACGCTCGGCCACAGGAATGCCCAATTTTTGAGGAAGCGTA
>DAOTVR010000194.1:0-4377 GCA_034436315.1 Anaerolineae bacterium
GTCAGGACCAGCGTCTCCACCTCGGCCATAAAGTTCGCGTCCACCGCCGGCAAGACGTCCGGCAGGCTCTTGCCCTTGAAGACGATGGACTCGAGCTGTAGGAGGACGTGGTAAGTCTTGCCGAAACGGGCGTAGTAGCGGTCGTAGGCAGCCAGGACGGGGAGGGCCAGCAGGTCCCGGCGCGTATAGCCCTGGAAGCGCTCCCGCAGACGCGCTTCAACGAGCCGCTTGCGCTCGTTCAGCGCGGCAGAGGGGCCGGTATTATCCATGCCGGAGAGTTCGAGTAGCCCGATGGTTGCGCCGGGGTGTGCAGCGCGCCATGCATCGCTTGCCGAGATCGGGAGCATCTTGACCTCCAGAATATCCTCTAATGGCCGCAAGGGGCGGCTAAAAGCCGCGCCTAGAATTCGCGCCCCTCACTTCTTCGGCCGTTTGCAAATAGGCTCTCAATAAGGACCGGAAGACCGGCCCATGGTTCGGCACCTTGAGGTGGAGCAATTCGTGGACGATCACCTCGCGCCGGAAGGCGCTGGGTTGGCGCAACAAGTCCACGTCGAACGTCAGGCGCCCGCGCGACGAGCAGCTCGCCCATTTGCGCTTCATGGGGCGAATGCGCACCTCGCGCGGCTCCACGCCGATGCGCCGCGCCCAGGCCGCCACCTCCGCCCGAAACAGGTCCGGCGGCACGGCCTCTTCCAGCGGGAGCCAGTCGGCGGGATCCTGCCCTTTCATTCCGCCGCCCTCCGCAGGAGGGCCAGGATCTGCGTTGCCCAGTCCACCACGTTTTGGGCGTTCATGGCCATGAGCACCCTATAGAGCCGCCCGCGCAACTCGCGCTCATGGGCTTGGCTGGTCATCCAGTGGGGACACTCGCGGAAGGCGGCCTCCATCTCCTCGGCGGCTTGGGTGGCCAGGGCCGGGGCCACTTCCCGCGTGCGCAGCCACCATTCCACGGCGAAAGCCTCAGGCGAAAGGGCGCTGGAGCCCCGTTCTCTTTCCGCCTCCTCCAATTGCCTCACGAGCGCGTCCAGGTCGCGGAGGGCCTCTTGCGCCGAGATTTGGCGCTCTTCAAAGCGGCGACGGATCTCCTCGGCACGCTCGCCGATCGGGATCAGGTGCGGCGCCTGCTTGCCCCGCGCTTCCACCAGGCAGTAGAGCTCTTTGAGCAAGTTAAAGACCTTGACCGTATCCGGCTTGTCCTCGTGCAGGAGCGCGCACAGGGCTGCCGGGCCGAGCTCGTAGGTGACCGTGGGTTCGCCCACGGCTACGGTGTGGCTGTGTCTCTGGACGATCTCGGCCGTCTTGCGCAAAAAGGATTTGTCCACCGGCACCTGCGGCTCGTAAGCGCTGCGCACCAGGCGGTACATCTCCACCAAGCGCTGGTAATCGTCCAAAAACGGGCGCAGATACGGGTCGGGGGAGAGGACCTCATAGACCTCTTCCAGTTCCCGGAAGTAACTGTAAAAGGCCTCGCGACGATCGCGATCGCGAAAGTGCTCCAGAATCGCCTCAACGGCTTTATCTGCTACCTTGCCGGCGGCGAGGGGAAGGTACTCGGCGCGGCCCTGGGCCATCAGCTCGGCAAAGCGGGCCTGCAACACCTCTATCCCTTCCACCACGCCGCTCACGTCCTGCGAGTCAAAGGCCAGCGCCCGCTCCAGGTTCTCAAATACCCCGACGAAATCCACGATCAGGCCGGTCGTCTTGCGCTGGCCGCCCTCGCTCTCGTAGGGGCGGTTGACGCGGGCGATGGCCTGCAAGAGCACGTGGTCGCGCATGGGCTTGTCCAGATACATGCAGTAAAGGATGGGGGCATCGTAGCCGGTGAGCAGTTTCTCGGTGACGATGAGGATCTGGGGCATCTCGCCGGGCTTGCGAAAGGCTTTGCGGATGCGCGCCTCCTCCTCTTCGCGCAGATGGTGGCGGACCAGATGGGCGGGGTCATTATACCCCGCGCTGATGACCACCCGGCTCATCTCCGTGGGCAGGTAGCGGTCCAGCGCCTCTTTGTAAAAGGCGCAGGCCTCGCGATCCACCGCCACCAAGAAGGCCTTGTAGCCCGTGGGCTGTATATAGCGCCGGAAATGATCGGCGACAAAGCGGGCGATCTGCTCTACCCGGTCGGGGTTCTTGAGCATGTTCTTCAGCACCACGGCGCGGTCGAGGACACGGTTGAGCTCCTCTATATCGGCCACGCCCTCCAACTCGGCCGCCGCCCAGAACTCTTCCTCCATGGCCTGGCGGTCGGCAAGCAACTCGTTGGGGGCTAACTGATAGTGCAAGGGGACGGTCGTGCCATCGGCGATGGATTCGCGGATGGAGTATTTATCCAGGTAGCCACGGGGGTCGTCGCCTCCGAAGGTCTTGAAGGTGCCCTTGCCGTGGGCGGTGCGGTCGATGGGCGTGCCGGTGAAGCCGATGAAGGTGGCGTTGGGCAACGCGCCCATCAGATAGTTGCCCAGATCGCCGCCGGTGGAGCGGTGAGCCTCGTCCACCAGCACAAAGACGTTCGGGCGCGTGCAGAGGTCCGCCGGCATGTCGTCGAACTTGTGGATCATGGAGACGATGAGGCCGCGCGTATCCTGTCGGAGCAATTGGCGCAGGTGGTTTTTGGAAAGGGCCAACTGCACCCGCCCGAAGCCGACCGCCTCCAGGTTCTGGAAGAGTTGCTGCTCCAGCTCGTTGCGATCCACGATCATGAGCACGGTGGGGTTTCGGAACTCGGGCCTCTCCAGGAGCAGGCGGGCGATGGTGAGCATGGTGTAGGTCTTGCCCGAGCCCTGGGTGTGCCAGATCAGCCCGCGGCGCCGTTGGGGCGCGGCCGGCGGTGTCCTTATGGCCTCGCGGGCGCGCGCCAGGCCGCGTTCCACGGCGCGCATCTGGTGTGGCCGCAGCACCACCTTGGTCAGTTCGCCATCCTTGCGGGGAAAGAGGACGTAATCGGTGAGCACGCGCACCACCCGCCGGGGGGCGATGAACGTTTTGACCAACGCCTCGAAATCGCCCCCGCCGGATTCCTCGCGCCAGTTGAAGAGGGCCTTGCGCGAAAGCGACCACGTCGCGCCGTAAAAGAACTGCACCAGGTGCGTCAGGGCGAAGAGTTGCGCCTGGGCCATCAGTTCGGGGCCCTGCTCGTGATAGCGGCGGATCTGGTCCAGGGCCTCGGCGATGCCCTCCAAGCGCGTGGCGGCCTTGGTCTCGATCACGATCACCGGCACGCCGTTGATCAAAAAGACCACGTCGGCGCGGATGCGCTGCACGCCGCTCTGAAAGGTGAACTCCTTGGTGACGTGAAAGGTGTTGGCCTCCACGTTGAGGGGATCGAGCAGGCGGACGTTGCGCTCGCGGCGCTCGGCCTCGACAAAGACGGTCTTGAGCCCCTTGAGGTATTCCCAGGCCTCGCGGTTGCCCTCGATATCGGGGCGGACGCGCATGAGCCGGCCGATAACCTCCTCGGCCTTGGTGACGTTGGTGACCACGCCGGGGTTGAGGCGCTGCAGTTGGCCCACCAAAACGGAGCGCAAAAAGGGCTGGTCTTCTCCGCCGCGCAGGCGCAAAGCCTCCTCCGGCGAGATATAGTCCCAGCCGGCCTCCTCGGCGTAGCAGGTGAGCGGGTTTTGGACGACACCACGTTCGGATGCGAGGGTCATGACTCCTCTCCTGCCGGTTGATCGGCCTCGTCCTGGCGGAGCATCTCCCAGATCTCTCGCGCCAGCGGATCGCTGCCCATCCGAGCCGAGTTCTCGCGATCAAGATACCAACGCAAGGGATTATCCAGGATGTAGCGGCGGATGGCGTTCAGGGGACGGTCGTAGCGGATGATGTGTTCGTAGTAATTGCGTTGCCAAACGGGCGCGCCCGGCGTGCTGCGCAGGACGTTGATGCGTTTGGTGACGGCGGATTTGAACGCCCGGACGATGGCGCCCAACGAACCGGGGATGACGTTGGTGGGCGTTGCGCCGCCGACGGCGTCGTTTATCGTCGGGGCGTATCGCCGCTGCGCCCCGACGTATCGCCGCTGCGCCCCTACTCCGACGATATCCATATCATCATCCCCCATGATCCAAATGATCCCGTGCACGTGGTTGGGCATGACCACGAATTCGTCGGGGTGCAACACCACATACGGGCGTAAAACGGCGGTTTGAAACCATTCGTCACGCACGATCTGACCGTAATCGTTCGCCCGCATTTCGCCATCCACGATCTCGCCGAACAGACAAATGCGCTCATAGGTCACCATCGTGACGAAATACGCGCCCGGTTGGGTGTAATCGTACCCTTTCAGGCGGATGGATCGGCGATGATGGCGGTTAGGATCGTACGGCACGGGATAATCCTCCTCCTGCGGATCGGGGCGCAGCGTCGCTGCGCCCC
>DAOTVR010000195.1:0-3813 GCA_034436315.1 Anaerolineae bacterium
GCCCAATCTCGCTTTTGCCGACCTAATCGATTGACAGTTCATTTCACAACAAGCGTTTAACTCTTTCCGCCTTCAAATGCTCATGGGCCGCGTGTTCCATGGGTGTTCCCGCGATATTCTGCCTTTAGACGAGGCCCCAGAAGCGCAGGGTGGCCAAGGTTACGGAGACCCCGACGATTCCTCCGGCTATGGTCTGAAGCACCGTATGGGCCTTGACCTTGACCCGCGCCCACGCTACAAGGGGGATCAACAGCAAGACCGGTGCCGCGCCGATGCCCAGCGTAGCGGCGATAAGCGTTGTGCTAGCGGCTATGCTTGACACGTGCTGGCTGATCTTCCAGCCCAAGGTGATCACCAAATTACACACCACCAACAACAGCGCGATCACCGCGCCGACGAGCAGGAGCCTTGGGCCGCGCAAGACGATGAGTAGAACAAGGGGGATAATGACCACAAGGAACGAGAGGAGCACGGGGATGGGCCGTAAGCGCTCTTTGCGGTTAGAGATGTGCCAGTCACTGATCCCCCCTCGGCGTAGCTCTCGTCTCAGGATGAGCAAAGGCCCAACAAGTGTTAGCAGGGCGATCCCTACCGCCCAGAGCAGGCTCCATACCCAGGGCGTTGAATCGCTCAGGGCCAACGTGATCAACATCGGGCCGGCGATGTAGTGAGGGCTCAGGAAACGGGAGATGATCCTGGCCGTGTGCTCGGACCAACGGATCTCGCCGGCCACGGTGCCCATGAGGATCAGGATGCCTCCGGCGAGACCGCGCGCGGTGATCACATCGCCCGCCAGTAGGACGCCGAACAGAGCGGCAAAGACAGGCTCGCCGGCAAAGATCAAGGCCGTATGGGTGGGCGTCGTGAAACGCTGCATGGCGGTTTGGACGAAGAACGCAACGGCCGTGGCCAGGACGCCGGTAAAGCTGGCCGCAAACCAGGTCTCAAGGGAAGGCTGCGGCCAGGGGCGGTCGGTGAGCAGGGTGATGATCCCGCTGGCCAGGGTAACCGTAGCCACCTGAATGATGGTCAGCGCCAGAGGGTCCGTGCGGGGTGCGAAGGCGCTCACGGCCACGATGTGCAAAGCAAAGGAAAACGCGCATCCCAAAACAAGCAGATCCCCTATGGCGATGCTTCGGTCGTGATCCAGGGTCAAAAGGGCCAAGCCCGTGGTGGCCAGACAAACCCCGATGAGCGCTCCGGCTGCGGGCCGCCGGCGCAGGAACAGCGTGGAGAGCACCGGCACGATCACCACGGAGAGTCCGGTGATAAAGCCCGCCTTGGAGGCACTGGTATAACGCAGACCGAAGGTTTGCAGGGCGTAACCGGAGAAAAGGAATAGGCCGATCAATGCGCCAGCTCCCACACCCTTCCATCCCAGTGAGGGCAGACGTCGCCAACCGATCAGCAAGAGCGCCAAGGTGGCCAGGCCGAAACGCAACGCCAGGAAAGGGAAGACCGGATAGGATGCGATGGCATCCTTCACCATGACAAAGGTGCTGCCCCAGATCAGAGTGACCAGGAGCAACAGCAAATCCGCCCACAGTTGTCGCCACTTGTTCGCCATTAACATGAGGCTAGCCTTGAAGTTCATTGCGCACGGTCTGGTACAGGCTCTCGGCCTTGAGTTCACTCAGCGTATAACAGGGCGCATCAAGGGCTGTCGCCAGCTCTTGGGCCAGCCCACGATCCAGAGACTCGTGCTCCGTGTTGATGACCACCGAGCGCACCTTCTTTTGCGCGAAGAGACTGGCGATGAGCAGAGCCTCCTCGCGAGGGGGCATGCCCGTCACGGAGACGTTGCCCGCGCCGTCGGTCAGCAGGATCATCAAGGGCATGATCTCGCTGCTCTCGCGCTTCTCGCGCTCAATGATCTGGTAGGCCAAGAGCAACCCCGCGGCCAACGGCGTTTTGCCGCCCACGGGGATGTCTTTGAGGGCGTTTTTGGCCATCTCAACGCTAGAGGTTGGGGGCAGAACGAGATTCGCCCGATCTTTCTGAAAGGTGATCATGCACACGCGGTCGCGTTTCTGGTAGGCGTCCATAAGCAAGGACATGATCGCCCCCTTGGTCGCTTCCATACGCGCCGCAGCGGCCATAGACCAACTCGCATCTACGGCAAAGAGGATCAAATTGGCCGCCTTGCGCACCCGCACCTTGCGCTGCAAGTCGGTTTCGGTGATGACGATGGCCGTACGATCACGCTCTCGCCAAAGCTGATGGGGAGCGGCCGAACGCAGGGTGGCATCCAGGGCGATGTCGCTGTAATCCTCTTGCGCGGGTCGAGCACGGATGTAGCGTCCCCGCTTGCGCTTCGTCACCGTGTAGCTGCGCCGGCCGGCCGTTTTGCGGGCTATGCGGTCGAGGGGGGTCTTGAGCTTGCGCGGCTTGAAGGTCTCGCCGATATGCACAGGAACATCCACTTGGCGGAGATACTCAAGCGGTTGCGCGTCGGCGTGGTGCCCTCGCAAGGGGATGCTCTGCCGGGAAGCCGACGGATCGGGAAGATGATCCGTGCTCAAGAGTTCCGTTTTTTTTTAGCCGCGCTGAGGGCCTCTAGATCAGCCCGCCTCGCCTCCGGCTCCTCGGCCGCGGCACGGGCGTGCTCAAGGCGCTGTTCCAGCTTCTCCATCTTGGTTTGAATCTCTTCAAACGGCTTGCGCCGCAGACGGTGAGGCAGGGCAAGTTCAGCGGCCAGCAAGATGTCGGATTCGGTGATCATAGTCCGGCCCTCAAACGCCGCGTGGGCGATGGCCGTCTTGAGGATGACGATGTCGGCACGATGGCCGTCTACCTCCATCTCGGCGGTCAGCTCGGCGATGGTGTACAGGTGTCCCGTGTCATAAGAGACGTCCGGCAGCAAGGCTTGGGCCCTGGCGATTCGTTGGGAGAGGGCCGCCTCCGCCTCACACCATTCTTCACAGAAGCGCTCGGGATCCTGTTCGTAAAGGAGGCGCCGTCTGAGGATCTCCACGCGCGCATCGGCATCGGCGATGCCCTGAATATCCACACACAGGGCGAAGCGATCCAACAACTGGGGCCGCAAGTCGCCCTCTTCGGGGTTCATGGTGCCCACCAAAACGAAGCGCGCCGGGTGCGAGAAGGAGATCCCCTCGCGCTCCACGACGTTCACGCCCATGGCCGCCGAATCAAGGAGGAGGTCCACCACGTGATCATCCAGTAAGTTGACCTCATCCACATACAAGAGCCCCCGGTTGGCTGCCGCAAGCACACCGGGCTCAAAGTGGCGCTCGCCTTGCTTGATGGCCCGTTCTATATCCAGCGTACCCACCACCCGGTCTTCGGTGGCGCTCACCGGCAAATCCACGAAGCGCGTCTTGCGCCTGGTGATGGGCAAGGCCTCGCCGGCGGCGAAACGCTGTCGGCACCGATCACACATCTCATCGGTGCGGCGAGGATTGCAGGAATACGGGCAGTCGCCCACGACTTCGATCTCCGGAAGCAAGGCGGCCAAGGCGCGGGCCGCCGTGGACTTGGCCGTACCTCGCTCTCCACGGATAAGCACCCCGCCGATCTGCGGGCTGATGGCATTCAGGATCAGGGCGCGCTTCATGCGCTCCTGTCCCACTATGGCGGTAAAAGGAAACACTCGCATGGTCTATCTATGCCAACGTGTTTAGTAGATTTATAAGTATAATCGCATGCTTATGGCTGTCAATTAAGCGGTGCGCTTGCGCCAAGAGATCGTTACCAGGTGGTCAACAAGCTATTGGCCAAGTCTGGGGCACCTCTGGTAAAAGGATGGTGGCAACATCTCCACCAGGAGGGAACACGCCTATGGCAGACTTGGCC
>DAOTVR010000196.1:0-2933 GCA_034436315.1 Anaerolineae bacterium
ATGCTGATCGAGAATGGCAGCTTGAAGAGCTAAACGCCCTGGCAGACACACATCATCGGCGTCTAGGAAAGCGATGTATTCGCCCTTTGAAGCTCTAATGCCCGCGTTCCGTGCCCCGGCAGCACCGTTATTGGGTTGCTCGATGTAGATAATGCGATCGCCAAAGGCGGCAGCCACCTCGCGCGTGTTGTCGGGCGATCCGTCGTTAACGACGATGACCTCCTTGTTCGGATAGTCCTGGTCTAAGGCGCTCTGGATGGCCTCGGCCAGGAAACGGGCTTGGTTGTAACAGGGGATGATCACACTAACAAAGGTGGCCATAACGTTTTCTTTCAGATGAGGTTTCTCTCAATGGAATCGCTATATAGTGCTCGTGGATTAACCTTTAGATTGCGCTGCTAGCCGCCACACGTAGCAGATTCGCTCCCTCGTGGCGTACGGCTGGATCAGGAAAGTCAGCGCCAGAAAGGCTATAGCCGTATAGCCGGCTTTAATCAGTATACGCATCCATAACCAAAGGTGATTCAGCCCGGTCAGGCGGCTCAGCACTAGATAGCCCAGGATGGTCGAGCCAGCAGCTAACAATGGACCACTCAGCGCCGACCATGGCTGAAGGGATATTTCCTTTTGCGTATTGTAGTAAATCAGGATAACGCCGGCAACCGCTGCCAGGCCAACCGCAGCGCACGTGCCGGTTGCACCCGTCAGTATGGTCAAAGGCAAACCCGTTACGGCCAGAACGAGGGCCTGGACGATCGTAAACTTGGCCGTGAGCCCCGGCTTGCCCAAGCCGACAAAGAGCGCTCCCGCGTTTTCCCAGAACGGGCGAGCAACGGAGATGACCACTAAAATACGCAGGAACAGCGCACTGGGCAGCCAACGCTCACCGTATAATAGGGTGATCAGGTCAGACGCGGTGACAAAGAGCATCAGCGCCAGCGGCAGGGCCGACATGGCGATCAACCATAGGATCATCGTCACCGTCTTTTGTAAGCGTTCTTGGTCTCCTTGCAACTGGGCGTAGGTGTAAAAGGCAGTTCGGCCTAACACGGCGTTGAACAGGGTACTAGGCCACTGGGCGATCCGATACGCCCGATCGTAGAATCCCAACACGACCACGCCCACGAGCGTGCCGATGAAAAAATTGTCCAATTGTGTGAGTAGCATCCCGGCCAACATTCCTGCGCCCACTGTGAGGCCAAAGCGCACGAAGCGCCGGGCCAGAGATAAGCTGAATCGCCAGCGCATTTGCCAGATATACGGCAATTGCCGGCGGGTCATCCAGATGATTCCCATTAGAGAAAGCGAGTTGTAGGTGAGATTCTGGGCGACTAAACTCCAGGCACCTCCGCCGCGGGTCGCCAGCCAGAAGGCGGGGATATAGGATAGTGGAAAGGCTACGCTCTGCACCAAGCTGACCGGCGCGAAGCGCAATTCTTTCTCCAGCAAAACGCCGCCGATTCCACCGAATCCCTCAAGCACAGCTCCTATAGCTAGAACCGCTCCAACGGTTATGACCAACGAGCTATATCCCGATAACCTTAGGATGGGTGTGGCCACGAGGAAGAGAAACAAGCCGGCCAGGCCAGCCGTAATCTCCATTGACACATAGGTACCAAGCGTTTCGGCGGTCACTTCCTTATGCTGCGCGAAGGCATATCCCAGTCCCAGTCTGGGCTGTAGGCGTAGGAGTTGGGCAAAAAACATCGCCAGAGCAAAAGTCCCAAAGACTTCGGGAGAAAGCAAGCGGGTTAGGACGATATTGACAAGGAACCCGAAGCCAATCATCCAGTAAGAGCTCAGCGCTACCCACAGCCCGCCGCGCACGGCGCGGTAAGCTAGTGGTTGAGCGCTTGGGGTGCTCGTTTCCGGAGGGGTTGCCGGGGTTTCCGTAATGACCTCCACGGTACCTCAATCATGGTCGATTGAATCCAGCTTGTGGAATTAGCGTAGCGATCGTCTCTACGCTATTGTACGATGAACTGCGCGTTGCGATAGCGTTCGTCTAGCGGGGCCTTGATCACACCCTTTAGGAGGACATCGCGCACTTCAACGATGCCCTCCTCTACGCTGATCTTGGGCTCAAAGCCTAGCTCACGCCGAATCTTGGCGAAGGAGACGCGAATGTCGCGCATGTCCCCTCCGAACGATAGATCCTTGTAGGTGACTTTCAGCCCCGGGATGTGCTTCTGGATCAGGGCCACGATCTCATCCTTGGTGTAGTTGCCGGCGTCGGATCCTAAGTTATAAATCTGCCCGCGCACCTTTTCCTCCGGAGCCTGCAACCCCAGGCATATCCCTTCCACTACATCGCGGACGTGCACGAAGGCGCGGGAATAGTTACGCTGGTAGATCAAGAGCTCCCCTCTGGTTAGGGCCTCTAGCACGAATTGGTTCACGATCAGGTCAAAGCGCGTGCGCGGCGAGATGCCGAACAGGGTGGCAAAGCGGAAGATCAGCGGCGCGCAGCGGCTATCTTGAGCCTGCTTCAGAAGATACTGCTCGGCGGCGATCTTGGTCTCCGCATAGAGGGATTGGGGATAGAGTGGCGATTCCTCTGTGACGGGACGGTCGTCCTCAGATATACCGTAGTTGCTGTAGGTGCTGGCGAAGATGAAACGTCGGGCACCCAGGGTTTCTGCCACCTCAAACATGCGTTGGGTGCCCTCAACATTGCAACGCCAAGCAGCCTCTCGCCCCACCGCCTGACAGGCGGGAAAGCCGACGATGGCTGCCAGGTGGATCACGGCGCTGTAAGGCGCGTTCCCTGGGCGCAGTTTTTGAGCTATACCTGCCTCAGCTACGTCGCCCTTGATGAAACGAAATCGGGGGTGATGCCAATACCCCAACAGAGATTCGCCTCCGAACGATAGGGAGTCCACCACAGTAACCTGGGTGCCCCGGTTAAGCAATACGCCGGTCAAGAGCGAGCC
>DAOTVR010000197.1:0-4320 GCA_034436315.1 Anaerolineae bacterium
AGAGGATGGTTGAGGAACTTGATGAGCTCGTTGTGGAGGGCGAAACAGAGCTAACCGAAGAGGCGCTTCAGCAGCAACTCGCTATGCTGGCTGAGACCCAGCCTGAAGATGCCCAGAGCGAGGGGCAAGAAACCACAGAGGAAGAGCAAAAGGAGGAGACAACTACTCCCGAAGCAACAGAAGAGCAGACTGATGTGACCGATCTGCTTTCCGGCCTGTTCGACGAGGATAGCGAAAGCTTTGAGCATCTTCAGATGCTCAGTAGAGGCCTGGCAGATGTGGATGTGGACTCTCTGTTGGACAGCGCCCGAGAGGTTCTCGGCGATCTCGTGCGGGTTTGTACGTTGCGTCGTCAAGCGGCTTGACCCTTCACCGGGCGAATTCGGAGGGCTGAAAGGCTTGCCCGTCGCACCTGGATTCTTGTAATCCCCTTTGTTACTCTATCTCGCTCACCTTGACCTCGTCTTGATCAGCAGCATCTGATTTCACCGGATGCTGCGATCCGCTTGCCTTTCTTCCCAGCGGAGCCTATAATCCCGAAGCAACCTTTGACTCATGGCGTTCGTGAGCGCCTCAGGAGTGAGCTATGTCCCTTTTGTTTGAACCGATCGGTATTGGCACCTTGCAGCTTCCGAACCGCATCATGCGCTCAGCGACGGCGGAGCGGCTTGTGGATCGCGAGACGGGCGCTCCCCAGCTCAAGGTGGGCCAGCTTTACCGTGCCTTGGCTGAGGGTGGGGTGGGGTTGATCGTTACCGGACATGCCTATGTGGAGCGCTCGGGCAGAACGCACGATGAGATGTCCTCCATAGCCCAAGATGAACTGATTCCTATCTGGCGGGAGATCATTCGTCCCGCCCAACAGGCTGGCGCTCGCGTCATGGTGCAGCTCAATCATGCCGGAGCTAATTGCAACCCTGCCATCACGCCTGAGTCCCTTTCTCCATCCGGTGTGGCAGTGCTCAATATGGCCCAGTCGCGCGCTATGACCGAGGAGGAGCTGTTGCGCATTGTGAGATCCTTCGGCCAGGCCGCGCGCCGCGCGCGGGAGGCGGGGTTCGATGGGGTTCAGCTTCATGGGGCGCATGGCTACCTTATCTCCCAGTTCCTCACGCCAGCTACGAACCTTCGCAACGATCGCTGGGGCGGTGATGCGGAAAGGCGGCGCGCTTTCCTAAAGGCGGTGGTCTCTGAGGTGCGCCGGCAGGTTGGCGATGACTATCCCGTGTGGATCAAGCTTGGCGTCGCCGGGCGACGCGAGATGGGCTTGGCCATCTCCGAAGGGGCACAAGTGGCGCGGGCTTGTGCCGAGTATGGCATAGATTGCGTGGAGATCAGTTTCGCTATCGGTATGCCTGAGGATCTGGATATGCGTGTGGAAGCGCCCTTGTTGCCCCTGGCCCAAGTTGTACGCCAGGCGGTGGGTCCGCACTACCCCCTCGCCCTGGTGAACGGCTTTCGGACTCGCGCCGTTATGGAGGAAGTGTTGGCCAGCGGGGTGGTACAACTTATCAGTCTCTCGCGTCCGTTGATCGCCGAGCCGGACCTGCCCAAGAAGATGCGTGAAGGGAAAGTAACCAAGGTCGCTTGTATGCGTTGTGATCGTTGCTGGCCAGAGAAGCCCGGCGAGGGGATCGCCTGCCATAACGAGAAGGTACAGGAGGCCTTGAGATGATCAAGCTGCGGCTCAACCAATTGCCCGATGTGCGCGAGGGTCATTTTTTGAAGGGGCTTATGCCCGGTGAATATCTCTGTGCGGGGGCATTGTCCTATAAAGCGCCGAATGTACGCACACACGACCACGATGGTCCCGGCGGCCAGGACCGGCATGTCCATGAGGATTATGAGGCTTTTATCCTCCTGCAAGGCAAGGCGACGATGGAGCTGAACGGGGAGCTGCATCCCATGGTGACCGGCGACGTGTTCATCGTGGAACCGGGGGAGGATCACCACCTCATCTCGGATGGTGAAGATCCCTGTATTAACTTGTGGCTGCACGCTGGCCCTACGCGCCATCCGGATCAACTTCGGGGAGCGAAAGGATGACTATGGCCGTAAAGATCAGTTTCATGACTTTTGCTTGTCCTGCGTACACGTTTGACCAGGTCGTGGCCTTGGCTCAACGCCACGGTTATCAGGGGATAGAGTTTCGCTGCGACTCGGATCATCGCCATGGGGTGATGGTAGAGGCGAGCAAAACGCAGCGCGCCGAGTTTCGCCGCAAATTAGAGGATGCCGGGCTGGAGGCTTGTTGTTTGGCGAGCAGTCTACAGTTCGTCAAGGACGAGGCGGTGGAGCAGGCGCTTCCGCGCATTGAGCTGGCTGCGGACATAGGTTGTCCAGGGTTGAGGGTTTTTTGCGGGCCGTTGCCTCAGGGTATGAGCATAGACGAGGCGATCCTGCGGGTGGCCCATAACTTGCGTCGCGTGGCCGAACGCGCCTTGCGCGCAGGGGTGCGGCTTTGGTTAGAGACTCACGACAGCGTCTCCAAGGGCGTTGATGCCGGGCGCATCGTGCGCTTAGTGAACCATCCGGCTTTGGGCATCAATTGGGACACTATGCATCCTTACCGCAACGGAGAATCCCTCAGGACTACATGGGAGGCCATCGGCCCTTTCATCCAGCACACCCATTTCCACGATGCCCTGGCCAGCCCTGACCGAGTGGTGATCAAGCCCTTCGGCGAGGGCGAGTTGCCCATTCGGCGCATGTACGGTTTATTGCGCTTTTTCGGCTATGGGGGTTACTTCTCCGGGGAGTGGTTTGAGACCCAGATGGGCCCTGATCCCGACCCTCGCTGCGGACGTTTAGGGAAGGCTTGGAACGGCTTGAGCGCTGTTGGGAAGCCGGGGCATAGCAGCTCCTGAGGTGTTCTGGGAACTAGGAAACTGATGAGAAGGGAGGAAGCGATGCGCATTGCATTTGGGGCTTTCAGTCATGAGGCGAATACGTTCTCGCCTCATCCGACCACCTGGGCCGATTTCGAGGCTCAGCGCTTGTGGCGGGGGGAGAAGCTTCTGGAGGGGCTGAAAGGGCTGGCCACAGAAGAGGCCGGGGCGATGAGCGTTTTCAGTTGCGAAGCGGATTGCCAGATATTGCCGCTTTTATCGGCGAAGGCGCTATCGGGAGGGCCGATCCTTCAAGAGGTTTTTCGGGCGATCCTGGATGAGCTTCTGGAGCGACTGCGGGCGGCGCTGCCCGTGGATGGGGTGTTTTTAGTCTTGCATGGGGCGATGATGGCTGAAGGAGAGCCTGATGCGACGGGGGAAGTCCTGCGCGCCGTGCGAGAGTTGGTAGGGCCTCATGTACCCATCGTGGGCACGTTGGATTTACATGCTAACGTCACGACAAGGATGGTGCGAGAAGCAACGGCGCTGATCGGGTATCATACCGCGCCGCATGTGGATGCCTACGAGACGGGCCAGAGTGCGGCTCGTATTCTTCTAGATACGATGCGTGGGAAAGTCAGGCCGGCAATGGCCCTGGAGCGCCTGCCGCTGATCGTCCCCGCGGAGAATGCTCGGCATACCGATGGGCCCCTTGCCGAGGTGATCAACATGGCTTTGGCCTGGGAACGCGAGGGCAGGATCCTTCACGGTGGGGTCTATGCGGTGCAACCTTGGATGGATACCGAGGACCTGGGTTGCTCCGTCGTCGTGGTCACCGATAGGGACGCTGTTGCTGCCCGCACGTACGCTCAGAGCCTCGCCCGTGCTTTCTGGGAACGCCGCCAAGCCTTTGTGCCCGAGCTGGTGCCGCCCGATGAAGCGGTGCGCCGGGCGTTGGCGCGCGAGAAGGGTATGGTGGTCCTGTGCGATTCGGCGGATTCGCCCACTTCTGGCTCCACGGGGGATAGCACAGTGCTTCTTCAAGCCGTCCTCCGGGCGGCGCCTTTTGAGCCGTTGGCGCTGCTCAATATCGTGGACCCGCAAGCCGTGCAGGAGGCTATCCGTGCCGGTGTGGGTGCCGAGGTAGAGGTGCAAGTGGGCGGAAAGCTCGCTCCGGCCTTTTGGGAGCCGGTCCGCTTCAGAGGCTATGTGCGGCTCATCTCCGACGGCGTCTTTCGCCATAAGGGGCCGGGGATGCGTGGGGTGACACAGCGTATGGGCAAGACCGTGGTACTGGTTCAGGGGGGCATCCACCTAGTGGTGATGGAGCGGGCGGTCTCACAGTGGGATCCGCAGCTCTATCGTAGTTTGGGCGAGGAGCCGAGCGACGCGCGCATCGTGCAGGTCAAGTCCCCGGCGGCGTTTCGGGCCGCTTATGGCCCATTGGCCGATGAGATCCTGATCATTGACTCACCGGGGATCTCTACGCCCA
>DAOTVR010000198.1:0-10523 GCA_034436315.1 Anaerolineae bacterium
GCCCTGTGGGATATCAAAGGTAAAGCCCTTCATACGCCGGTTTACCAGTTGCTGGGCGGCAAGTGCCGGGAGCGCATTCGCGTCTATCAGAACCCGGGCGGCGCCAGCCCCCAAGAGATCGCCGAGAACGCCCTGCGCCTGAAAGAGCGTTATGGCTTCACCGCCTTCAAGACGGATCCCCTCCCCCAGCGGATGCAGGAGATGTCCTGGCCCAGCACGTTACGCCAAGTGGAAAAGAAAATGGCCTACCTTCGCGAGGCCTTGGGAGATGAGGTAGAGATCGGCCTGGACCCCCACGCCAGGATCCTGGAGCCGGCCAAGGCCATTGAGTTATGTAACGTCTTAGCTCCCTATCGCCCCCTATTTGTAGAGGAACCTCTACGGCCGGAGAACGTGGAGGCGATGGCCCAGGTGCGGGCTAAATCCCCCGTGCCCATCGCCACCGGCGAGATGCTCTATACCAAGTGGGAATTCCGCGACCTGCTCCGCGCTCGCGCCGCGGATATCATTCAGCCCGACGTCTGCTGTTGCGGGGGCCTCACCGAGATAAAAAAGATCGCCGCCCTGGCCGAGGCCGAGTACGTGACCTTAGCTCCCCACAACCCTATGGGGCCGGTAGCCACGGCGGTCAACGCACAGTTCGCCGCCACCTGTCCCAACTTCCTCATCCTGGAGTACCATGTAGATACCGAGCCGCCCCGCCGAGACCTGGTGCGAGAACCTTACCACATCGTCAATGGCTACCTGGAGCTTCCGACCACTCCGGGCCTGGGCATAGAGCTCAACGAGGAATACTGCCTCAAACATCCCTACAAGCCCTGGCGACGCGCCCTCCCGCCCACGCCGGATGGCTCGATTCCATTCATCTGAACGTTAAAAGGGAAGCGCTTGTCTGAGCGCATATCTCAACCCAGGCAAGCGCTTCGTCCTTAAGTTAAATCCTAGATGCTCGCTACTTCTACGGGTGCACCCGTTTCCAGCGACTTGTTGGCCGCCAAACAGAAAGCCAGCGTCTTGAGGGCATCGGCATAAGGGGATCGGATCAGCTCGCGCTGGCCCGTTGTGACCGCCTCCACGAAGGCGTTATCTTCCAACTCAAAGATGTTCGGCTCCCCGGCGATGCGCTCCTCCTCAATGGCCGACTTGCGGATGACCACGCTGTGTTCCCAGCCCGTGAAGGTCACATAATGCTTCAGCCCGGCGATAGTCAAATGCACCCCGCCTCCGGCGCGGCTGGCGCAGGAGCTCATCAAGTTGCCCACGGCGCCGTTCACAAAGCGGATGGCCACCGTGCTGGCATCCTCCACATCATAGTCGGGCAAATCCCTCACGAACCCTCTCGCTCCTTGGGCGCAGACGATCTCGGGCTCGCCGACGATATAGCGCACTAGATCAAAAGTATGCGTCGTCTGCTCGACGATCTGCCCGCCCGATTGGGCCTTCACCCGCCACCAGTGCACCCCCGGCGTACCTCCGATCCACCCCCCATGGACGAGCACCACCGCATCGTTGGCCAAAAGCTCCTTGGTCCGGTTCACCCCCCGGCGATAGCGGTTCATATAGCCCACGGCGACAAGGCTTCCCGCCCGCTCTACCGCCTCAAGGATGCGCCGGGCCGTATCTATGGAGTTGCTGATCGGCTTCTCCACGAGGAAGGGGATCCGGCGTTCCAACAAGGCCATCTCTGCCGGCCCATGGGCAAAGGGAGGTAAACAGACCCAGACGGCATCGGGCTTGGCCCTATCCAACATCTCCTCAACGCCCGCATACGCGGTGCCGCCATATTGCCCGACGAAGGCCTCGGCGCGCTCGCTCAAGACGTCGTAAGCGCCCACGAAAGAGACGTCGCCACGCTTGGCCAGCGCGCTCGCGTGGCTTTTGGCAATTCCCCCCGTGCCGATGAACGCTACCCGCATGAATAGCTCCTCCTTAATTTGCTTTTTTAGCCCTTAACCAAGCTCAAGGCCTGCTTCAAGGATTCGTTCGTCTCCATCGTCGGGCTATATTCCAAGCCCACGTAGCCGTTATATCCTGTGGCATCAATAGCCCTGAAGATAGCCCGGTAATCCTGCTCGCCGCCCCCCAGCTCGTGGCGACCCGGCACACCCGCCGTATGGAAATGGCCGATGTATTGAATGTAGGCCGTCAGGTTGTTGATGAGATTGCCCTCCATGATCTGCTGGTGATAGAGATCCATCAGGATCTTGACCGCCGGCGAACCGACCTCCTGGACGATGTCTACCGCCTGCGCCATGCGCGTCAACCAGTAGCCGTGATGGTCTACCAGGGTATTCAAAGGCTCTATGACCAGGGTCAAGCCGTTGTCTTCGGCCACGGGGGCCACGGCCGCGATGTGGCGCACCACACGGCGGCGCGTCATCTCGTACGTCTCATCATCATAGACGTTGCCGATGGTGGCGATGATCGTCTTGCAGCCCAACTCCTTGGCCACGAAGGCGGTCTCTTTCATTCCCTTGACCAACTCGGCCTCAAAAGCGCGCCGGATGAAGGCGAAGTTGGGCTCCATACACATCGCCGCGACCGGGATCCCATGTCGCGTCGCAGCCTCTCTCATCTTGGGGATATCCTTGTTCTTCCATCCCCAAAACTCAAAGGCCGGGAATCCCAAGGCCGCAACCCGGGCGATGCGCTCCTCATAGGGTAGATCACGCCAGAACATCTCAATGCAAACGGACAGCTTGATCATCCTGCTCCTTTCCACTGTAGTTGCAACGAGGGCCTATCTGCAAACTCCCGTCGCCTAGGGCCTCGTGCCTGTTTTATCGCATGGTACGCGTGCCCTCGGGAAAACGACGCCCACAAGGGGCCAGGGTGTTGCTCTACACACACGGCCTAGACCTGCGCGGCCGATTCGCGGTCAAGATAGAGCACGGCGTGGGGATGACGGCGCATGATCGTGGCCGGACAAGCGGTGGAGATGGGATCCTTTAGGGTCTTGCGCACGGCCACCGTCTTGGTCGGACCGGGCACGATACAATAGATCCGCTGCGCCGCCATAAGCGCGGGCATGGTCAAGGAGATGGCCTGCCTGGGGACCTCCTCAATGGAGGCGAAAGCCCCATCGTGCACCTGTTGCATACGGCAGACCTCATCCAAGGTCACCACCTTGACCACCTTGGGATCGTTAAAATCGGCCACCGGGGGATCATTGAAGGCCATATGCCCGTTCTCACCGATGCCCGCACAGACGATATCCACGGGGCATTCCGCGAGCAGGCGCGCGTAGCGCTCGCACTCGGCTTCGGCATCTGTGGCGCTGCCGTTGATGTACTCCACGCGGCCGGGCTTGACGCGTTCAAAGAGGCGTGTCCGCAGGAAATGCCCAAAACGCTGGGGGGCCTCCTCCGCGAGGCCAAGGTATTCATCCATATGAAAGGCCTCGACCCGGCTCCAGTCTATCCCCGGAGCCACACCCAAAGCGGCCAGGAACTCGTTCTGCGATGGCGCAGCAGCAAAGACGATGCGCACCCGTTTTTGCTCGCGGATGAGCTGACGAATCCGCTCGGCGACATCAAAAGCCGCAGCCTCGCCCATCTCAGCCCTGGAAGCATAAACCTGAACGTTCAGTTGCTCGACCTGAAAACTCCTCATAGGTACAGGGCGAACCATCATCCCACCTTCCCAAACATAAATGGCGAACGTACCGCCCTACACTTTGGGGCGCGCTTCCTTGATGAGCCCGAATTTGACCAATAATGCCAACACGGCATTGTTGGCCAGTAGCCCAATGGAGGCCATGCAAACGAAAACCAGAGGCAACCCCAGGGCGAAGCTGATCACGATGAGCAGCAGATGGAACGTGACCATGAAAAACGAAAAGAACGGGCTGGCCAAGACCAAGAAGGCCGCATTGCGCCAGGCCAGAAGCATCTTGGTCTCCTTCTGCTCGATGAGCATCGGCCAAAAGTACATTTGCATCGTCAGCCAGAAGGCCAGCACCGCCAACCAAAACCCGCCCACGAAGGCCACCCATAGGCCCTTGAAATTGGACGAATAGAACAGCAGGTTGGTATAGATGATGATCACAAAGAGGATGTTGGCGAAGAACCAAAGCAGACTGCGCCACCAGAACAGCTTCATCCCATCCATGAAATCGCTGAAGTGAAAGGTCTTGCCATGGGCCACGCGGTTGGTCACATAGTACATGCCGGCCGCGGTGATCGGGAAAAGGATGATCGTCATGGAGGCCAGAAGCCATACCAAGTTGACGATCGCCAAGGAGTACAGCTCCTCCCAGATATCCTTGAGCGTCTGCCAGAACACGCTCATCGCTTCTTTAATCATCATCGTGCACCACCCTCAGACGCGGTAAATCCACAGAGATATTGTAGCCCGGAAGCAAATCGCTGTAAAGCCGATAGCTTGCGAAAAAAAATCATCCCCGAACGATGCGTTCCACCGCCCTCAACGCCACGTGAACGTCTTCAACGGTCGTAAAAGGGCCCGGTGCGAAGCGCACCGTTCCTTCAGGGAATGTGCCTATCGTGCGGTGCGCGGCCGGCGCGCAGTGCAAGCCCACCCGACAAAGGACGCCGTACTCATCGTCCAAGCGCATCCCCAACTCGGACACGGGCCATCCAGCGGCGGTGAACGAGACCACGGCCACCCGCCTCTCCGGATCCGCCGGGCCATACACCGTGATACCGGGTACAGACCTTAAACCGTCCAGCAACTGGCTTGTCAGCATCACCTCATGAGCGCGAATCGCCTCTATGCCCCGCTCGCGGATAAATCGCACTCCTGCGCCCAGCCCGGCGATCCCTACGCCGTTGGGTGTGCCGCTTTCGTACTTATCGGGCAAAAAATCGGGTTGTATCTCGTATTCCGACCGACTTCCCGTGCCCCCATGCACCAAAGGCTCTATCAGGGCCTCATCCACCCTTTCGCCGATGATCAAGCCCCCCGTCCCAGGGGGACCCATCAGCCCTTTATGCCCTGCAAAAGCCAAGAGATCGATGCCCAGATCTCGCATATCTATGGGGATGACGCCCGCTGATTGCGCTGCATCCACCAGGAGCAGTGCCCCGACGGCGTGGGCAATCCGCGCGACCTCCGCCACAGGCAAGAGGGTGCCCACCACATTGCTGGCGTGATTGATCACCACCAACCGCGTGCCCGGCGTTACGGCCTGCTGAACGGCCAGCGGATCCAACGAGCCGTCCCCAGCACACCGCACGACGGTGAGGCGCACCCCCCGGCCCTCAAGGGCGCGCAAAGGGCGCATGACGGCGTTATGCTCCATGCTCGTGGTCACCACATGATCGCCGGGGCGCAAAAGGCCGAACAAGACCAGGTTGATAGCGTACGTGGCGCCAGGCGTGAATACCACCCGCAAGGGATCGGGGACATTGAAAAGCTCGGCTAACGCCTCGCGCGTATCATACACGATCCGGCCGGCCTCAATGGACAGACGGTGGCCGGAACGCCCGGGATTCCCCCCCGCCGATTCCAAATAGGCGCTCATCGCCCGTATGACTTCGGGCGGCTTGGGCCACGAGGTAGCAGCGTTATCCAAATAGATCATCCGCTCTCCACCGCCAGTCGCCTGTGCGCTTTGGCTATCTCAGGCTCCGTGATGCGTAGTTGCGCTTCATTCAGCCGCCGGTATAGCCCGTCGCGGGCCATCAATTCCTCGTGCGTGCCCATTTCGGCGATGCGTTTGCCCTCAAGCACCACGATCAGGTCGGCGCTGCGAATGGTTGAAAGGCGGTGGGCGATGATGATCGTGGTCCTCCCTACCATCAGCCGCTCCAAGGCCTCCTGGATCAGCAACTCCGTCTCCGTATCCACCGAGGAGGTGGCCTCGTCCAAGATCAGGATGGGCGCATCCTTCAGCACCGCCCGCGCGATGGAGATGCGCTGCTTCTGGCCGCCCGATAGCTTCACCCCGCGTTCGCCGATGAGCGTATCGTAACCGTTGGGCAGCTTCATGATGAACTCGTGAGCGTTAGCGACCTGCGCCGCATGGATCATCTCCTCCTCAGTCGCATCGGGGCGCCCGAAGAGGATGTTCTCGCGCACGGTACCATGGAAGAGGAACACATCCTGCAGAACGATGCTCACCTGCCGCCGCAAACTCTTGAGCGTCAACTCGCGAACGTCATAACCATCTAGGGTGAGCGATCCCTCACACACGTCATAGAAGCGAGGGATGAGGCTCACCAGGGTTGTCTTCCCCACGCCGGTAGGCCCCACCAAGGCCACGACCGAGTTGCGCGGGATATCCAAGTTAATGTGCTCCAACACGTTTTGCCCCGGAACATACCAGAAGGTCACGTCACGGAAAGAGATAAAGCCCTGCGCTCTACCCGGCAGTTCAATGGCCGTAGGGCTATCGCTGACCTCCGGCTGCTCAGCTAAAAGTTCCGCGATGCGGTCGGCCCCTGCCAGAGCTTCCTGCACTTGCTCCCAGGTGCCACTCAAGGCCCGTACGGGTTGGTAGAACATGTCCAGATAGAGAAAGAAAGCCACCAAATCCTCAATAGACAACACCTGTTGGAACGCCAACTTGCCACCGAAATAGATGACCACAATGGTCCCCAGCGACGAAGCGAGCTCCACAAAGGGCTCAAAGATGGCCATCAGCCGCAACGCCTTGAGGAGCGAGTCGCGATAGCGTTGAATATGTTTGCTGATGCGCGCTGCCTCAGCCTCCTCTCGGGTGAAAGCCTTGATCTCCCTGATACCCGAGAGGTTTTCGTTCAGCGTGGCGTTCAGATCGGCCAACTCCTTCTGGCGCTGGCGAAAGGCAGGGCGAACATATTTGGCAAAGCTGCGCATGGCGAGCACAATCAGGGGGGTGGGAATCATCGTCAAAAGCATCAACCGCCAACTCATGCTGAGCAACACGGCGCTAACGCCGATGAGCATCAACGCATTGACCAGCACGCTGGGTATGGCATGGGCGATGAGCTGCTCAAAGCGATCGGAGTCGTTCACCATGCGCGACATCAACTGCCCCGTCTGCTGATCCTCATAGAAACGCAGCGAGAGGCGCTGCAGGTGCTCATAGATCTGCTGCCGCACATCGCTCACCACCCCCCAGCCGGCGACATGGGCCGCATAGCTGCTGGCGAAACGCAAGGCCGCTCGCACCAAATAGACCCCCAGCAACAGCATGGCCATCCTGCCGACAAAGCCCAGAAGGGCCGGATCGCTTGGCCCGCCGCTGACGGCGGCCACGAGCTGCCTGACGACCCAGGGCGTCACCAACTGCAAGCCCACCAAGGCGATCATGCTCAACGTGGCCACGACGAGAGCCGGGATATAGTACCTTGTGTACGCGAACACGAATCTCAGGCTTTTCAAGTCATCCTCCCCAACTTGGACTCAAGTCCAGGGTTATATGAGCGGATAGGGCACATTGCGCCAATTGCGCCGGGGCAAAGGGAAGGTGCCCTGCCGTATGCGAACCGCCAGACGGCGCTTCAGGGCCTCCACCTCCGCCGTGCTAATGAGCTGGGAAAGCGCCGCACATAAGGGGGACCCCTCCGACTCCAAAACGTCGCGCAGGTGCTCCAGATCCACGAGACAATCGGAGGGAATGGGCTCGCCGGCATACTCCCAGATCACCGTGCGCAGCTTGTGCTCGGCATGAAAGGTCAGCCCATGGTCGATGGCCCAGATGCGTCCCTCGGTGCCTTTGAGGATATGTCCTCCCTTCCGATCGGCGTTGTTCACCACGTCATCAAAGAGGGCGAGGCGCTGAAAAGCTCGTCTGTATTCTGGCCGATCGCGCAGGGTGAAATAGTGCTCCTCCTGCTCAACGGCGACGAAAAGCTGCACCGACCCAAGGCCATAGGGGCCCTCGCGGAGGACAACGGGCGGGATATCGGGCCAACCCAGGTGGCGGCTCAGAAGGTAGGTGGCCACCTCGCGCCGGCAAAGCGTTCCTGCCGGAAAGTCCCACAGTGGCCGCTCGCCGCGTGAGGGCTTGTAGACGGCCAGTGCCTCGCTCCCGCCACCGCGCACCGTCACCAGGAAGGTGTAATTGGACCCCCAAGGCACCAGGCCGTGAACGACGACCTCCCCTTCGGCCAGAAGGGTCACCTCCGGCTTCGCCTCAAGCAATGGAACCTTGAAAAGTGGATCTGAAAGGCTCAATCGTTCGTCGCTTTCTGGCCATGTCCGTTGCCGCGAGGGCAGAAATGGCCTTCGGGGTCAATGGGCTGCTGACACAGAGGACAGATGGGGCGCCCCTTAGCCACGACCTCCTTAGCTTGGCGACTTAAGGCCCGCATCTGCCCCAAAGTGGCCCAAAAACGCGCTAGTGCAGCTTCCTTGCCCTCTTCGAGCAAGGCCTCCTGAACGACCAAGACCATCCTATCGGAGCTTTGATCGAAAGCCAACCCCATCTGGCCCACCACGAAGGCCACCTCGGCCGGTTCTTGCAGGGCCATATCCTCTTCCGGCGGCTCTTCCTTGGAGGATATGGGACGCACCTCGCGTTGCTCCATCTCCCTGAATAGCTCATCAATGGCCCGCGCCAGAGCATAGACCTGCTCTTTTTCCAGACGAAGGCTGATCGTCTTGGTCTCGTCGCTGGCCTGAAGCAAAAAGACCCGCCGCCCGGGCCGGCCTATCGCCCCTACGGTGATGCGTAAGACGGGATTAAACTCGTAAAACTCGGCTGCCATAACGCGATCCTTTGCCTATCAAAGGCCACAACCTACGATAAACGGCTCATCCGGATATCCTGGCGATAATATAGCCTGAGAGGGAGCCCACGTCAATAATCCTATCTTTGACAGGGATCGGCACAGCCCATAGAATGTGGCTGATCACCGCTGAAAGGATATAGAATGGGCTATATCTATGCTGTTCGCGGTTGGCTGGAACTAAGCTGGCCCGACGCCGAGTTCGAAGGAGTGGATGAGTCGCCTGAGGAGCACGCGGCCAAGGTACAGCGCGTGCGCGAGTTCCTGACCACAGACCTGCCGCCGGAGAAGCTGTTAGATCCTTCCGTTCCTGCCCAGGAGCGCTACAAGGCCGGCTGGGGCTTCCCCCAGCATGACCTGAACGGTACAGAATACGTTTTCTTCGCCGCCGACGTGGAGGAGCCGGACGTCGTCCTCGCCCTGATCCGCGAGGTGCTCAAGATAGATCCTTTCGCCGACGGCTACTTCTCCATAGAAGGGGAAGATGGAGAACAATATCGCCAGTGGCTCATCAAGAGCGGCAAGATCTATGCCCGGCGAGCGCTCTTCCCCGACTTTGATAGCGAGGGCACGCCGGCAGGCTACTACCCCTTGCCCGCTTCCTCGTAGGCTTTCTCCGCCAAGAAGCGCACTGCCTCAATCGCTGCCGCTGCGCCACTGCCCGCAGCGATAACCACCTGGCGAAAGTAGGGATCCTGGACGTCGCCGGCGGCAAAGACGCCGGGCACGCTGGTGTGCTGGCGCTTGTCGGTGATGATGTACCCGTTCTCGTCCAAGGCCAACTGTCCCTTGAAGAGTTGCGTGTTGGGGATCAGGCCGATATAGACGAAAAGACCATCGCAGGGGATGACGCTCTGCTCCCCCGATTGCACGTTGCGCACGCGCACGCCAGTGACCACGTCCTCGCCGAGGATCTCCTCCACCACCGTGTTCCAGATAAAGCGCATCTTGGGGTTGGCCATGGCGCGCTTCTGCAGGATGGGCGTGGCCCGCAACTGGTCGCGGCGGTGAACGATGAGCACCTCACTGGCGAAGCGCGTCAGATAAAGCCCCTCGTCTAACGCGCTATCCCCTCCCCCGACGACCACGACCCGCTTATCCTTGTAGAAATAGCCGTCACAGGTGGCGCAGAAGGAGACCCCCCGGCCGATGAACTTGCTCTCGCCGGGGACTCCCAACCTGCGCGGGGAGGTGCCCGTGCAGATGATCAGTGCCTTGGCCCGATAGGTGGCCCCATAGGTCTTGAGGAGGAAGGGATAGACGCCGAGGTCCACCGAGGTCACCTCCTCAAAGGCGGTCTCCGCCCCGAAGCGGGCGGCCTGGGCGGCCATCTGCTCGGCCAGGGCCATCCCCCCGATGCCCTCGGGGAAGCCGGGGTAATTCTCCATCTCGCTGGTCGTCGCCGCCTGCCCGCCGAAAGCCTGCCCGATGAGGATCAGCGGCTTGACCTCCGCCCGCCCGGCATAGATGCCCGCGGTCATCCCCGCCGGCCCGCCGCCGATGATGATCAACTCGCGCTCGATGATCTCCTCCTGCTTCTCGGCCTCCGGCTTAGCCAGCTTGCTCAGGTCCAAGGAAAGCGTGATCCCTTCCATCTCTAACCTCCAGGATTCCAAGCTCCAGCATGCGTCAGAGCCACCCTCAGGACCATTGTACATCCCCAGGCGAGCAAACGCAAAGTGCTGACGAGCGAACACCTCCGCCTCACCTTCTCACCTTCAGCCGCACCGTCTTGATCTCAAAAGGCCGCAACTCCAGCGCCACCTTGTCTTGCTCGACCTTGAGCTCCCCTTGCGGGCGCTCCAGCATGTCCGTCTGTAATGCAGCCAAGATCGGGAGCGAGCT
>DAOTVR010000199.1:0-5961 GCA_034436315.1 Anaerolineae bacterium
CCTTGACGGTGGCAACGCTTATCATCATGATCCCCCTTTGCCTGGACGGCCAACAAGTAGGACCGTTGACTGTCTTGGGTCGTTCAGTTGAACTCTTACCACTTGAGGCTGTGGGGTTGGCGTTTTGCGCCGCGATATTAGCTTTGATGGTCCTTTATACTTTTCGTTCTTCTCAGAACCCCTTGGCCCACTCGCTGACCCTTTTGGCTATGGGTCTTTTTGCAGCAGCGACCATGGTGCGCAGTTTGGCTATCGGTGGACTTTTGTTTGAGATGGGCGTCATCGCCGCTGTCATGTTACTCTCCTCGGCGCGCTCGGGGGCGGCGATGAGCAGTATGCGCACCCTCATCTTACTTACCCTTGCGGGGTTGTTGCTACTGCTGGCTGCTTGGGCTTTGGAAGGCCGAGTCAATGCGCCGGAGAACGAGACGTTTATTAACGTAGGTATGGTCGCTTTGGCTCTTGGCTTTGGGATCGCTTTGGCGATCGTGCCGTTTCACATCTGGCAGCCAGCGGTTTTTTACTACGGGGAGCCGTTAGCTGCTGTCATGCTGAGCGTCGTATTCGGCCTGATGGTCCTTTTGCGCCTCAATATGATGCTTCAGGTTTTCGTGTGGCCTGAGGGAAGGGGATTCTTTTCGGCGTTATTGTTGGAGGGGGGCCTTGTAACCACTTTGGTAGGGGGTGCCATGGCTTTTCTCCAGCACACGGTAAACCGCACCCTGGCCTATGCAGCCTTAGCGGATCTGGGGATGGTCATCGTCGGAGTTGGCTTGGGGCTTGCTACGCACACGGGCTTTAATATAGCTGCCTTGCACTTTGCGTATCGCGGCGTCGCCATCGTGGTCGTAAGCATGTCTTTGGGGATCCTACGGCGGAGTCTTGAGGGCGACGATGTCTCCCATCTCGCCGGGGCTTTTCGTCGTGCCCCTTTGGCAGTGATCAGTATGATGATCGGCGGCTTTTCACTGGCTGGCTTGCCGCTCACGGCGGGCTTTGCCACTCGGCTTTTGCTTTACCGGATCTTTGCCAGCCAGTACCCTGCTTGGACGGCGCTTCTCGTGCTCTGTGGCCTCGGCCCGGCATGGGCCTTTATGCGGTGTGTTGCGGCTACCTTGACTTCTACCCCCGTCTCAGGGAGCCGGCGTGAGCCACTTGTCCCCGGCTTGCTGGCCTTTTCTTTGAGTTTGATCCTGTTGGCTTTGGGCATCTATCCCGGTTTGCTGAGTTTGCTGCCACAGGGATTGTTGGGCTTTCTGACTTCAGGACTGTTCGCCTTCCATGGGCGCATCTGAGGGCCAACCGCGTCCTCTTCATTGGTCATCGCAAGCAGAGGTTCTTTAGGCGGGTGCTAGTGGAGCCAGGCCGGAAGCTGTAGTGTGGAAGGTAGGAAGCGAAAGAAGGCCGCGGTCAGGTTGAGAAGCCAAAGGCTCAGGGGCGAACGTTCAACCTGTTGTGCGAGGGCTCTATCCAGGCTGGCAAAACCCGCTAGGCAAACTGCCAGTGCCAATGCACCGGCTACCAAACCCAGTAACGCCCCGCCGATGTCGTCTCCCCAGTTATTGTCCTTGGTGTGCAACCTTTTCCAGGCGATGAGGCCCAGCAGGTTGAACATGCCCCAAATGCCCAATAAGATGGCTGCGAAGACGAGTGGGCCCAGCGTGGTCTCTGATTCAGGGGTAGAAGCCCAGTAACGCATCAGAGGGATGTAGAGCACTATCGCCAAGGTTAGACCCAGGAGGAGGCCCATTAAGCTGGCCGCTTGACGGACCAGCCCCTGGCGGAGGCCGTTGGCAGCAAAGGCGACCAGGATGGCCACAAGCCCCAGGTCCAGCCAAGGGATGTTCATCCTCATCCTGTCCTTAGCTTCTGCCAAGGAACTGCAATGCGGCAAGGATGCGTTGATCGAGTTCCTTGACCTCCGGAGGCAAAGCGGCAATGGCTGCTTGGGCTTCTGCTACGCTGTAACCCAAGGCGGTGAGGGCGTTGAGGACGTCCGCATCAACTGCCCTAGAGACAGACATCGCCGAGGCACCAACAACTACTCCTATTTTGTCCTTTAGGTCCAGAACCAGTCGCTCGGCGGTCTTGCGCCCGATTCCCGGGATATGGGCGAGGGCCGCCGCATCTCCACGAGCTATGGCGCTACGTAGCGTCTCGGGGGCGAAGGTGGAAAGGATGGTCATAGCCGTACGAGGGCCGACGCCGTTTACCTTGATGAGCAAAAGAAAGAGGTCTAGCTCCTCAAGGGAGCTAAAGCCATAAAGGGCCAGCTCGTTTTCCCGCACATGGGTGTACGTGTAAAGCTCGATGATCTGCCCGCTGGCTACGCTCTCGCTAAGCAGCGAGTTGGTCACGTGCACCAAATAACCGACGCCCCCTACATCTACGATGATGGCGCCATCCCGAATGGCCTTCAGTTGTCCGCGGAGGCTCGCGATCATGGGCCTATTCTCGCTCACTCCAAGAGTTTGGCCATACGCGCCGAGTGGTGATGGCAGATTGAAACGGCCAAGGCATCTGCGGCGTCATCGGGGCGCGGGATCTCGGCCAGATTGAGCAAAAGGCGCACCATCTGTTGCATTTGGGCCTTATCCGCTTGTCCATAGCCGGTTATGGCCTGCTTCACTTGTAGAGGGGTGTATTCCACGACCCTCAAGTTCGCCTCGGCTACAGTGAGAAGCAAGACACCCCGAGCTTCGCCCACGGTGATGGCTGTGCGCGCATTGGTGCTGAAGAAGAGCTCCTCCAGGGCGACTATATCAGGATAGTAGCGGGTAAGAAGCTGTGAAAGCGCCTCGTGAAGTCGTAGCAAGCGCTCGGCAAGTGGCAGATGGGGAGAAGTGCGCAAAACGCCGTACGAGAGTGCTCTTAAGTTGTCCCCATCACCCTCCACAAACCCATAGCCGGTAATGGCCAAGCCGGGATCTAACCCTAAGACTAACATGGCCTGGCTTAGGCGGCTTCCTCCTCGTACTTGGCTGCCACTTCATCGGAGATATCCAGGTTGGAGAAAACCTCCTGAACGTATTCCAACTCCTCCAGGGCCTCCAACAGCTTCATGTTCTGGAGCGTGGCCTTTTCATCGAGCGTCACCATGCTTTGGGGAGTGTAAGAGATCTGCGCATTGGTGATCTCGTAGGATGCTGCGGCCAAGGCCTCCTGAACGCGCTTGAGGTCTTCGGGCTTGGTATAAACCTCTACCAGGTCATCCCCGACGTTTACGTCCTCTGCGCCGGCGTCAATGGCCGTCAGGGCGATCTCATCAGGGTCATTATCGCCCGGTTTAATGGTAATGTACCCTTTGCGCGAGAACATCCAGGAGACACAGCCTTCGGCCCCAAGGTTGCCCCCAAAGCGCGCAAAAGCATGGCGAACTTCGGCGGCAGTGCGGTTCTTGTTATCTGAGAGCGTGCGCACCATAATCGCTGTGCCATGTGGGCCATAGCCCTCGTAAGTGGTCTCTTCCAAGGCCGCTTCTCCCTTGAGCTCCCCCATACCGCGTTTGATAGCCCGCTCGATGTTTTCTTTGGGCATGTTGGCGCGTTTGGCCTTATCGAGAATCAGCCGCAAACGGAAGTTGCCCTCGGGGTCCGGGCCGCCCTCGCGTACGGCGACGGTCAGCTCACGCCCGATCTTGGTGAACAACTGGCCCCGTTTGGCATCGTTGGCTTCCTTGGTTCGCCTGATAGTGGCCCATTTGCTATGTCCTGACATCTTCCACCTCCTAGCTCAGCCGATATGCAATTCTATTATACCATCGGCAGGCAAAAATGGCTAAACGGGCCGTTGTTAGAGCGAATTTTGGCCGAAGCAGGATCAGCGCTCTTTTCCCGCTTTGGTGTTGGTTGGGGTAGGATGATCTGGGTTGTCGGTCCCATCATCTCGGACGACACGGGGGCGGCCACCCGCCTCCGCAGGGCCGATGATGCCGAGCTGCTCCAGACGGTCAATGAGTCGCGCTGCGCGAGGATAGCCGATACGCATCTGCCGTTGTAGGAAAGAGGCCGAGGCTTGCCGATGTTGACGCACGAGCTCTGCTGCCTGTTGCAAGAGTGCATCGTCGGGATCGGCACTAGAGTCCATATCCTCCCAGGGCACTGTTTGGCTCGCTGTGGTGGGGTTTTGGAGCGCCCAATTGCGCCAAAAGGCGATCAAGCCCTCAAGTTCTTTGTCCGAGACGTAACAACCCTGAATGCGCTGGAGTTTGGGCGAATCAGGGGCCATGAAGAGCATGTCGCCACGCCCCAAAAGCTTTTCCGCGCCGGGCGTATCCAGGATAACCCGTGAGTCGACTTGTGAGGTGACGGCAAAGCTGATGCGCGCCGGGAAGTTGGCCTTGATCAGCCCCGTCACGACATCCACAGAGGGGCGTTGCGTGGCGATGACCAAATGTATCCCTGTGGCACGGGCCATCTGCGCCAAACGGCAGAGCGTGCGCTCCACGTCCTCAGGCGCTGCCAGCATGAGGTCGGCCAACTCATCGATGACCACCACAATGTAAGGAAGCGGCTCAGCACCCTGCGATTTGGCCAGCTTGTTGTAGCTTTCCAGGTTTCGGGCGCCCGCCCGAGAGAACTGTTCATAACGACGCTCCATCTCTCGGGTAACCCAGCGTAAAGCGACGATTACCTTTTCGATATCGGTGACGACAGGGGCGATAAGGTGCGGGATACCGTTGTATTTAGTCAATTCTACCCGCTTGGGGTCGACCAGAAGCAATCGGAGCTGAGCCGGCGAATTATAGAATAGAAGGGAGGCAATGATGGCGTTCAGACAGACGCTTTTACCGGAGCCCGTCGTGCCGGCCAAAAGGAGGTGAGGCATACTGGCCAGGTCGGCGACTACTGCCTCACCTGAGACATCGCGCCCCAGGGCAATGCGCAACCTTGAGCGCATCTTACGGAAGGCCGTT
Source organism: Anaerolineae bacterium (assembly GCA_034436315.1). Taxonomy (GTDB): domain Bacteria; phylum Chloroflexota; class Anaerolineae; order UBA1429; family UBA1429; genus DAOTVR01. The sequence continues at coordinate 4,916 of DAOTVR010000199.1, forward strand.
GATTCCAGTACGCCGCGGAGGCCTACCAATGACTTGGTCGAGTTAGGAACCTCGATCCCGACGACGGCGCGGCCAGGCACAGGGGCTTCAATACGGATGGGCGATGCCGCCAGCGCCAGGGCTAAATCATTGGTCAACGAGAGGATCTTGCTCACGCGAATTTTGAAGCGCCGTATGTTCCCCTCGCGGTCTTGTTGTTCAATGTACCCTGGCTCCACGCCAAACTGGGTGACCACCGGACCACGGTGCCACTCCGTCACCCGGGCGGGAATGCCAAAGGCTTCCAACGTGTTCTCAATGATCTCTGCTTTGAGCCTTGCGTCGGCGTCGTCGCTGGTAGTGGGCTGATCTGGAGTGAGTAACTCAAGAGGAGGCAACCCGGCCGACGTGCGAGGAGGTTCGGCTTGGGGTCGTTGGAGTGGCTTAATGGCCGCCTTCGCCGACTTGACCCGCTCGTTCGTCAGGGAGGGGGGCGTGAGCTTCGGTTTACTCTTGGATAGTGTCGGGCGCCCGGCAGGCTGGAAAGCAGGTGTCGGTTTTGGCGGCGGAGATGTTGGCCGTTGTTCCCTGGATGCTGAGGGTGCTGATGCCAAACGGGCTTGCCGCCGGATGATAGAGTCGCGGAGGGCGATTCCCCAGCGAGCCAAGATCCATCTTGCTCGCCAGATCAGCTGGCGACGCGCAGTGCCCAGGCAGAGATAAGCTCCGCCGAGGAGCAACAGGAGCATGAGCAGGATTGAGAGCGTTTTGCCCAGAAGAGGTACTGTGAGCTGCCAGAGTGCCCAGCCGATATACCCGCCCCCACGACCTGCTTTGGCCAACTCCCAGGCGGTTTGGTTAGCGCTCATATGGGCCAAACCCAATGCGGCGAAAAAAATCACTTCCAAGCCAACGATGGCCTGCCAACGCGGAGCAAGCCAGCTTTGCAGGGAGGGCCAAAATAGAAGGATCATGCCGCCGAAAGTCAGGAAAAGCGCGACGGGATAGACGCCGATGCCAAATACCTGACGAAGCGCCCAAGTCCAGCCTTGGCTCAGCTTTCCCTG
>DAOTVR010000200.1:0-4927 GCA_034436315.1 Anaerolineae bacterium
GCCCAATCGGACTTGATCCTGCTCAAAGGAGACGTCAACTATCGCCGTTTGATTGATGACCGTCACTGGCCGCCCACGTCTGATCTGGCGGCTATCGCCGCCTATATGCCCAGCTCGTTTTTGGCCCTGCGCACGCTCAAGGGCGAGCTGATCGTCGGGCTGCCAGAGGGTCTAGCCGAGAGACTGGCTGCTGAGGACCCCAGTTGGCTGATCAACGGCGAACGGGGTTTAATCCACCTGGTACGGGTCTCCAAAGCGAGTTCGTGCTCATGGGGTTGAGGGCTCCTGAATTCATCTGAAGGGTGGCGGGTATGATTCGCTTTGAGAACGTCTCCAAGAGCTATGGCCGCGTAGAAGCCGTGCACAATCTCAATCTAGAGGTTTCGCCCGGCGAGCTCTTTGGCTTTTTGGGGCCCAATGGGGCCGGCAAGACCACCACCATTAAGATGGCGGCTGGCATCCTGAAGCCGACGGCTGGGCGGATCATCGTGGCCGGCTATGATGTCTATGCTCAGGGCCCTTTGGCGCGCGCGGTGATCGGCTATGTGCCAGATATGCCCTATCTCTACGATAAGCTCACGGGTCGTGAGTTCATGGAGTTTGTCGCTGACCTCTATGGTGTGGACGGGCGCAAGAGCCGCGGGCGTGCTGAGGAGCTTCTGGAGCTTTTCGAGTTATCTGACTACAAGGAACAGCTCATAGAGAGCTATTCACACGGCATGCGGCAAAAGCTGGTGATGGCCAGTGTGCTCCTCCATGATCCGCAGGTCATCTTCCTAGATGAGCCGACTGCGGCGATGGACCCCAAGAGCGCCCGTCTGGTCAAGGACATCCTCCGGACTCTCTGTGGACGCGGGGTTACGGTTTTCATGTCCACCCATATCATGGAGATTGCCGAGCGGATGTGCGACCGTGTGGGCATTATTCATCGCGGGGAGCTTGTAGCTCTGGGGACGGTGGAGGAATTGCGCCAGCGTAGAGGGGAGGGCACGTTGGAAGAGGTCTTTCTTTCCGTTACCGGCGACGCGGAGCATGCGGACTTGCTTCGTGTCCTGAATGGGTGGGAGGCCTCATGAGCAGAGGGTTGGGCGTTTTGCTACGTTGTCAATGGAGGCTCGTGCGTAACGCTTGGCGCCCGGATAGCCGAGGGCGCTCGCATTTGATCGCGGCTATTTTTGTCTTGCCTCTATTTATGTTTATGTTTTTCGTCTTTGCAATTTATTTCCTGCGTTCTAGTGGTTTGCCACGGACGGGCTTGCCGGGGGCGCTTAGGCTGATGACCCCGCACGCCATAACAGGAGGAGCGATTGAGACTCTCGTCATATCCACCACGGCGATCTTTTTCATTATCTCTCTAGGCGCGTTACAGCAGGCCTTTGAGACCTTTTATTTGGCTCCTGACTTGCCTTTGTTACTCGCTTCGCCCATCTCGCGTCAGGCAGTGCTTACAGTTAAGCTCTTGCTCAACGTGCGTTGGGATGCGTTGATGGTTTTCATGACCGCCCTGCCCCTTTGGATCGCCTTCGGTATATGGCTGCGCGCCTCACCCGGCTTCTATCTCGTGTTGATCCTCGGTTGGCTTTGTCTCTTGCTCTTCGTTTCAGCTGTTGCTGTTGTGCTGACGGCTGCTCTCGTCCGGATCGTCCCCGTTCCCCGATTGCGTCAGATCGTTCTGAGCTTCCTCTTCGGGTTCATCCTTCTTGCTATCGTCCTGATTCAGGGTGCAGTTTCGGGCGCATGGGGCCGGGAGGATATGCCAAGTCTCTTGGGGCGCGGTTTGCTCACGCAGCAGATGTGGTTACCCTCCATCTGGCTAAGCCGTGGGTTACTGGCTTTGGCAACTGGCAACCCGCAAGAGGCTTGGCCATGGCTGGCGGGATTAGGAATCGGGACGGCCTTGGCCGTGATAGGCGCCTATGGGGTCGGTTTACGGATCTATGCCCAAGGTTGGACCCTAGCCCAGCAAGCCGAATCCTTGGCTGGGCGTCGGCATCGGCATACCAAAGCAAAAAGTTGGTCGCGTTCGGTATCACCTCTCCTCGCTTTGGTATATAAGGACTTGCGGCTTTTCTCTCGTCAGCCGATTGAGTGGTATCGGGCTGCGTTGGGCCTTGTGGCCATGGCGACGGCTTTGGTGGTCTTTACTGCTGAGGAACGCCAGGCGGCTAGCGCCGTTGTCTTGAGTTTCGCCATGGGTTTCGTGGGTGCGAGTACCTTCGCTGTGAGCCTCAGCCTGCGAGGTGTGAGCAAAGAGGGCTTGAGTTGGTGGATCATTCAGGCCTCGCCGCTGACCGAGGGGGCTATCCTCTGGGCCAAGTTCCTCACAGCGTTCATCCCCACGGGCATCTACGCCTGTTTGGCTATGATGGGTATGCAGATAGCTCTCAAGCTGCCCCTCTTCGTCCTACCTCTGTCCATCCCTATCATGTTGGTCATGGTTGCCGGCCTGACCGCCCTTGATCTGGCCATCGGCATCTGGCGAGCAGATTTCCATCAGGCTGCCGAGACGCGCAACGCCGACATTGTGGCCGTGCTCGTCTCGCAAGCTGCTAACTATTTCCTCCTCAGCCCGGCGCTTATTTTGCCCTCCCTTTCCATCCTCTGGGCAAGCCCGAGCAGGCATGTCGAGCTTCTCAGGATCCTCCAGGCCGAGGCGGTCTTATTGGTCCCCTTGAACGCCTTGATCATTGTCCTTGCGCGCAGGTACAGCCTTAAGGGAATTCGCGCGTTGCGGTTATCTGAGGGGATAAAGCTCCTTCGCTCGCCCCGGCAAAGGGCAGATATATCCCCTTCAATGCAGAATTCAGGCGTTCACTGAGCCGAATTTGTGCTATAATAAGCATATGAACGTCATGTCCGTCAGCCAAGTGACGCAGTATATCAAAACGCTTTTGGACGGCGATGAGCTGTTAGCCGATCTTTGGGTTGAGGGCGAGGTATCGAACTTTTCCCGTGCTTCGTCGGGCCATTGTTATTTCACTCTGAAGGATGCCGAGTCCGAGTTACGCTGCGTCATGTGGCGCCATCAAGTTGGTCGTTTGTTGCGCTTGCCCGTGCAGGGTGATTGGGTTGAGGCTCATGGCTACATCTCGGTCTATGAGCGTGGGGGAGCTTATCAGCTCTATACCGATCTGCTAGAATTCGGCGGCGTTGGAGCTCGCTGGCGAGAGTTTCAGCGGCTCAAGGAGCGTTTGGAGGCCGAGGGGTTGTTTGATGCGGCCCGTAAGCGTCCCTTGCCCAAGTGGCCTCGCCGTATCGGCGTGGTGACCTCACCTACCGGAGCGGCGTTTCAGGATATTTTGAATGTCCTGCGTGCGCGTTATCCGTTGGTTGAGGTGGTGCTCTCGCCGAGTTTGGTGCAAGGCGAGGAGGCGCCGGAGGCTTTGGTCGAGGCCATCGGGCGGTTGAACAAAATGAAGGATATCGACGTCATCATCATAGCCCGAGGAGGTGGTTCGCTGGAGGATCTCTGGGCATTCAATGACGAGCGCGTGGCCCGCGCGGTGGCGACTTGCCGGGTGCCGGTGGTCTCGGGAGTGGGGCATGAGATCGACTTCACCATCACCGATTTCGTGGCTGATCTGAGGGCCCCTACACCCTCGGCCGCTGCCGCTGCTGTTGTGCCTGATGTACGTGACTTGCGTGGCCAGATACGGGCCGCAACCCAAAGATTGATCTCTTTCATCCAAAGTCGGCTTGCGCGCCTGCAAGAGGCACTAGAAAAAGAGATTCGTTTGCTTCGTTTGCACGATCCTCAACGGATGCTTGCAGAGCGGCGGCAACGCCTGGATGATCTTTTGCGTCGGGCGACCTCTGCTATGGAGCATCAGCTTAAGCTGAAGCGGATGGCTCTTGGGAGCGCCGAGGCCAAGTTACAGGCCCTCAGCCCGCATCTTGTGCTGGAAAGGGGCTATGCCCTGGTGCAGGAACGAGCATCGGGGTTGCGGATCACCAGGGCGGGGCAGGTCGCATTGGGGAGTGATATAACCATCCATTTGCGCGATGGCCGCCTGGGGGCCAAGGTGACAGAAGTCCTTGAGACAGGCGGTCTCTGAGCGATGGGGAGGCAAGGGTAAGATGGATGTGGAGAAGATAGAATCCCTTAGTTTTGAAGATAGCTATGCGTTGTTGGAGCAGGTGATCCACAAGCTTGAAAGCGGGAACCTTAGCCTGGAAGAATCGGTAGCCCTTTATGAGCAGGGCATCAAGCTCGCTGCACACTGCGAGCGCAAGCTGGATGACGCTCAGCTCAGGGTGACCCAACTGCTCTCCACCGTAAGTGACGAAGACGATGAGAATGCTGAAAGCGAGGCCTAGTCTAGCAGGACCGCTTGTCCTTCGCTGAGGCCCGATAGGATCTCCATCTCGGTGTCGTTAGAGAGGCCTGTAACGACGACGACGTCCTTTGTTTGGCTACCTATAAGTACTTTGACCACTTGGTAGCGCCCGACCTGGCGGATCGCCCGCCTGGGAACTAATAAGACGTTTTCGGCAACCCGGGTGATGATGGTCAAGTTAGCATTCATCCCTGGGCGAATGGGCAGCGATTCGGCGTCAAACTCAACGATGGCCTCGTAAGTTGTTGTGCCTCGCGTCTCGCTGGTCCCAGGAGATAGGCGGGTTATTTTGCCCCTCAGGTTGTGTAAGGGGAAGGCATCTAGGCGGATCTGCACCTCTTGTCCTTCGGCAACGTGGGGGATGTCCAGCTCATCGATCTCGGCGAGCACCTCTAGTTGCGATAGATCGGCCAGACGGATAAGCGGGCTGAAGCCATAAACGTTCTCCCCTACCTTTGGCTCAATACTCATGATCGTACCCGCGAAAGGCGCGTAAAGGCGGGTTTGCTCTCGTTGTTCTTTGGCCTGTCGCAGGGCCATCTCTGCATTTTGAACGTCAGCGCGCAAGCGTTCAAGCTGTAGCTTGGGTG
>DAOTVR010000201.1:0-5366 GCA_034436315.1 Anaerolineae bacterium
GCGCCCTGCGTGAACGCCTGCCCGGCCGGGGTGGACGTCCCAAGCTACGTGAGCTTGGTCTCGGAAGGCAAATACGCCGAGGCGTTGGAGATCCATCGCAAGCGCAACCCCTTCGCCCTGGTCTGCGGCCGGGTCTGCCCCGCCTTCTGCGAGCGCCGCTGCCGCCGGGGAACCCTGGACCAGCCGGTGGCCATCCGCCAGATCAAGCGCTTCATGGCCGACCAGGAACTGGCCCACCCCTGGACCCCGCCCCTCCTGGAGCCCAAGAAGGGCCAAAAGGTGGCCATCATCGGCTCCGGCCCGGCCGGCCTGACGGCCGCCCTGCGCCTGGCCCAGTGGGGCTACGAGGTCACCGTCTACGAGGCCCTGCCGGTGGCCGGGGGGATGATGGCCGTGGGCATCCCCGAATACCGCCTCCCCCGCGACATTCTCCGCGAGGAGATCGCCAACATCGAGCGCGCAGGGGTCCGGATCGTGCTCAACGCCAAGCTGGGGCGCGACTTTACCCTGGACGACCTCCTGGACCGCCAGGGCTACAGCGCCGTCGTGCTGGCCATCGGCGCCCAGGTGAGCCGCTCCCTGCGCGTCCCCGGCGAGGACCTCCCCGGCGTGTGGGGCGGCACCGAGTTCCTGAAGGACGTGGCCCTGGGCCAGGCCCCCAACCTGCGCGGCCAGCGCGTGGCCGTGGTGGGCGGGGGGAACACGGCCATCGACGCCGCGCGCACGGCCCTGCGCCTGGGGGCCGCGGAGGTGCACCTGGTCTACCGCCGCACCCGCGAGGAGATGCCCGCCCAGGAGCTGGAGGTGCGCGAGGCCGAGGAGGAAGGGGTGCGGCTGCACTTCCTGGTGAACCCCACCCGCATCCTCGGCAACGGCAGGGTGGAGGGCCTGGAGCTGATCCGCCAGGAGCTGGGCGAGTTCGACGAGAGCGCCCGGCGCCGTCCCCAGCCCATCGAGGGCTCGGAGTTCGTCCTGCCGGTGGATGTGGTGATCACGGCCATCGGCCAGGGCTCGGACACCAGCTGCGCAGCGGGGTGCGGCGTGGAGTTCAACCGCGACACGACGATCAAGGTGGATCGCAAGCTGGCGGCCACGCGGCCAGGGGTCTTTGCCGCCGGCGACGCCGTGCTCGGCCCGGCAACGGTGATCGAGGCGGTGGCCCAGGGGAACAAGGTGGCCCAGGCGGTGGACGAGTACCTCCAGGGAGGGGAGCCGCTCCCCAAGGAGGGCTGGCTGGCCTACGACGAGGTGCCCCTGAGCTACAACATGGAGGACTATGCCGAGGCCAAGCGGGTGGAGATGCCCGTCCAGGAGCCGGAGGTGCGCCGCACCAACTGGAAGGAAGTGGAACTGGGCTTGTCCGAGACGGCCTGCCGCGAGGAATGTAAGCGCTGCCTGCGCTGCGACTTGGAGGAGTAACTCAGAGGGGGGAGCATGTCGAAGAGCGTGACCCTTATTATTGATGGCCAACAGCTTGAAGTCCAGGAAGGCATGACGGTTCTGGAGGCCGCGTGTGCCGCGGGAATCTACATCCCAACCCTTTGTTACGATCCCTTGCTCCAACCTTTCGGCGCTTGTCGGCTCTGTATTGTGGAGATCGAGGGGATGAGAGGTTTTCCTTCGGCCTGCACAACTCCGGTCGCAGAGGGGATGAAAATCAGAACCTCTAGCCCGCGCATCGAGGCTATGCGTCGCAATATCGTCGAGCTCCTCCTCTCCGATCACCCCTCGGATTGCCTGACCTGTGTCCAGAACGGACGCTGCGAACTGCAGAAGGTGGCGGCCTATGTGGGGGTGCGCCAGATGCGCTTTCAGGGAGAGAAGCGCTCGTACCGCATCGATGACTCCAATCCCTTCTTTGAGCGAGATTTGGAGCGTTGCATCTTGTGTGGCAAATGCGTGCGGGTTTGTGACGAGGTTCAAGGGTGCAATGCCATCCATTACGCCTACCGAGGCTTCCAAACCAAGATCAGCACCATGCTGGATCGCCCGCTACTGGAGTCAGTTTGCGAGTCCTGCGGGCAGTGCGTGGAAGCATGTCCGGTGGGGGCACTGCGGACGAAGGCGAGCCTGCACGTCGGCTTGCCCACCCAAACGACCCGGACTATTTGTCCTTATTGTGGTGTCGGTTGTGGCTTGGTGCTAGAGACGCGTAACAATCAGCTCATCGGCGTGCGTGGCGATAAGGAAAATCCCGTCAATCAAGGCCGCGCGTGCGTCAAAGGGCGTTTCGGTTGGGACTTTATCCAGCATCCCGATCGTCTGACGACGCCGCTCATCAAGAAGGATGGCCAGTTCGTCCCGGCGAGTTGGGATGAGGCGCTAGATCTCGTCGCCGACAAGTTTGTGGAGATCGCCCAGAAGCACGGCCCGGACGCGCTGGCCTTCCTTTCTTCGGCCAAGTGCACTAATGAAGAAAACTATCTCGTGCAAAAGCTGGGCCGGGGGCTGATCGGCACCAACAACATAGACCACTGTGCGCGGCTTTGACACAGCTCTACGGTGACCGGTCTGGCCACCGCATTCGGTTCCGGCGCAATGACCAACTCCATTGAGGACGTGATTAATGGCGCCCGTGTATTCTTCGTCATTGGCTCTAACACAACAGAGACTCATCCCGTAATTGGGATCAACATCCGTCAGGCCGTAAGGCGCGGAGCCAAGCTGATCGTCGCTGACCCACGCAAGATTCCTCTCACCGATTTCGCCGTCCTGCATCTACAACATCGTCCGGGAACGGACATCGCTCTGCTTAACGCCCTGGCCAACGTGCTCATCACCGAGGACCTCTACGATAAGGCATACGTTGCCTCTAGGACGGAGGGTTTCGAGGACCTCAAGGCTGTGCTGGCCAAGTACACGCCGGAGAAGGCGGAGGAGATTACCGGCGTTCCCGCCAAGGACATCCGCGAGGCGGCGCACATCCTGGCGGCGAACCGGCCGGGGGCGCTGCTCTACGCGATGGGCATTACCCAACACACCACAGGACACCAGAACGTGTTAGCCTGCGCCAATCTGCAGATGCTCCTGGGCAACGTCGGCGTGCCCGGCGGCGGGGTGAACCCCTTGCGCGGGCAAAACAACGTCCAGGGTGCCTGCGATATGGGCTGCCTACCCAACGTTTACACTGGCTACCAGGTGGTGACCAACGAGGACATCCGCGCCAAGTTCCGGGATGCCTGGGGCAAGACCTCCTCGGCGCGCGTGGGGCTCACCGTGGTGGAGATGCTCAATGCCGCCGAACGCGGGGAGATCAAGGGGCTGTTCGTCTTGGGCGAGAACCCCGGCATGACCGATCCCGACCTCAATCACACCCGCAGGGCGCTAGAGTCGCTAGAGTTCCTGGTGGTACAAGAGATCTTTCCCAGCGAGACTACGCCCTATGCCGACGTTATCCTGCCAGGCGCGGCCTTCGCCGAGAAAGAGGGCACCTACACCAACACCGAGCGGCGCGTCCAGCTCGTGCGCAAGGCCATTGACCCGCCAGGCCAGGCGCGCCCCGATTGGCAGATCATCGCCGACCTGGCCAAGAGGATCCAGGCTCGCTTAGGGCTAGACCCCAAGGCGGCCCCCTATGCCTCGTGGGATTACGCCAGCCCCAAGCAGATCATGGAGGAGATCGCCGCCTTGACCCCCAGTTATGCGGGCATACGCTACGAACGCCTGGAAAAGGGCGGTCTGCAATGGCCTTGTCCCTCGGTGGATCATCCTGGCACCAAGATCCTGCATCGCGAGCGATTTGCGCGTGGCCTGGGTCGTCTGAGCCCGGTGGAATGGCTACCGCCGGCCGAGCAGCCCGACGCCGAGTATCCTCTGGTGTTGACCACAGGCCGCGTGCTTTATCATTACCACGGAGGGACGATGACGCGTCGTTCTCAGGGGCTGAATACACTCTATCCAGAGGCACTGGTAGAGATTAACCCGCTTGACGCCCGAGCCCTGGGCATTAACAATGGGGATATGGTCAAGGTCAGCTCGCGTCGCGGGCAGGTCGTCGCCAGAGCTCAGGTGATAGATAAGCCTGAGCGGGGAGTGGTGTTCATGACCTTCCACTTTGCCGAGGCGGCTGCCAACCTACTGACCATCGCCGCCCTTGATCCGGTAGCCAAAATACCCGAATTCAAGGTCTGTGCTGCTAAGATTGAACGACTGTAAGGTTCAGACAAAAGCTCCGGCGCTTGTTCCGCATAAGGAGGTGAGGATGCCGTTCAGATCGCCCAAGAGCATTGTAGAAGCCGTTTGCAATGAGGGAGTTGCCAAGGCCAGGCTGTCGCTGCTTAAGCAGTTGGTGCTGGGTTTCCTGGCCGGAGCTTTTGTCGCTTTCGGTGGGCTTTTGGCCATCGCAGTGGGCAAGGGCAGCCCTGAGCTGGCTAGGACAAACCCCGGCCTGGCCGAGCTCGCCTCTGGCGCGGTTTTCCCCTTGGGCTTCATCTTGGTGGCCGTTGCGGGGGCAGAGCTTTTCACAGAGAATTGTGCTGTGCTCATCCCCACTTGTCTAGCGGGAGCAGCCAAGTGGAGAGGCCTCCTGCGCAATTGGGTCGTGGTCTACGTAAGCAACTTCCTCGGTTCGCTCTTTGTGACCCTCTTTCTCGCCTATTGGAGCGGCATCGCCAACGGAGGCGACTTGGGCAAGGCCGCTGCGGGCATCGCCGAGGCCAAGGTCAACTTAGGCTGGTGGCAGGTGTTCCTGCGGGGCATCGGTTGCAACTGGCTGGTTTGCCTGGCGGTCTGGCTGGCCGTCGCCTCAGATGAGGTCATCGGCAAGATCTTTGGTATCTGGTTCCCCATCATGGCCTTTGTCACCCTGGGCTTCGAGCACTCTGTCGCCAACATGTTCTTCATCCCCCTGGGCATGTTCAACGGCGCCAATGTATCCGTTGGCCAATTCCTGTGGAATAACCTGGTTCCCTCGACCTTGGGCAATATCATCGGTGGAGCCGGTTTGGTCGGCGGCCTCTATTGGTGGATCTATGGGCGAGAGTGAGCCTGAGAAGCCACACTAAAGGCACAAGGTAATCCCAGACGAATTCGCGCGGACGTGCCGGTTTGGTACGTCCGCGCTTTTGTGATACGATTTTGGGGTTGTGCTGCGACGTAACAACGGGATTGGCCAGGTCCGGCTCAATCCCCCGAACTTTCCTGGGGAGCTTCACATTCTATGGAATGGACAAACACCTTGGATGCTCAACCGACTGCCCGCAAACAGGTATGGCGCATCGCCGATGGCGAGAGCCTTGGTCAAGAGATTGCGATGGTGCTTGAGGAGCCTCTGGCCCTGCACATCAACGGCAAGCAAGTGGCGGTGCTGATGCGCCTGCCGGGGATGGAGAAGGAGCTGGCCGCCGGTTTTTGCCTCAGCGAGGGAT
>DAOTVR010000202.1:0-1807 GCA_034436315.1 Anaerolineae bacterium
TGGCTGGCGGGCGATCCCGTGTATGAGGCTAAGCGCCAACTATTGGAGGAACATCGCATCACCGTTTGGCGATTCCACGATTATTGGCACTCACACCGGCCCGATGGCGTTCTTACCGGTGTTAATAGACGATTAGGCTGGGAGAAATACGCCGAGTCTGAGACACGCTCTTTTCCCGTTTATGTTCTTCCCCCGACCTCGGTGCATGACTTGGCCGTCTATCTAAAGGCTAAATTGGGCGCTCAGATTGTACGGGTCGTGGGGGATACGGAGATGAACTGCCGTCGCGTGGCCCTGGCCGTCGGGGCCTCAGGTGGTAGACGGCAAATTCAGTTCCTTGGCCAGGAGAATGTGGATGCCCTGGTCGCAGGCGAGGTCAACGAGTGGGAGACCGTGGAGTACGTCCGCGACGCTAATGCCCAGGGCAGAAAGTTGGCCCTGATCCTCGTGGGGCATGTCAACAGCGAGGAGCCGGGGATGGAATACCTTGTTGAGTGGTTGCGAGAGCGCTTCCCGGACCTGGCCATCACACATGTCCCCACGGGAGATCCGTTCCAGTTCGTGTGAGCTTGCGAGGCTGATGGCGGAAAGGCTAGCGTTTGCTTATTACGGGAGTGTCAGGGTACAAGGGTTTACCGACGATTTCTTTATGTAGAGTATTTTGCTTATGAGAGATCGCAGGTATGGAGTGGCGACGGTACAGGCGCAAAACGAGAGTACTATGGGCACTGGCCGTGCTTGCACTCGCCTTTATTGCCGTGCTCTCTTGCCGGCACACGCTGACCGGTAGGAGTCTCTTGGACGGCGCCCTCGGCGTGCTGGCTGGGCTGTACATCTGCTCACATCCGGCAGCTAATGCGGTGGATCTCCTTTTCTTTGATCGCGGCGCACTACGCTGGCTTTCCGAGTGGTCTGGCGTCGGCTGGCTGGCGCTGAATGCCCTTGTGCTGCTGTTGGGGTGTGCGGTGATCATCAGTGGAATGATGCGTTTCACGAGAGTTGCTTTGCCTTGATTGAACTGCCGGCGCTCCTTGCCGGCCGGGCTTGATTGGGATAGGAAGCAAGTCTACATGGGCCTTAGCTATGCTGGGGAGGCAGTGAGTTATGGGTTAGCCGATGAGGAGGCGAGCGATGTTAATCCAGCTGCGGGATATCCACAAGGTCTATCAGATGGGCGCTGTACAAGTGCACGCTCTTAACGGCATCACTCTGAATATTGATAAGGGCGAGCTGGTCGCTATCATGGGGCCTTCGGGGTCTGGTAAGAGCACGTTAATGAACATCATTGGCTGCCTGGATCAGGCGACTTCGGGGGAGTACATCCTGGATGGCACGAACGTCGCGACGTTAGATGATAATCAATTGGCCATGATTCGCAACCGCAAGATCGGCTTCGTCTTCCAGGTTTATAACCTCTTGCCACGCACCACGGCCCTTGACAATGTGGAGATACCGCTCATCTATGCCGGGGCCAAGAACCGCCGGCAGAGGGCTTTGGAGGCCCTGAGGGCAGTGGGCTTGGAAGACCGAGTTCGTCACCGGCCCAGCGAGCTATCTGGCGGGGAACAGCAGCGCGTGGCCATCGCTCGGGCGCTGGTCAACGACCCAGATATCATCCTGGCCGATGAGCCCACGGGCAACCTGGATACCAAGACCGGCCTGGAGATCGTGGGGATCTTTCAACGCCTTAATCTGGAGCGAGGTATCACCGTGATCTATGTGACCCATGCCCCTGATATCGCCGAGTTCACTCGGCGCATCATCCGCCTGCGCGACGGCATGCTCATATCCGACGAGCCGGTCAAGG
>DAOTVR010000203.1:0-8580 GCA_034436315.1 Anaerolineae bacterium
CGCCCGAGCTAGAGCTAGACCTGCCCGTCTCCTGCGTGTACTGGAATAGCCAGGGGGCCCTCACTATCCTGGCCGGCAACAGCTTCTATCACGAGCGCCTCGCCGGGCGAACCTTCCGCATCAGTGCTCCCTCTTTCTTTCAGGTCAATACGTTGCAAGCTGAGCGCATGTTGGAGATTCTAGGCGAATATCTCGATCTTCAGCCTCACGAGAGGCTGCTGGACGCCTATTGTGGCGTGGGAACCTTCGCGCTCTCCTTCGCGGCTCAGGCGGCGCGCGTGACCGGCATTGAGAGCTCGCCGTGGTCGATTGATGACGCATTAGCTAACCGCGCCGATCAGGAGGCGGTAGAGTTCATCCAAGGCAACGTGGAAGAGGTTTTGCCCGCTCTTTCCACCTCTTACGATGGCGTCATCCTAGACCCGCCCCGAGCGGGGTGTGCCCCCAAAGCGCTGGAAGCTCTGGCGCGCTGCGGAGCAAGCCGGATCATTTACGTCTCTTGTAACCCGGCAACACTAGCCCGGGACATAGCCCGCCTAGCCGCCTTGGAGTATGAGCTGGTGGAAGTGCAGCCCATTGATATGTTCCCCCAGACCTACCACCTGGAGTCCGTTGCCCTCCTGCGACGAGCACAAGGACGGTAAAAAGAGGGCGTTTACAATCGCTGCGTAGCTTGGCGGCCTTCCTAAGCGACACATGTCCACGTACTTGCACCTTGATCCCAATGGGCCTACAATGCATTTCAAAGCGTATCTAGGCCATCGTTTGGCATAACGATCCGCGAAGGAGAAAAAACATGAAGATAACCAATGTGCGTTGCCGTGATCTTGTGGGCACGATGGAGTTCCGCGGTGAGTTTTGGGAGGAACGCCTTTGCCGCCCCATAGACATCTACCCGGAACACAGGGCTGAGGGGCCAAACACCTTGCAGCGGATCGGCGAAGACAAGTATCGCTTGCGCGCCGTCTTCGTGGAGGTGGATACCGATGAGGGGATCACCGGCCTTGCCGGCCCGATATCCAGCGGCGTTGCGCGCATCATTATGTCCGAGTTTGAGGACCTACTTCTGGAAGAAGACCCGCTAGCCGTGGAGCTGCTCTGGGACAAGATGTATCGTCTGGCCGTACATGGCCGCAAGGGTCCAACGATGATGGCCATCAGCGCTTTGGATTGCGCCTTTTGGGATATTCGGGGCAAATGGGCCAATGCACCCGTTTACCGGCTCTTGGGCGGGCCAACACGTGAGCGCATCCCGGCTTATGCCAGTATGCTGGGCTTCTCGGTGGAGCCGGCACGTGCCGCCGAACGGGCCAAAGAGTATGCTGCACTAGGCTACAAGGCCCAGAAGTGGTTCTTTCGCGCCAGCCCCGCCGAAGGGCCTGCGGGCGTGGAACGCAATGTAGCCCTGGTGAAGGCGGTGCGCGAGGCGATCGGCCCCGAGGCGGAGCTGATGCTGGATTGTTGGATGAGCTGGGATTTACGCTATGCCCGCTTGATGGCTCCGCGCCTCGCACCCTACAATCCGCGTTGGATTGAAGAGCCCGTGATGCCCGACAAGTACGACATCTGCGCTCAGATCCGCCAGGCCGTGCCTTTCCCCGTCTCCAACGGAGAGCACGAGTATACCCGTTGGGGATTCCGCCGCCTTTTGGAGGCCGGCGCGCAAGACATCTTGCAGCCTGATATCTACTGGGCCGGAGGCATTACCGAGACGCTCAAGATCTGTGCCCTGGCCTCGGCCTACGATGTAGAGGTCATCCCACATGGCCATTCCACACCGGCCACGGCCCACTTGATCGCCTCCCAACCGCCTAACCTGTGCCCGATCCAGGAATACCTGGTCAAGTGGAACACGATCAACCAGTTCTTCCTTAAGGACAAGATCCAGCCGGTGAACGGCTACATCGAGCTACCTCAAAAACCCGGCATGGGCATGGAGCTGGACGAAGAGCTGATTGAGGAAGAGACGATCCTGGATTAGCGTCCCAGGAGGTGCTATATGGCTAAGGAGAAACCGGTCAATGCGCGGTCGCGCTGGGGCATGATAGGCGATCTGATCCGCTATCTTCGGTTAGCCTGGCGGCTCTTCAAGGATCGGCGGGTCCCTATATGGCTCAAGAGCATCCCGCTTCTGGCCTTGGTCTACCTTCTCTGGCCCCTGGATCTTCTGACCGATCTTGTCCCCGGCCTAGGGCAAGTTGACGACCTCACCTTGCTCCTCATGAGCTTGGTGTTGTTCGTCAGCCTCTGCCCGGCGCAGTTGGTCACCGAATACCAGGGATCAGGCCATGCTCTGAAGCCGGTGGATGAGCCATTTGATGAACAGGTCATTGAGACGACCTTCCGCGTCGTGGACGATGACCGGCAGCGCTAATGGTTCTTCGCGCGCTCACCCTACTTCCAGGAGCATGAAGGATGCGCGTGGAGCTTGCCTATGGCCAGGAGGGGCTTGAAGTTGAGGTTCCCGATCAAGCCACAGTCTTGCTCCCCCAGGAAGTCCCGGGGCTACCCGACGAGGCAAAGGCCATCGCCGAGGCTTTGCGCCGACCCCTAGGGTGTGCACCCTTGCGCGAGCTGGTGCGCCCCAAAGATCGTGTGGTGATCGTCTTCAGCGACATCACCCGCCCCATGCCCAATGCCCGCGTCCTCTCCGTCCTGCTCGCCGAGCTAGACCACGTGCCCCCTGAGAGGATCACCTTGCTCAACGCCCTGGGCACCCATCGGCCCAATACCCCCCAGGAACTAGAGACCATGCTCGGCCGAGAGATCGTGGCCCGCTATACTGTTCAGCAACACAATGCCTGGGATGAGGCCTCTTTAGTGGACCTGGGGATGACGCACTTCGGGCATCGCGCCCTGGTGAACCGCATCTATCACGAGGCCACCTTCAAGATCCTCACCGGCTTCATTGAGCCGCATATGTTCGCCGGGTTCAGCGGAGGACCTAAAGCGGTATTGCCGGGAATCGCCGGGTTCGAATCCATCATGGATAACCATGGCTACCAGATGCTGGATCATCCCCTAGCCACCTGGGGACAGACCGAGGAGAACCCTGTTTGGGAGGAGGCGCGCGAGGTTGCCGCCCTTACGCCCCCCGATTTCCTGCTTAATGTGACCCTCAATCGCCGGCGGCAGATCACGGGCGTCTTCGCCGGGGACATCTGGCTCGCCCATCGTCAAGGGGTGGAGTTCGTCAAGCGGTTGGCGATGATCCCCGTAGAGGAACCCTTTGATATCGTGCTCACCACCAATAGTGGCTACCCTCTGGACATCAACCTCTATCAAGCCGTCAAGGGGATGTCCTGTGCGGCACAGATCGTCAAACCAGGGGGAAGCATCCTCATTGCCGCAGAGTGCCGCGATGGTGTGCCCGATTACGGCGAATACCGCCGCTTGGTACACGAGGCAGGATCAGTTCAGGGTATCCTAGAGATGATCAGCCAACCAGGGTACCGGCGGCATGACCAATGGGAAGCTCAGATCCAGGCCAGGGTGCAACAAAAGGCCGAGGTCTATCTTTATAGTTCCTATCTCCCCGATGAGGAAATTCAAGGGATGTTATTGCGCCCATGCCACGACATTGAAGCGACTTTGGCCGAGCTCTATACCCACTATGGGCCGGGGGCGCGCCTTTGCGTCCTGCCCGAGGGCCCCCAGACAATCCCCTATCTTCTACCAAGGTAAGGTGACCTTTCGCTTCCCTCGCCTGTTACTCCTCCACGATCTTTTCCACGACAATGGAGCAATTGGAGACCAGGGCCGCAAAAGCGCCTACGGCGGCCAAAACCGGCGCAAGGACGACGCCAACAGCTGCTACGGTCAGGGGTAACTCCATCACCGTCTGGCCATCCTGCTTGATGACGATGCGGCGGATGTTGCCCTCGTGGAGCAGCTCCTTCACCTTGTCCAATAGCTCCGAACCTGAAAGCTTGAACTCTTCGCTTTTGACCTTGGGTTGCTCGCTCATGAGACGCCCTCCTTTTATCCTCGCCCACTAAACCTTCCGCCTAGCTATCCTATAATACGCCTGACCCGCGCGCAGGTTGCACAGAAACGCAAACCGGCCCATGCTATCTGAGCAAATAAAAACCCGCCTCGGCAATTGAGGCGGGTTTTCGCTACGTCAGGATTGGGGGCCAAAGCCCAGTCCAAGGCCCAGCCCAAGGCTGGGTGGGAGCGAGACGGATTCCTCACGACCAAACTTGATGCTTTTGCCGTTCTCGTCAAATACCTCAACAGAGAGACCCAAGGCTTGCAGTTCCTTGACCAAAACGCTGAATGACTCGGGCACACCCATCTCAGTAATCGGCTCGCCCTTGACGATGGCCTCATAGGTCCTGACGCGTCCGGTTACGTCATCAGACTTGATGGTTAGCATCTCCTGCAAGGTGTAGGCCGCACCATAAGCTTCCAAGGCCCAAACTTCCATCTCCCCAAAGCGTTGACCACCGAATTGAGCCTTGCCGCCCAAGGGCTGCTGCGTCACCAGAGAGTAAGGGCCCGTGGAGCGTGCATGGACCTTGTCCTGCACCAGATGGGCCAACTTGAGCATATAGATGATCCCCACGGTTACGGGCTGATCAAAAGGCTCTCCCGTCTTCCCATCGTAGAGGATCATCTTGCCCGTGGTAGGCAAAGGCAGGCCGGTCTGACGGCTGACTTCTATCGCCTTGGCGTGAACCTCCTCCCGAGAGAGCCCTTTGTCCTCATAGCCCTCATCGCGAAGCCAGAAGCGCAGGCAAACTTCACGCGCTAGATCGTTGGCTTCCTCAAGCTGCTTACGCGACAAATTGTTGTCCTCATAAACCATCAAATCCTCGGCCCTATAGCCTCGCTCTTCCAGCCAATACTTGAGCCACACCCGTCTGGACAGAGTGCGATTCGCCAAGATGTGCTCGATCTCATCAGGGGGCACCCCTTTTTCGCTCAAATAATTCCCCAGATAGATCGCTCTGGCCTCGGCATCATCCCACAAAGCGGTCGTATCTACCCCGTGTTCCTTCAGCCAAGGCCACATGCGCTCGTCCAAGTCGCGCTGAGCGCGGTCAATCAGCCAAGCACGAGCCAGTTCGGCGGCGATCTCGTTCTCATCGGCCCCATCCGAGACCGGAGACATCGCGCTAAAGCCCAAACGATCGGCAGCCCAGCCCAGATGTGTCTCAAGGATCTGGCCCACATTCATGCGCGCAGGCACGCCCAGGGGGTTCAGGATGATATCCACCGGCGTGCCGTCCTCAAGGTAGGGCATATCCTCAATGGGCACCACCTCCGAGATAACCCCTTTGTTCCCGTGACGGCCAGCCATTTTGTCGCCCTCGGTAATCTTGCGCCGTTGGGCAACGCTGACGCGGACTTGCTTGACCACCCCAGCAGGCATGTCTCGGTGCTCGTCGCGTAGGAAGACGCGCACATCCACTACCTTGCCCTCCTCACCGTGGGGCAGGCGCAAGGACGAGTCCTTGACATCTCGCGCCTTCTCACCGAAAATGGCCCGCAAGAGCTTTTCCTCAGGGGTTAACTCGGTCTCACCCTTGGGCGTTATCTTGCCCACCAGGATATCTCCAGCCTTCACTTCAGCCCCTATGTAAACGATCCCCTCCTCGTCCAAGTTGCGCAGCATATCCTCTCCCACGTTGGGGATGTCGCGGGTGATCTCTTCGGGGCCAAGCTTCGTATCCCGTGCGTCCACCTCATGCTTCTCAAGGTGAATGGAGGTGAACTTGTCCTGCCGTACGAGGCCTTGACTGATGACGATGGCATCCTCGTAGTTGCCACCTTCCCAGGATAGAAAAGCACAAAGCACGTTCTGACCTAGGGCTAATTCTCCCCCTTCGGTAGAGGACGAATCGGCGATGACATCGCCCGCTTGGACCCAATCGCCCTTGTTCACGATAGGGCGCTGATCTATGCACGTGGATTGGTTCGAGCGATTGTACTTGCGCAAATAGTACGTTTCCGTCCCGTTCTCACCTCGGATGACGATCCGATCGCCCTGAACGTTCACCACCTCTCCTGAGCTAGCGGCAACCACGAGGTAACCGGAATCCAGGGCAGCCTGTCGCTCGATGCCTGTCCCCACCAAGGGCGCCTCAGGCAAGACCAAAGGCACCGCTTGACGCTGCATGTTAGAGCCCATGAGGGCACGGTTGGCGTCATCGTGCTCCAGGAAGGGGATCAGGGCAGCCGATACGCCGACCACTTGCTTCGGCGACACATCCATGTAAGAAACCCGGTCAACGGACTCGATCAGGAAGCTCTCATAAACGCGGGCCGAGACGCGATCGGTCAAGAATTGGCCCAACTCATCCGTTGGCGAGTTGGCCTGGGCGATCACATACTGCTCTTCCTCATCTGCAGAAAGATACTGCACCTCGTTCGTCACATAGGGCTGAACGCGATACTGCTCCTTGCCGAGCTGAGCCAACTTTTGGGCCAACTCCTCACTGATGACGGTACCGCTGTCGGCGATGATCTCTCCCGTGCGCGGATCTACCACCCGCTCTCTGAGCGTCCGGCCGCGGAGCTTGGCCGGATCGGCCGGAACGGTGCGCATCACACGACGGTAAGGCGTCTCGATGAAGCCGTACTCGTTCACTTCGGCAAAGGTGGCCAGTCGCCCGATGAGGCCGATGTTCGGACCTTCTGGAGTCTCAATAGGACAAATGCGTCCATAGTGGCTATAGTGTACGTCGCGCACGTCAAAGCCGGCGCGCTCTCGCCTCAGGCCTCCAGGGCCCAGCGCCGATAGAGTCCGCTTATGAGTCAATTCATCCAGAGGGTTCGTTTGGTTCATGAACTGCGAAAGCTGGCTGCCGCCGAAAAACTCGCGTAGTACAGCCACTACCGGACGAATGTTGATGAGAGCAATAGGAGACAACTGCTCCGGATCGCGGATGCTCATGCGCTCGCGAACGACGCGCTCCATCCGCAGAAAACCTACGCGAAGCTGGTTCTGGATAAGCTCGCCAACCGTTTTGATCCGTCGGTTGCCCAGATGGTCGATATCGTCGGCGTCTTCAACGCCATTATTCACTTGGATGATGCGCTGAACGATATTGACCAGATCGCGTTTGGTGAGCGTGCGCCGCGTAATCGGTACATCTGCCCGCAGGCGACGGTTCAACTTGTAACGCCCCACCTTGCCCAAGTCATAGCGGCGGGGATTGAACAGCAACGACTCGAGATAGTTGCGCGCGTTCTCCAACGTGACGGGGTCGCCGGGGCGCATCTTCTTGTAGAACTCCTCAAGCGCCTCCTCAGCGGACTCGGTTGTATCATGGTCCAACGTGGCCCGGATGTAAGCGTGCTCGGGCATGTTGTCTACCGAAGCGAAAAGCTCCAATAACTCTTCGTCCGAGCCCTCCTGAATGGCCACATCGTCTACGCCATCCGAAACAGCGCCCATAGCGCGCAACAAGGTCGTAATGGGCAACTTGCGCTTGCGATCCACCTTAACGGCGATCACATCGCGCCGGCTGGTCTCGAACTCTAGCCAGGCGCCACGGTTGGGAATCAGCTTGGCCATGCAAAGCCGGCGCCCGGTGATGGGGTCCTCTTCGGTCGTGAAATAGGCTCCAGGAGAGCGAATCAACTGGCTGACTACGACCCGTTCCGCCCCATTGATGACAAAGGTGCCGTTGGAAGTCATGATGGGAAAGTCGCCCATATACACATCTTGGACGATGGACTGGTCCGTCTCCCTGTTATAAAGGAGTACCTTTACGTAAAGGGGAGCAGCATACGTGGAGTCCCGGTTACGACATTCCTCCGGCGTGTAAGGCGGGGCTTCAAAGCGATAGTCAAGTCCGAATTCCTCGTTCAGCTTCTGATTAAAACCCGGGAAGTGCAGCTCAAGGCTCTTGTTGAAGCTGACTATGGGCGAGATCTCATCAAACAACTCCCGCAACCCTTCCGTCTGAAACCACTCAAAGGATTCCATTTGCATCTTGATGAGATTCGGAAGGGGCAAAACGTCCGCAATACGCGCATAAGACTTACGCGGCCTCCCCATGGAATTAGTGCTCCACACAGTGGTTGCCATCCCTGAAACTGTCATAAGTTTCCCTTCTCCTTGCTGCAAACCCTGATAGCTGCTGCTTTGAAGCGAGGACTAACGGTTATTGCTCAAAAATGAGGATCGTTAAGGATACATAGCAGAGATCCCTTGCCTGACCAGTACAATTGCCCTCCACACGACCGAACTAGGTCGTGTTCAGGCTCTGGCCCAAGGCCGGGAATCTAAAACGGTGAAAACCAGCCACATTCTGATGGCTCCACCGCTTGACGAGGAATGATCTTTTTACTCTAATGGCTAATCCGTTCATATCAACAATTTACCAGTATAAATCTGAAACCAAATTCTGTCAAAATCTTTGATCACCGATTGACATACCTGGCATCTCGCATTATGATCTTAGTCAAGATTTCTCACCATCCCGCTCCCAAGAGCGTCACGATATCCATGCTGCCACGGATTCGGGCAAAGCGCTGTCTATCCCATTCTCACCAAACGCCTTGAGGCGACCAACGACCATGAGCGATGCCCTTTACAAGATCATTCGGCTTCTAGGTTCCCCCTTC
>DAOTVR010000204.1:0-18320 GCA_034436315.1 Anaerolineae bacterium
GCCTCCCGCTCCTTCTCCAAAGCGGCTTCATCATTTAGGTCCAAGCTTTCAGAAAGCGGACGCACTATAGAGGCGTACGAGTTGATCGAGCCAAGCGAGGCTACGTTTCGCCCGAATAATACGCGCAACACAAAGGGATGATCGTACCAAGAATAGGAGGTAAAGCCCTCTCCCTCGCCGCTCGCCGGGATCATCTGAGCCAGCTCAGGCCGCGAGGTGATGGTGATCAGCGGGTTAAAGCGCAGATCAGAGACCCGTGCCGTAAAGGTCCCCACCGGCGTTGTAATCTGATATTCGCCGCCCCGAAGGCCAAAAGGCAAACTGGCAAACGCAACGAGAGTGGCCATAATCGTCCTTCTGTCGGTTTACTACGCTTATTATACTCGCGATTTGCCCCTGGCGCTTAGTTGTGATAGAATAATGATGCCTGAATTGAGGGATCGTCCAAAGGTAGGACACCTGACTCTGGATCAGGCGATCGGGGTTCGAATCCCTGTCCCTCAGCCAAAAGAGAAATCCGATGCCTGATACATTACAGTGCATCGGATTTCTCTTATTTTAGGCTCCGATCCGGGTGCTTCACACGACCTGACCGGTAGCGACCGAGGCCCTATTCCTTTTTGACGGCGTTCTCCCGGATATAGTCCCAGCGAATCTTGTAGCCCATTCCCGGCCCTTGGGGCACACGCACGTAGCCATCGGGATCTAAAGGATCGCAGATCTCCTCCAGATAGGGTGGGGGCGTCTCGTAATCCATCCCGGGCGCCTCCAGCCCACGCTCGTAGAATTCGCACGTGTCCTCGCTTGTAGCTGCGAGCAATTGCAGGTTGGCGAAGCCGCTCATATGGATCTCGCATTTGACGCCAAAAGCCTCGCAGACGCTCACCGTCTTCTTGCATGCGGTGATGCCACCGCGCAGCACGTCGATGCGAGAGATATCCGAGGCCCCGCGCAGGATCCAGTCCGCGCGCGTATAGAGATTCCCCTCCGCCAGCTCGGGAGAGACGATCTCAATGTCCAACTCCTTGCATAGCCTGACGTAAGACTCCACCCGATACTCCTGCATGGGGTGCTCATACCAATAGAACCCCAACCGCTCCAGCTCTCGTCCGACCTTCAGGGCATCCTCATAGGTGTTATACGTGCCCCAAGGATCGTACATCAGCAACATATCATCGCCCACTGCCTCTCGGACGGCCCGACAAACCTCGATATCTTCCTTGACGAAAGAGGGCCGCCCGGGAACGCTTTGCCGGGTGTGGGGATTCCAGAAGTAATAGGCATGGATCTTGTAGGCCTTGTAACCCCGGCGTTTGCATTCCAGGGCGTGCTCGGCGTAAACCTGAGGGCTGCCCATGTTGGGATAAGTGCTGGCATAGGCTAGGACACGATCGCGGTACCCTCCAAGAAGCTTGTAGACCGGCAACCCCGCCACTCTGCCGAGGAGGTCCCAGAGGGCCATGTCGATCACACCCATGATGTTATCCGGCGTCTTGGCCACCCACATCCACTGCCAGAACTTTTCCCGGTCAAAAGGGTCCTGGCCGACGAGAAGCGTCCGACCGATGTGCTCGATATGGGCCCTCTGATGGGGTGGCAGCCCGTCCCGATCTCCATGGCCATAGCCACCTAGGTAGTACCCTTCGGCCCCTTCATCGGTAACCACTTTGGTCAGAGTCTGAATCACCTCGTGTTCTTCGCTCACCTGAGCATTGTGAAAGTCTCTCCGACGCACTCGAAAAGGTATGACCTCTACGCCAACGATCCTCATCTCGTCCCTCCCATCATGTCACTCCGCTGCCGGTCTTTAGGCCAAGGCAGCGGTAGGCTCAGTGCATGATACTGCACCAAACAAGAGAGCGCAAGCGGCACGAAAGGCGCTTCTTAGCAGGCATCATGTCGTTGTGCTATAATCTCTTGGGCCCGCATCTTGGCCCACAACGCGATCGTTAAGGTCTCTACGGCTGGGGAGCTACCGATGGCCAATACAAAGCGCCTGTATTATGATGATCCCTACTGCACCGAGTTCGACGCGACCATCCTGCATATGACAGCATACGAGGGAAGACCGGCGGCCGAGCTGGATGCGACGTGCTTCTACCCCACCTCAGGCGGGCAACCTCACGATTTGGGAACCTTGAACGGCGTACCCGTGTTGGATGTTATTGAGGTAGATGAACGCATCTTACACTTGCTGGCCGCGCCCCTGACGCCCGGCCCGGTGCACGGCGTCATCGCCTGGGAGCGTCGCTTTGACCACATGCAACAGCATACCGGGCAACATATCCTCTCGCAAGCCTTTGAGCGCGCATTGCAGGCCGATACCCTTTCCTTCCATCTCGGCAGCACCTCCAGCACGATCGATATAGCCCTTTCCTCTTTGGATTGGGACCTAGCCACTCAAGTAGAGGAATTGGCGAACCAGATCGTCTTTGAGAATCGCCCTGTCACGGCACGCGAATATAGTGAAACGGAGATCGGAGCGCTTAACTTGCGCAAAGCCCCTCCAACGAAGGGGTTGATCCGTGTAGTAAACATCGCCGATTTCGACCTTTGTGCTTGCGGCGGCACCCATGTGCGGGCTACAGGAGAGGTGGGCCCTATCCACCTTTGCGGCTGGGAGCGACGGCGCGGGCAGACGCGCGTGGAATTCCTGTGCGGCTGGCGAGCTCTACGCGATCACCGCGCTAAGGACATGATTTGCCAAGAGCTAGCGGGCAAATTCAGTGTGGGTGTTGCGGAACTGCCTCAGGCGTTCTCTCGCCTGGCCGAGGCGGAACACGTCGCGCGTCAGCAAGTGGAGGCGCTTCGCCGGCGTCTCCTGGATTGCGAGTTGCCTCGCCTCGCAAGCGAGGCAAAACAGGTGGGCGACGTACGCGTGCTATGCCGACTATTGGAGGGCTATGACGCCGGACACATGCGTTATATCGCTCAAAGCCTGCTCCACGAGCCAAAGAGGGCCGTCTTGTTGGCCGTGACAGACCCCTCACCACAGTTTTGCTTTGCCCGTTCAGAGGACGTTCCCCTGAACATGGCGCAGCTCCTGCGCGAGGCTGTGGCGCCTTATGGAGGACGAGGGGGAGGCCAACCTCACATGGCTCAAGGTGGAGGTGTGCCCACAGAACAGGTGGGCAGCGTCTTGGATCGCGCGATGGAGCTTCTACTACCGATGATTCTCAAAGCGAGAAGCTGAGAGGAGGTCTTGATGCTCAAGGAGCTTGCGACTGGCGTCTTTGTGGAGACCGGCTACACAGGCGGCAATGTGGGGGCCATTCTGAGCGAACGCGGGGCCGTGCTCGTTGATGCGCCGATGTTGCCCGATGAAGGACAACTTTGGCAGAACACCTTGCGCGATCTCGGCGTGATCCGCTTTTACGGCATCGTTAACACCGATCCTCACCTAGAGCATTTTCTGGGCAACGCCTTCTTTTGGCCTATACGGATCCTGGGCCATGAGCTAACGGTCAAACAGGTGGCTAGATATAAAGCGTCCGGCCTTGAGGAGCTGGTCAACCTTTATCGGGAAGAGGACCCCAAGCTGGCTGAAGAGCTGGCTCAAATAGATATTCACGAACCAGAGATCTGTATTGAGGATCGCCTGACGCTCTATTTGGGAGATCGCCAAATACAGGTCCTGCATCTCAACGGGCATACACCCGCCTCGCTAGGCGTTTACTTGCCCGCTGAGCGTATCCTCTTTGCCGGCGACAACGTAGTCCATAACGAGTATCCCATCATGTCTCAAGCAAACTCGGCAGCCTGGTTGGAGACCCTTGACCTTATCCAGGCGATGGATATTGAGATCATCGTGCCGGGCAAGGGAGAGCCCTGTGGCAAAGAAGCCCTGGAGCCTCTCGCCCTCTATATTACCGAGTTGCGCGCACGGGTAAGTGAGCTATTCCGAGCTGGGGCAAGCCGAAGGGAGTGCGTGGAGAAAGCCATCCTCTCGGAGCACTTTCCCATCCCGGAGGATCAATCAGCAGTCATCAAGCGCCGTAAGCGCGAGAACGTGGAACGCGTGTACGCCGAGATCCGTGCCGCCGAACGACGCCGATGAGTCATGAGACCTTGTGGGCCTCTCTGGAGGATTTCATCCAGAGCTTGTCCCTTGACCTACATGGTTATGCCCTTGTAGAAGGCCTCTTTGCCGGGCAGTGGGCCCGCTGGCCCCAAGCGATCAGCTTGGCCGTCGCCCTTCCCAAGGCGGCTATGGAGGGCGTAGCAGAGGGACCTACAGCCGAGTACTACGCGCACTACCATCTGGCCAATGCGCGTCTGAACCGCGAGGCCAAGGCCTTAGAGCGCTGGCTACAGGACAGGGGCTACCACGCTAAAGCTTTCCCGGCAACGGTAACCCGTGAGGAGCTTAACGCTCGCTTGGGTGAGGAGCTAACAGCCCCCGTGCAACACAAGACGGTGGCCACAAGGGCCGGGCTCGGCTGGATCGGCAAGAGCGGGCTACTGATCACCCGATGCTATGGCCCTCGTGTGCGCTTGGCCACGGTGTTTACGGATATGCCCCTTCCATCGGATGAGCCGATTGCAGACGGTCAGTGTGGCTCTTGTATGCGCTGTGTGGAAGCCTGTCCAGCGGGGGCAATACGGGGTGTGGCTTGGCGGGTGGGGATCTCGCGCGAGGAACTGGTGGACGTCAGGGCTTGCCAGCGTATGGCCGAGCGGCTCATGTTGGAAAGAGTGGGCCAGCGCGATGCGGTCTGCGGTATCTGCATCGCCGTATGCCCCTTCGCGGGTCTCTCGTCAGGGAAAGAAGGATGACGGCGAAACAGGAACGCCCTCTCCCTATCCCGGGAGAGGGTAGGAGTGCTGGCATTTATATCCACGTCCCTTTTTGCCGCGCCAAATGCGCTTATTGCGACTTTGTCTCCTATCCAGGGCTTGACCATCTCCACGCCGATTACGTTCAGGCGATCCAACGAGAGATCGCTCTGCGCGCGCCTGCCTGGGCTCAGAGACGCTTTGATACCCTTTACTTTGGCGGGGGCACGCCCACTCTTCTCCCTGCCGCTGAGATCGGCGCGCTGATAAAGGCCTGTCAAGACATATTAGGCCTCGTAGAGGACGCCGAAATCACCGTTGAGTGTAATCCTGGCACGGTAGACTTGGCTAAGCTTCAAGCCCTCCGACGGGTTGGAGTGAACCGCCTTAGCCTGGGTGTGCAAGGCCTGGACGATAGAGAGCTTAAACTCCTGGGGCGCATCCATAGTGCCTCCGAAGCCCTGGAAGTCTATCGCTTAGCGCGAGAGGCCGGCTTTGGGAACATCAACCTGGATCTGATCTTTGGGCTTCCTGGCCAACGCCTCGCCCGTTGGCGGGAAACGCTTAGCAAGGCCATCGCCCTGCGGCCGGAACATTTCTCTCTCTATGCTCTGACTCTGGAACCCGGCACACCCTTGGCCGAACGGGTGGCCAGAGGCGAATGGCCCGCCCCTTCAGACGACACCGTGGCTAAAATGTACGAACTGGCCGAAGCCCTGCTCGACGAAGCGGGCTACGAGCATTACGAGATCTCCAACTGGGCACGGCGCACAGAAAGCTCATTAGACGCCGAAGGTTTGCCCATCCTGGCTTGCAAGCATAACCTCAAGTACTGGCGCAATGAATGCTACCTCGGTCTGGGAGCCGGGGCACACTCTTACGATGGCCTTCGGCGCTATGCCAACGTCTCTGATCCGGCAGAGTACATTGGGCGCATGAGGACCGGTAAGGATCCAGTAGCCGAAGCCGAGGAGACGGATCGTACGCGCGCCATGGGAGAGACAATGATGCTCGGCCTCCGACTCCATGTGGGCATCTGTTGGGAAAGCTTTTCCCAGCGCTTTAACGTGGACCTGCGCGAGATCTATGCGCAGGAGATCCAAGAACTGCGCGCCCAAGGCCTCCTGGAAGTTGACGAGCGCGGCTTGCGATTGTCACCCAAAGGGCGGTTACTGGGTAATAGGGTCTTCGCCGCCTTCTTGCGCTGAAACGATATGCGCGTGACTCGCCACCCGGCTTAGTACGTCAAAGAGGCCAGCCACTTGCCTGAAGAATATGCTCAGGCCCTCAGGATCGCCATCTTGGCCACGATCTGTCCCCTGACGGCCTTGAGGTGCTCGGCCAGCTCCACGTCCTTAGCCCGCTCCAAATCGGCGATGTACTGGTCATAGGTTGCCAGGAAAGCGTCGTTAAGCAGGCCGCGATACGCTTCCAAGACGGCATTGGTGCCCTCGGGATATTCAGAGCGGAGCAATTTATTGATCAAGCGCTCGTTGGGGGGCAGTTTTTCCTCTAGGACGTTGATGACCGTATCAAGGATCTTGCCCAGCTTCTCCGCGCGGGCGGTATCACCACGTGCTTTAGCCGTCTCCTGATAGCGCACCAACAAGCTGATCAGGATCTCGTTGATCTCCTCGTTATGTTGGCGCACTGCTGCCTCTAGGTCCTGCGCCTCAGAGAGTTCCATGATCAGCAAGCTAGCGCTATCCTGGGCCTCGCGAATCCTCCGATCCTGTTCATCGAGCTCGTCCAATATTTTCTGGCGCAGCTCGGTTAGCTTTTGGGCCGTCTCGGCATCGTTGGCGCTTTGGGCAGCCTCGATCTTGGCTGTAAGGGCTTGGAAAAACCCGTAATCCAGCCGTGGGCGGTTCAGGGCTATTGTGGTACGCCAGTCAGCACTACCTTGCACCCTCCGTAAGAGTTCAATGAGCTCATCATAGGGTGTGCCCCTAGTAGGGCCGGCTGTAGGCATGACCGGAGTCACGCGCTGTAGGAGCTTCTCGCGCAAGCTCTGCATAGCCTTGGCGCGTTCCTCATGACCGTCCGCTTGGTGGGCTTCAATGGCCTCACTCAAAACCAAAAAGAACTCATAAGTAAGCTCGCTGCGATGTTCCTCAACCAACTTGTCAAGCGTCTTATCATCCTCCACAGCGGCCAAGAGGGTATTGATAAGCTTCAGTTTTGCCCGTTGCGCTTCAAGGGCCTCCTTGCTGATGCCTTCCGCCTCCAAGATCATGTCATAAAGGCTATCAAAGGTCAGCGCTGTTTTGGGCTGCAGAAAATAGCCCTTGCGCTCCTCGGCGGGCAGCTCGCTCATGATGGCGTTGACCAGGTCACCGACGAGCTGTTCCTGCTGATTAGCGGACAGATTTAGCTCCGGCGGCACATATGTGATGAGTAATTCCTTTTGGGGATCATGATAAACCAAGGCGGTGCTGAGCACCCCTCCGCCCCCACATTGGGGACATTGCACATAATTCACCCGACCCCTAAGGAACTGCTCTTTTAGCTCTGGCTCCTGGCCCACATCAATGACCGTGCGCACCTGGGCCACAAAGTTTGCACTGCACCGAGGGCACTTGATTTGGGTTGGCAAGGGTGGAAAAGGCATAAGCGCAACTCCTTAAAGCCTTGTTGTTATGAATGCTTGGCTTGACGGGCACCCAAGATGGAGGTGACCAAAGCACGCGGATTAACGACCGTCGCCACCTCTACGTCTTTGGGGCTGAGCCCTGCGCCGGCAGCTACTTTTTGCGCGAAATCCAGGGTCGCTAAATCGCCGGGGCCATGAGCATCCGAATTCACCACCAAGAGACAACCCGCCTCACTAGCCACGCGCGCAACATGGCCATTGGTTAGGGAGTGCCCCTTGCGTGTGGTGATCTCAATGGCACAGCCCCGGGCAGCCGCTAGCTGTGCCTCGGTCGGCGTGAGGAAGCCTGGGTGAGCGAGGACGTCCACGGCTAGAGATTCCACAGCCGCCCGATTAGTGCCCGGCGCAACCGGCTCGACGATGGTCTCCCCATGGACAACGACGATCTCCGCTCCCAGCGCTTTGGCCTCATGAGCTAGGCGATCAATGCGCCTGGGGGCCACATGGGTTAACTCCACACCGATGAGCAGCTCGACCCCAAAATCCTCGCCTTGCTCTCCCAGAAAGCGACGCAGGCTCTCAATGATGAGACCCATATTGCTGGCATCGGCGTGATCGGTGATCGCCAGCGCCCCAAAGCCAAGGGCAGCCACCCGTCGCAGCATCTCTGAGGGCAATAGCTCGCCATCGCTCAAAAAGGAATGCGTGTGTAGGTCAATTCTACTCCCTGTGTTCATGGCGCAATCTAGTATATCCAACGGGGCCCCAGTGTCAAAGGCTTTGAACCCAAGGGGACCCTTAGCAAATTGTACTCACAGTCAAGCCCTGCTATAATTGGGGAGTTTCGTGCGCATGAGAATCTATAACGCTCGCCGAGGGTAAATGAAAGAACAGCTGATCCTTGTCCTGAAAGGTATGGTGTATGGTGTGACCAATCTGGTTCCAGCACTGGGTGGCGGAACGATCTTGATCTTGTTGGGTGTCTACGAGCGTTTCGTCGACGCCTGGGGCAACCTCTTGAACTGGAAAAGATGGAAAGAGATCATCCCCTTTCTCGTCTTTTTGCTGGCCGGCGCAGCCATCGGCATGATCGGCCTCTCCAAGCTGATTAATTACCTGCTCGACCATTATGAGGCCCCAACGATGTTCTTTTTCATCGGCCTGATCTTGGGTACTATTCCCTCCATCTTGACCATGCATCATGATATGCGTTTCACAATAGGTCGGGCTGTTGCCCTTATATGTGGGGTCACAGCAGTAGTTCTCTTGAAGTACGCACGAGAGTCAGCGCTGACAGACGTTTCGCGGGAG
Source organism: Anaerolineae bacterium (assembly GCA_034436315.1). Classification (GTDB taxonomy): domain Bacteria; phylum Chloroflexota; class Anaerolineae; order UBA1429; family UBA1429; genus DAOTVR01. Next base: position 8,681 of record DAOTVR010000204.1, read on the forward strand.
ATCAAGGACATCACTGGCTTCGTCTATTACGTAGCGACCAGCTTTCTGGCCGGCGCCGCCAGCGTGACCCCGGGGATGGACGGCACGTCGGTTTTTATGTTAGCTGGGACGTACAAACCGATTACCGCCGCCCTGTCTGCCTTGAGCCGCCTAGATATCCGCTGGGTGACGATCATCGCCACCGCCCTGGGCGTCGCTCCGGGGATCATCCTTTTCTCCAAGCTTATCCATTGGGCCATCAAGCGCGCCCCGGCGGTCGTGTATTATTGCGTGTTAGGGATCATCTGCGGCTCCGCCTACGGCCTATGGCCGAAGGGGATGCGCTCGGCCAGCACCGTGACGATCGTCGCGGCCGTCATCACCTTTTTAATCGGTGGAGCCCTGGCTCTGATTTTTAACAGACCCGGTAAGGTGGGGGAGGCTTGAGCATGCCTTTCAACTACGAGTACGATAAGAAACTGCGCATCGGCTATATCGGCGCGGGGGAACACTCTTATCGCAACATCTTGCCCTGCTTCCAGTATGCGCCCATTGAGTTGGTGGCGCTGGCCGACCACCATACTGAACGCGGGCTGGCAGTTGCGCGACAATTTGGCGCCAAGCACTTTTATCCCAACCACAAAGCGATGCTGGCTAAAGAGGCGATGGATGCTGTCTTCATCGTGGTTGGGCCAGATGCTGATGGACGCCCGCGCTACCCAGAGCTTGCCGCTGAGACGCTAAGGGCCGGCTTCCACACTTGGATTGATGCCCCACCCTGCTCAAGCGCCAGCGAGATAACGCCCATGACTGAAGCCTGCATCGCCTCGCACAAGTACATCGCTACGGGCTTCAAAAGGATGTTCGCTCCCGCCTATCTCAAGGTAGCACAAATCATTGAAGACCCCAGCTTTGGAGGTGTCTCTAGCTTCTCCCTGCGTTATCCCCTCGCCCTGCCACCAGCCGAGCAGCGACGAGATCCCAAGGCTATGGCCGCCTTCCTGGACTTTGTGCAACCCTATTCGTTGCTCGTGCGCCTCTTTGGGGAATGCGAGGGCTTTACTTACCTCCGTAGCCCGGTATCGGGCGGGGTGGTTATCAACTTGCGCTATCGCCGGGGGATCGTCGGCACTATGCATCTCACCGGGGGCCAGGCGGTTACCAGCCCTCTGGAACGCTTGGAGGTCGTCGGAAACGGAGCCAATGTCGTCGTGGAGAACGGCATCCGCCTCATTTACTACCGGCCCGGTGGAAGCCGCGGCGAGGCGACGGCCGGGCGCATTGAATCCTATATCGGCCCCGACGAGACCGCGCCGATTATCTGGGAGCCAGAGTTCTCCCTCGGGCAGCTCTATAACAAGCAGCTTTTCTTGGAAGGATACGTGGGCTGTATACGCCACTTCGCAGAGCGCCTTCTGGCCAATGAGCCCCCTAAGCAGGGCAACCTCGTGGAGATGATGCATATCATGACCGTTTACGACAAGATTCGCAACGGCAAAGAGGGCGAGTGGATCAACCTATACTAAAAGAAAGGGAATAACATATGAACAGAACGATATCCTTCGGCATATGTATCAGCCCCGATAAGGTTGCCCAGCTGGCGCCCGGCTACGACTATCTGGAGCTGGCCCTCTCATCTACTCTGATGCCGCTTGAGGATGAGGCAACCTACACCGCCAAGAGCACGAACCTACAATGGTTGAATCCTCCGGTGCGAGCCTTTAACCTCTTTGTCCCCGCGCAGCTCAAGGTAGTGGGGGAAGCCGTGAATTGGGATCAAGTGGAGCTCTACGTTGAACGTGCCCTGCGGCGTGCCGCGAGATTGGGCGGTAAAGTGGTGGTCTTTGGCAGCGGTGGAGCGCGCAGTGTACCCGAACACTACTCTCGTGCTCTGGCCTGGGGACAGCTGGTGCGCTTTCTGGGCATCTGCGCCGACCAGGCCGGCCCACACGGCATCACCATCGCTATTGAGCCCCTTAACCGCCGTGAGTGTAATATCATCAACACCTATCTGGAAGCGGTGCAATTGGCCAAGGACGTCGATCGCAGCGAGGTACGTGTCTTGGCCGACATTTACCATTTCATGATGGACGCCGAACCCTTAGAGGATATCACCAAAGAGCCGGATTGGCTGGCGCATGTGCACTTGGCCGACACAGGCCGTCGCTATCCGGGTAGCGGCGCTTACCCCTTAGAGCGTCTCTTTGCGATCCTCAAAGACATCGGCTATCGGGGAATGGCCTCCATTGAGTGTAGCTGGGGCGAGGATTTCACGGACGAAACAGAGAAAGCCTTGCGCTTCCTGCGGGGGCTGGCCGAATAGCTCGACCTACCAGGCCCGCGAATCGGGTACATCTATCCAGCGCCCGCCTTCGGCAATGGATTGCTGGCTGATAAGGCCTGGTAGGGTCATATCCATTGCCTCGTGAATACCGACGGTGGGGGGCTTGTTCCCCAGGATCGCCTCCACGAAATCAAGGATCTCAAAGAAATCTCCCCCACCATGGCCGGCTTTCTTGGCTAGTTCTTCCATCTCCTTCCAGCTCTCGGGGAGATAGTCTTCATACAAGCTTTCAAGGTCAAGCCACTCGTTAGGGTCACGCGCCTTAGCGCGCAGCCAGATGCGATGCCTCTCGCCGGGAGCGCGCGCGGATTCATAACAACCATCGGTGCCCTGAAGGGCGTAATTAGCCATCGCATGCGGCCGATCGGAGAGCATGTCCACACGGATCTTGACCAAGCCGCCGCTGCGCATCTTGCACAGCATCACACAAGAATCCTCGTTCTCATAATAATCGCCGCGCGGGTCCCGGTAATGGTGACCACTCCCCGCACAGCACACAGAGACCACTCGGTCGCCAGGCATCCATTGGAGGATCGGGCCGAGACTGTGCGTCCCATAGGTTATACGGTTGATCCCCGTCTGCCATTTCCTACGCCAACGCGTGATCTCGTTCAGCCCTTTCAGCTCGTGCAGGTATTCCCCCTCCGCATAATAGGTTGTACCGAAAAGGCCCTGGCGCACGAGCTCCCGCACACAGACGTTGGGCTTGAGATAGATATAGTTCTCGGCCATCATATAGAGTCCCCTGCTGCTCCTGCAAGTAGCGACGAGTCTCTTGCACTCCTCTACCGAAACGCCAGCAGGGACTTCGCTCAACACGTGTATTCCCTTATTGAGCGCGGCAATCGCCTGAGGCACATGAAAAGGCATGGGCGTCCCCAAAATCACGGCGTCAAGGTCGGACCGCTCTAGCATCTCCTCATAATCCGCGTAGGCCTCAGAAGCCCCAAATCGTCGGGCAGCCTCCGGCAAGCGCTCCACATTGACGTCGCAAACGGCCTGGACATGAAGCAACGGGAAGGCATCCAAAACCTGTTTGAAGCTGCCGCCTCGCCCACAAGCTCCTACAATGCCCAGATTGATTTTCTCCAGTATGCTCATGGCTCCTTACCTCGCCCCGGTTCCATGCGCTTCCCCTGGCCCTAATAACCGACGTGGATTTCAGCTGCTGTCACGGTAACCTCGCCGTTGAGCAACGTCAAATCCACCCAATTGCGGCCCAAGATGATCTCGTTTGGACTCAAAGGGATGGTCAGACGTGATCCACTGTGGATGCCCTCGGGAAGGCGATTGCGATTAAGCTGGATTTTGAGTGCATCGGCATGCGCGAGCCCTTCACATTCAATGCGCAAGCCAAGCACTCTGGGCAAACGCGGCCTGGTCAGATCCACGCCCACGAGGATCGGCACGCGCGCCTCCTCCCCCGCCTTCAAGGTCACCGGCAAGACGGCCTTCATCCAGTTATGTGGATACTCACGCTGCGGGCGGCCGCGATCAGCAGCAAACATCATCGGCTTCCCCATTAGGGTATTGGGGTCGCCGATCTCATTGAGCAAGCCGATCTGGTACCTCTTGTTGACCTCATGGGGAAACCAATTAAATGTATAGATACCATCTGCCCCCTGATACCAATAGTTCGCTGCCAGTCCCCGGGCTAGCTCGGCGGGGATGGGCACGTATTTGCTCGGCCACCCATAAAGGCAGGGATATATAAGCACTTCGGTGCCCCTGGCGAGATCCTTGAACTCCTCAACGGCGATATCAATCGCTCCACTCCCCAAGATGAGGATATCCACCAAGCCCTCTCGGATCCATGTGGGCACGTCAAAGCCATCTAGTCGGCAAGCCTCCAAGTTCTCATCCACGCGGGCGGCTAACTCTATAGGGCGCCCTCGCTCAAGGCCGCGTTGGCTTAGATGCTCGCGCACCTCGCGCAGGAATTGCGTCAAGATGGGCGCGTTTTGAGGCTCTTCACCGGGGATAAAATAAGGGGGGCTGCGCAGGAAATCGATTTCCAAGCCATCAAAATCGTATTTGCGAAAGATCTCCTCAATCACCGCGAACTTGAGCCGACGCACCTCGGGAAAGGCAAAGTTCAGTGCCGTCCTGACACCGTAAGGATGCCCTTCGCCGATCAGCCACTCCGGATGCTGCTCCTTAAAAGTGGGGAACTCTTCGGGCATGAAATCATCGTGGGTGTCATTCAGGCGGAAAGAGTAAAAGACATCCAAGCCGCGTTTTTTCGCCTGACGCACGATGACCCGCGGGGGGTCATTGCCTTCATCAATCAGCCGCCGCAGAAATGGCGAAACCTGGCCGATGCGCTGGCCCGTGAGCTCAAGGACCTGGCTATCATAGTATGCTGTATTACCGCCGGCGCCGTCACACCAAAAGAGGGCTTCTACCTGGCTATCCTCTAGGCCGGTAAAGACGTTATGTATCCAACGATACATGTCGCCATGGGCATCCTTGAAGACGCCAAAACCATCGCAGTTAAAGATCAAACGACGGCGCTTTACCCCAGAACCCCTTGTCAGGTTACGCATGCTCCCTCTCCCTTGAGTTACTGCCTAGCCGCACCATAGCCAGATAACATGTTCTCGTGCTAGAGCTCCGCATGCCTCCAGACGAACTGGCCTCCGACGATAGTGCCCATTACCCGCACATTTAGGATATCCATCGGATCCATAGCAAAAATATCCCTATCCAGGATGGTGAGATCAGCCAGCTTACCGATCTGGAGAGAACCTAGCTTACCCTCTAATCCCGCAGCATAAGCGGCTCCCCATGTGAAACCACGCACAGCCTCTTCTACGGTCAGGCGTTGTTCTGGATGCCATCCATCCGGCCCAGGCGAGCCATCGGCTCGGCGGCGGGTGACTGCGGCATGGATGCCCAGCAAAGGATCGATGACTTCTACGGGACAATCGGAACCCAGTGCGAGCACAGCGCCATGCTTGAGTTGTGTCTTCAGAGCGTAAGCGTAGCGACAACGCTCCTTTCCCCAGTGACGCTCGGCCATAAGCATGTCCGAGGTCGCATGAATCGGCTGCATTGAGGCGATCACCCCTAGCTCAGCCAAACGACCTACATCTGCAGGATGCAGGAGCTGCACATGCTCAATGCGGTTTCGCAACTTGCCGGTTGCCCCTTGCGCCCGCGCCTCGGCGTAAATTCCCAACACCTCGCGGCTAGCTCGGTCGCCGATGGCATGGATCGCGCAGGCTAGCCCAGCACGGTTAGCTTTGAATACTGCCTCTCGGAGTACCCCGACTTCGGTAGTAGCAATGCCGGTATCCTCCGGAGCGCCCTCATACCCCTCCAACATCCAGGCCGTGCGCGGCCCTAATGCGCCATCAGCGAACATCTTGACTTGCCCTATGCGCAGCCAATCATCTCCAAACCCCGTGCGCAAACCCAAACCGACAGCCTCGTCAAGGTGCTCCAAGGGGATACCCTTGGTCACCCGCAACGTCAACTCACCTCGTTGATAAAGCGCCTGATAGGCACGGAAAGCTACAGGGCCATCAAAATCGTGGACACCGGTTAACCCGGCACGGTGCGCCACGGCGACAGCTTGACGGATTGCCTCTACCACCTCGTCTAAAGTTGGCTCGGGTATGACGCGGGCGACGAGCTGCACCGCCTCTTCAAGAAGGACCCCGATAGGCCGACCTTCCGCATCACGCACGATTTGGCCCCCTGGAGGATCGGGCGTCTCAGCAGTAATACGGGCCAGAGCTAACGCTCGCGAATTCACCCAGGCCGCATGGCCGCTCTTATGAGAGAGGAAAACCGGGTGCCCTGGTGCTACATCGTCAAGTTGTGCGGCCGTAGGAAACGCTCCACCCCAAAGGTTATGATTCCAGCCATGGCCGCGCACCCAATCCCCAGCCGGGGTACTAGCTACCCGCTCGGCGACACGGGCCAGCGCTTCACCTAAGGTAGGGGTCTCCACATTAACGGCGCGCAAGCCCAAGGCAAAAGATTGAAAGTGCAAATGTGCATCATTCAGGCCGGGAAGGACACAGCAACTTTTGAGATCCACGACCTCGCCCTTGCCGGGACAAAGCACATCTCGCGCAGTGAGATCGTCGCCGAGATAGACGATCTGGCCTCCGTGCGCCACTAACGCGGAAACATAGGGTTGTTGCGGATTCAGAGTATGAATCCGGCCATTAAACAATATCAACGAGGACATTGTCCCCTCAGATAAAATCGGGGGCATTTAGATGCCCCCGACCATGTTTAGCGTCTACGTACCGATAGGATAGCGGTTGCGATCACCACTTTGAGCGCGTCGGCGCCGATGAACGGCACCACGCCGAGTGCCCAAGCCCTCTGGAAACCTCCCACGAAGCCGCTAAGCCAAGCCGCACCCAAGATGTAAATCACGGCTAGAGCCGCGATGCCACCCAAAGCACGCCATAAAGGCCTCAGCGAAACCGGGCGACACCCAAGCCACCCGGCCAAAGCAGCGGCCAAGGGAAAGGCCAAGAGATAGCCTGCTGTGGGCGAGAGAAAAGCCACAGGACCGGACAAGCCAGATGCCGTCCAAGGAGCTCCTAACAGGATGGCCTGCAAATAAAGGATCTGGGCTATAAGCCCGCCCCAAGCACCCAAGACCAAGCCGCTCAATACCACGGCCAGAACCTGCAAGGTCAACGGAACCGGCGTAAAGGGCAACAACAAATTGATCCGCGCGCTTAATGCTGTCATCAACGTGAATAAGAGCACCCCTACAATCCGAATCCAAACCACGACATGAGCCCGTCTCAATACCAGAGAATGCATTCAACCTCCAACCTTATGTCAGATTTCTCGTATAAGGCGTCACCATTACGATGCTATCTTCGTCAGCTCTCGCACCGGCGTCAACCAATGGTGCCGATCCGGGATCTGCCCCGAGACGATCTTGAAAAATTCGGCCTGCAGCTTGGCCGTGATGGGACCACGCCGACCAGAGCCAATGACGATGTGATCCACAGAGCGAATCGGCGTGATCTCCGCCGCCGTGCCGGTGAAGAAAAGCTCGTCGGCCATATAGAGCTGCTCGCGGGAGATCAATGCCTCGCGGACCTCATAGCCCTGCTCGCGCGCCAGGGTCATCACGCAACTTCGCGTAATCCCTCCCAGTATGGAGGCCGATAGTGGCGGGGTATAGAGCACGCCGTCCTGGACCAAAAAGAGGTTCTCCCCACTCCCTTCGCTGACGTAACCGAAGATGTCCAAGGCAATCCCCTCTGCATAGCCGTGCTCGGCAGCTTCCATACGCACCAACTGCGAATTGGTATAGTGCCCGCCCACCTTAGCCATGGCCGGCAAGGTATCCGGGGCCATACGCCGCCACGAGGAGACCCCTACATCCACTCCTTGTTCCATAGCCTCGGCCCCTAGATAGGCCCCCCATTGCCAGGCAGCGATGACAAGCTGCACGGGCGAGCGCCGCGGCTCCACGCCCATCTCGCCATACCCCCGAAAGATAAGCGGCCTGATGTAACACGAACGCAAACCGTTCTTGGCCACCGTATCTAGGATAGCCTGGGCCACCTGCGCCGGCGAATAGGGGACTTCCATACGGTAGATCTTGCAAGAACGAAACATGCGGGCCACATGTTGATTCAAGCAGAAGACAGCTGGCCCCTGAGCCGTCTCGTAACAGCGAAGGCCTTCAAAAACGCTGGAGCCGTAATGCAAAGCATGGGAAAGGACATGAACCTTGGCCTCATCCCAGGGGACGAACTTGCCATCAAACCAGATGTAATCAGACTTGTTGATCGCCATAAGAATGCACCTCCGTCTTGGAATACTGAGAGATCGCCTGGATCGCTTGAGCTCAGATGACTCCCCTAGACATTGCTGGCGACGAGATCACCCACCTCTGTCGTCCCTATGCCCATCTTGCCGGCTGCCATACTCTTGATGCGCCCACTGCTAAGGGCCCTAATGACCGCCTGTTCAACGGCTTTGCCGGCCGCCTCCTCACCGATGTGCTCCAGCATCATCCCGGCAGCACAGATCGCGGCCAGGGGATTGATGACATTTTGGCCAGCGTATTTAGGCGCCGAGCCGCCGATCGGCTCGAACATAGACACGCCCTGTGGGTTGATATTGCCCCCCGCAGCAATGCCCATGCCCCCTTGGATCATCGCCCCGAGATCGGTGATGATGTCGCCAAACATGTTATCGGTCACGATGACATCAAACCACTCGGGGTTTTTGACCATCCACATGGTTGTGGCGTCTACGTGGGCATAATCGGTCTTGATCACGGGATATTCCTTGGCGATCTCATAAAAAGCCCTTTCCCATAGATCAAAGGCAAAGGTCAACACATTGGTCTTGCCACAGAGGGTCAACTTATTGGCTTTGTTGCGCTTCTTGGTAAACTCAAAGGCATAACGCAAACAACGCTCAACACCCATTCGCGTGTTGATGGACTCTTGCGTGGCAACCTCGTAGGGTGTTCCCTTCCGCAGTACGCCGCCTGCACCAACATACAACCCCTCAGTGTTCTCGCGGATCACCACAAAGTCAATATCCTCAGGCTTCTTGTCCTTGAGCGGCGAATCCACATTGGGGTAAAGCTTCACCGGGCGCAAATTGATATATTGATCCAATTCAAAGCGCAGCCGTAATAACAACCCCCGCTCCAAGATGCCCGGCTTGACGTCAGGATGACCGATCGCTCCGAGATAGATGGCGTCTAACTGCTTAAGCTCGGCCAAAACGCTGTCGGGCAAGATCTCGCCGGTGCGTTTATAGCGCTCCCCACCCAAATCATAAGACACCCAGTCGATCTTGAAATCGTACCGTCGGGCAACGGCCTCAACTACTTTGATCCCTTCGCGGATGACCTCCGGCCCGGTACCATCGCCAGGGATCACTCCAATGCGATACGTCTTGCTCATGCTGTTCCGACCCCTATCATGATCTGAATTGCGACCTGACTGATGTTCTCTAGAACGCCACCGGCTCTGAACATGAACTGGTTGACAACGAGCCTCGGCCGCTTCCTTCGCATCGCGCAGTAGCTCAGGTTGAGGAGAGCCAATCCATTGGAGCGCGCGGATAGGAGCCAAAGATGCGCACAAACGTGGCCATCTCCTTAAGTTGCTCCACCGCCCTCCGACAGCGCTCCTCGGACATACTCCCGGCAAAATCCAGGTAAAAGATATACTCCCAAGGCACCCCGCGAATCGGACGCGATTCAATCTTGGTCAGGTCAATGTTACGCAACGCAAAAGCGCTCAAACAGCGAAAAAGCAGCCCCGGTTCGTTACGCCCGGCGAAAGCCAAAGAAGTCTTGCTGGCCCC
>DAOTVR010000205.1:0-11985 GCA_034436315.1 Anaerolineae bacterium
CGATACGGTGATCCTGGCCATTGGCCAGTTGCCTGACGTTTCCTTCCTGCCCAAAGATGTACAAGTGACTCGCCGGGGCACGATCGGCTACGATGAGCGCACCCTGGCCACGAGCCGTCCCGGCGTCTTTACCGGCGGCGACGCGGCCACCGGCCCACGCAGCGCGGTGGAAGCTGTAGGCATGGGCCATCGTGCAGCCGAGTCTATCCACCGTTACCTTTCGGGCGAGAGTGTAGAGTTCTTGCCGCGCATAGACCCCGAGCAAGTGGTTATCCTGGAGCGCGACGAGGTGGCCCAGCGCCTGGCCCGGGGGGAGATAACCCTCCAGCCTCGGGCTCGTGCGGCGGAACTTCCCGTGGAGGAGCGCTTGCGAGGATTCGCCGAGGTCTCGCTAGGCCTCACCGAAGAACAGGCCGTGGCCGAGGCCAGGCGCTGCTTGGCCTGTGGCATATGCTCGGAGTGTTATCGTTGCGTAGAGGCCTGCAAGCCCGGAGCTATTGACCATGCCCTTAAGGAGCGCTATACCGAGCTGAACGTCGGAGCCATCATCCTGGCCACGGGCTTTGACGAGTTCGACGCCCGGCGCAAATACGAATTGGGCTACGGTCGCTTCAAGGATGTAGTGACCAGCATTGAATTTGAGCGCATCCTTTCCGCTTCTGGTCCTTATGAGGGCCATGTGCGCCGTCCCTCGGATGGCAAGACCCCCAAGCGCATCGCCTTCTTGCAGTGCGTCGGCTCGCGCGATCAACAGTGCGGCAACGCCTACTGTTCCTCGGTCTGCTGCATGTACGCCATCAAGGAGGCAGTGATCGCCAAAGAGCATGTGCGCGAGATCGAGCCAACGATCTTTTTCATGGATATGCGCGCCTTCGGCAAGGATTTCGACAAGTACTACGAGCGCGCTCGCGACGAATACGGTGTGCGCTTTGTGCGTTCGCGTGTGGCCAAGGTGGACCTATTGCCCGATGGCCGGCTAGACCTCGTTTACGTCACCGAGGATGAGCGCCATGTGCATGAGGCTTTTGACCTGGTCGTGCTTTCCGTAGGCCTGGAGCCTTCCAAGGGCACCAAAGCGCTCCTGGAGAAGCTCGGCCTGCGTCGCGGCGAAGGTGGCTTCTGCTACACCGACGAGTTTCGCCCCCTGGCGACCTCAAAAGAGGGGATTTACGTCTGCGGCGCGGGGAGTGGCCCCAAGGACATCCCCGAGACGGTGATGCAAGCGAGCGGGGCCGCCGCCGAGGCAGGGAAACTCCTGGCTTCGCAGCGCAATACCCTGACAAAGAAGAAAGAATATCCCCCGGAGATAGATATCTCCGGCGATCCACCACGGGTGGGCGTTTTCGTTTGCCACTGCGGTATCAACATCGCCGGCACAGTAGACGTAGAAGCCGTACGCGAGTACGCCAGCACCTTACCCTATGTGGTTTATGCGGGACGCAACCTCTTTACCTGCTCGGGCGATACGCAAGAGTCCATGAAAAAGATCATCGCCGAACACAAGATCAACCGCGTGGTAGTGGCCTCTTGCTCGCCGCGTACGCATGAGCCGCTCTTCCAGGAGACGATCCACGAGGTAGGACTCAATCCCTACCTATTTGAGCTGGCCAATATCCGTGACCAATGCTCTTGGGTGCATATGCAGCTTCCCGCCCAAGCCACCGAAAAGGCCAAGGACCTGGTGCGCATGGCTGTGAGTCGCGCGGTCAACGCTCGTCCCTTGCATGGGACACCGCTGCCCGTCACCCATAGCGCACTGGTGATTGGCGGGGGCATCGCCGGCATGGCCGCAGCGCTCAACATGGCCGACCAAGGTTACCAGACCTACCTTATTGAGCGCGAAGCTCAACTGGGCGGCAACGCCTTACATATTCACAGTACCCTACGTAACCCTCACGTGCAAGATTTCTTGAACGAGATGATCGCGCGAGTACAGGCCCATCCCAAGATCAACGTTTATCTCCAGGCCAACCTCAAGCAGCTTGAGGGCTTCGTGGGCAACTTCCGTAGCACCGTGGAGATCGCCTCCAACGGCCAGGATCCGACCGAGGTGACCCTGGAGCATGGCGTGATCATTGTGGCCACCGGCGCCCAGGAGCGGGAGACGACGGCCTATTTGCGCGGCCAGGATCCGCGCGTCCTCACTCAGCGTGAGCTGGAGGAATCGTTGGCCAAAGGCACCTTCGCCTTCCCCGAGGGCCGGCGGGGCTCGGTGGTGATGATCCAATGCGTTGAGTCGCGTACCAAAGAACACCCTTACTGCAGCCGAGTGTGTTGCTCCCAGGCGCTCAAGAATGCCATCACCCTGAAGACCCGCTACCCGGATTGCGATGTCTACATCATCTATCGCGACATTCGCAGTTACGGCCTGCGCGAAAAGTACTACCAGCAGGCACGTGACCTGGGAGTGATCTTTGTGCGCTATGATCTAGAACCGGATGAAAAGGGCCACGGCGGCTTGCCCATCGTGACACAGCGCGATGGCCAATTGGTCGTGAAGGTCTTTGATCCGCTCATTCAGGCCGATTTGGAGCTAGAGGCTGATATCCTCGCATTGAGTGTGGGCATCGCCCCGCGTGCTGACGCCGAGCATCTGGCAACTATGCTCAAGGTTCCCCTGAACGCGGAAAAGTTCTTCTTGGAAGCGCATATGAAGCTGCGACCGGTGGAGTTTGCCACTGAGGGCATCTTCCTGGCGGGGATGGCCCACGGGCCCAAGTTCATTGAGGAATCCCTCGCTCAGGCTGCAGCGGCCGTCTCGCGGGCCTGTACCGTGCTATCTAAGGACGAGCTGATGGCGCCGGGGACGATCGCTCATGTGGATCAATTGGCCTGCGTGGCCTGTGGAGATTGTGTGGCCATTTGCCCCTACAAGGCGCCGCAACTGGTGACCAAAGAGGTGACCCGGCGCAACTTTAAGCTCGTCTCAGAGATCAACCCGGCGCTCTGTAAGGGTTGTGGGCTCTGTGTGGCCGCCTGTCGTTCGGGGTGTATCACCCTGGACGGCTTTGACGATGTGCAGATCATGGCCCAGATCGCGGCGCTGGTGAGTTATTAGCGATCTGTCTTCGGGCGCCAGCCGCGGGCTAATGAGAGGCGGAGAGTTGAGGAATGGACAATGGTTGAACAATCTAACGCGACACCTTGGGAGCCCAAAATCTTGGCCTTTTTGTGTAACTGGTGCTCTTACGCCGGAGCTGATCTGGCGGGCACCTCGCGCATCCAGTATCCGCCCAACGTGCGCGTCATTCGCGTGCCCTGTTCGGGGCGGGTGAACCCCATGTTCATCGTTGAAGCCCTGCGTCAGGGGGCCGATGGAGTGCTTGTCTCCGGCTGTCATCCCGGCGATTGTCACTATCTGGCGGGGAATTATTATGCGCGGCGACGCTTCGCCTTGTTACAGCGCTACCTGGAATACCTGGGGATCGAGAAGGGCCGGGTACAGTTCTCCTGGGTCTCGGCCTCGGAGGGAGCGCGTTTCGCCCAGGTCGTCACCAAGGTCACCGAGGATGTGAAAAAGCTCGGCCCGTCGCGCCGTCTCAATATCCAAGTTCCCATCAACGAGAGTAAACCTGAGGCCATATGAACGCACTTCCCAAATCCATCCAAGAGGCCATCAAAAGCTGGTTGAGTTCAGGGGAGATCGAGCTTTTCATCGGCTACGAGGCCGGCACTGTGCCTCTTCGAGCCACGCCTGCCTTTGTGCGCCGCCCCGAAGAGGTTGAGCGCTTGATCTGGGATGCCACCTGCGAAAACAACCTGGCCACCTTCTTATCCAAGTATCGCGGCAAGAAAGTGGGCCTTATGGTCAAGGGGTGCGATTCGCGGGCCATCGTGGGCCTGATGCAAGAGGGCCAATGGACCCGTGAGAACCTTCGCATCGTCGGCGTGAGCTGTCCGGGGGTCGTTGACCCCAAGAGGGTGGCCGAAAAACTGGGCCTCTGGGTTGAGGACCTTGAGGACGCCTACATAGAGGGCGACCATGTTATCGTGAATGGGCAACGGCTGGCCCGCAATGAGGTGCTTTATAGCGTCTGTGAAGCGTGTATGCATCATAATCCGGCGATTGCCGATATCCAGATGGGAGAGGCGGTGCCTGATCCGGATCCAAGTATTGCTTTCGCTCACGTGCGCGAGATGGAAGCTCTGAGCTCCGACGAACGGTGGGCACGCTTTACGAGTGAGTTACAACGCTGCAACCTTTGCTATGCCTGTCGGAACGCTTGCCCACTGTGTTACTGCACGATCTGTTTTGCTGATCGCACCATGCCGCGCTGGGTCAATCAGACCATTCGCCCGGAGGATGTGCAATTCTTCCAGATCATTCGCACCTTCCACCTCGCGGGGCGCTGTGTAGGCTGTGGCGCGTGCACACGAGCCTGTCCACAAGGAGTCAACCTGCGCCTATTCCTGGACAAGCTGCGGGCCGACGTTTTGGAACTATACGGCTATGAGGCCGGGATTGATCCGGAGGCCAGGCCTCCTCTCACCACTTATCGCGAGAACGATTACAATGACTTTATTATGGGTTAGCTACTGTCCGGCGGCACTGCTCTCCCGCCATCGGCTTATGAGAAGGGGATGACGACGTGGCTGTATTCATGATCTCTAAAGGCCAATTGGGGACATTCGTGAGCCATTTGATGGCCAAGTATCGTCTCATCGCGCCCATCAGGCGCGGTGGCGAGTTACGCTTCGGCCAAGTGACTTCTCCCCAAGATGTGATCCTCAATTATCGCAACACCTTGAAGGCTCCCAAGGCCGCGCTCTTCCCTCAAGTGGAACGGATGATGCGCTTTGACCAGAAACTAGACCACTTTAACGCGGTGCGAGAGGTTACCGAAGATAGAACGCCCACAGTTCTTTTGGGCATTCGGCCTTGCGACGCGCGCGGCTTGCTCTTGTTCGACAAAGTGTTTATCGCTGACAAATACGTGGACCTGTACTATAAGGCGCGCCGCGACAGCACCTTGATCTTTAGCCTGGCCTGTGATCACCCACGTCCGACTTGCTTCTGCCACGCCTTCGGCAGCGGCCCTTACGACCCAAAGGGTTCTGATGCGCTCCTGCGCGAGGCTGGGGATGCTTACCTTCTCGAGGCACTCAGTGAGCGGGGTAGCCAGGCGCTGGCAGGGCTGGATATGCTGCCGGCGGATCAGGCTCACCTTGAGCAAGCCCAAAGGATCGAAGCCGAAGCTCAGGCACGACTAAGTGCTATTGAATCGGTTGAGGGGATCAGAGAGATGCTGGCCTCCCTCTTCGAAAGTAAAGTGTGGGCGCAGATCGCCGAGAAATGCATCGCTTGCGGCACTTGCACGTTTGTCTGTCCCGGATGCCATTGCTTCAACATTGAGGATAGGAGCTTGGCCTACGGCGGAGAGCGTGTACGCGCCTGGGATGGATGCATGTTCCCCAACTTCACCCTGCATGCCTCCGGGCATAACCCCCGTCCTGACCAGGCCTCGCGCTGGCGTCAGCGCACCATGCACAAGTTCGCCTACCTGCCCCTCAACGTAGGGCTCTACGGCTGTGTAGGCTGTGGGCGTTGCATTTTAAGCTGCCCGGTGGGTTTGGATATCCGTGAGGTCCTGCGACAGGTGCGTGCCGCCTACGCCAGCGAGCTCGCGAAGGTTCAAGCTAGTGCTCAGGAGTCGAAATGAGCGATACGTCACTTTGCACCTGCGGTCATCGCGTTATGAGCAATCCTTACTTGCCCATGAGCATGGTCATCCAACGCATCGTGGACGAGACCGATGATCGCACTATCAAGAGCTTTGACCTGGCCTTCGTGCGCCAGGAGGACGCGGAGAATTTCCGCTTTATACCCGGCCAATTCTGTGAGCTTTCCGTCTTCGGCCAAGGCGAGGCCCCTTTTGGCATCGCTTCCTCGCCCACAGAGAAGGGCTTCCTGCGCTTTACGATCAAAAAGGCCGGCGTGGTCACCAGCAAGTTGCATAGCCTCAAGCCGGGCGATATCATCGGCATGCGCGGTCCCCTGGGTAATTGGTTCCCCTTGGATTATATGCGGGGCAAAGATGTGGTGGTGATCGGTGGAGGATTCGCCTTTACGACCCTTCGCTCCCTTGTCGTATACTTATTAGAGGGCGGGGAACGCGAGCAATACGGCAAGATCACCGTCATTTACGGCGCGCGCACGCCCGGCCTGTTGATGTACAAAAGCGACTTGGAGGCCTGGGAGGCGCGTGACGACATCGAAGTGGTGCAGACCATCGACGTGGCCGTGCCCGGATGGACGCGCAAGGTGGGGTTCGTCCCCAACGTCACCGAGGAGGTTGCGCCTTCGGCAGCGAACAGTGTGGCTATCATCTGCGGTCCACCGATCATGATCCGTTTTACGTTACCTGTGATGACCAAGCTGGGCTTCCAGAAGGAGCAGATCTACACTTCCTTGGAGAACCGGATGAAGTGTGGCATCGGCAAGTGTGGCCGTTGCAACGTGGGCCCGAAATATGTCTGTTTGGACGGCCCGGTCTTTAGCATGGCGGAGCTGGCCCAATTGCCGCCGGAGTATTAGGGGGTGCCCATGTTCATCGAGAAGACCGTCAGCGAATTCCTAGATGCCTTGGCCTCCAAAGAGCCGGTGCCCGGTGGAGGCAGTGCGGCGGCGTTGGGGGCTGCCTTGGCCGCAGCCCTCGTGAGCATGGTCTGCAACCTGACCATCGGCAAAAAAGGCTATGAGGCTGTACAAGAGGCCATGTCGGAGATCCTCAAGAAGAGCGAGGCTTTGCGCCACGAACTGCCTCAACTCCTGGAAAAGGACACTCAAGTCTACGGCCAGGTGATGGCCGCTTATCGGCAGCCACAGAAAACCCCCGAACAAAAGCAGGCCCGACAGGTAGCTATGCAAGCCGCCCTCAAAGAGGCCGCTGAAGCGCCCCTAACTGTCGCCGAGCGCTGTGCACAGATCATCTCGTTGGCCCTGCCTGCGGCAGAGATGGGCAATCAGTGGGCTGTGAGCGATGCGGGGGTGGCAGCGCTTTTGGCTGAAGCCTCCATGCACGCGGCGCTGCTCAACGTGTACATCAATCTAGCCAGCATTCAAGACGAGACCTATGTGCGAGAGACCAAGGCGCGCATTGAGGCCATCACCCGCGGTAAAGCCGAACTCAAAGAGCAAGTGATGACGGTCGTGCGCCAAAAGATAGGGGCATAACGAAAGTCAAGAGCAAATCGCTCTTGGCTTGAGATCGCGAGCTTTTTGCTCAATGGTGAGGAGGTGTGATGACGGCACAGATTCTGGATGGCCAGGCTCTAGCCAAGACGATGACGGGCGAGATCGCCGAGCAAGTGGCTCGGTTCCAAGAGGCCCACGGCTGGGCGCCGGGGATCGCCGTTGTTCAAGTGGGTGGAGATCCTGCTTCGTCATGGTATGTAAAGCAGATTAGGAAAAGTTTCACCAGCGTGGGCATGCGCTTCGCCTTACATGCTCTGGACGAGAACACCGATGCCGCCACCTTGACCGGGCTACTTCAACAACTCAACGCAGATCCCCAGACCAACGGCATCATTGTGCAAATGCCCCTGCCCAAGCACTTGCCCCAGTCCCTAGTTACCGACGTGTTGGACCCCCGAAAGGACGTTGACGGCATTCACCCGATTAATGCCGGCCGATTATTCCAACAGAGCGGCGACTTCTTTGCCCCCGCAACCCCCTCCGGTGGCATGGAAATCTTGCGCCGCTATGGTATCACCCTCAAGGGCAAACAGGCGGTTATGGTGGGCAGAAGCAACATCGTGGGCCGACCGATGGCTCTACTCATGCTCCACGAGCATGCAACCGTCACCATTTGCCACTCGCGCACCCAAGATCTCCCCGCCATCACCCGTCAAGGAGAGATCCTGGTCGTGGCTATCGGCAAGGCCAAGTGCATCACCGCGGATATGATCCGTCCGGGGGCGGTGGTCATTGATTTCGGGGCGAATGTCGTTGAGGGGAAACTGGTCGGCGATGTGGATACTGAGGCGGCTAAGGAGGTGGCAGGCTACATTACCCCGGTACCCGGTGGCACGGGACCTATGACGAACGTGATGCTGATGCTAAACACCCTGACCGCTGCGAAGCGGCAGGTTGGCTAGCTGAGTAACGTGCGGAGACAAGGCTTCTAATTCTAACCCAAAGGAGACGTCATATGCTTAGTGACCTAGAGATCGCCCAAGCAGCAAAACTCAAGCCGATTTTTGAGATCGCGGAAAGCCTTGGCTTGACGCAAAAGGACTTGGAACCCTATGGTTGGTACAAGGCCAAGGTCCATCTGGATGTCCTTGAACGCTTCAAAGATAGGCCCAATGCCAAGTACATTGACGTCACGGCCATCACCCCTACGCCCTTGGGAGAGGGCAAAACAACTACCACGGTGGGGCTCAGCCAAGCTCTGGGCGCACACTTGGGCAAGAGAGTGTTCACTTGCATCCGCCAACCTTCAATGGGTCCCACTTTCGGGATCAAGGGTGGAGCTGCCGGGGGAGGCTATTCCCAAATCGTGCCCATGGAGGATTTCAACCTGCACCTGACAGGCGATATCCACGCCGTTGGCGCAGCCCATAACCTCCTCGCTGCAGCCATTGATGCACGCATGATGCACGAGCGCGAGCTGGGAGATAAATCCTTAGCAGAAATCGGCCTCAAACGCCTGAACATCGATCCTTTCTCCATCCTCTGGAACCGCGTTGTGGACGTGAACGACGCAGCTCTCCGGCAGATCATCATCGGCCTTGGCGGCCCCAAAAACGGGGCACCACGTCAGACGGGGTTTGACATCACGGTGGCCAGTGAAGTCATGGCCATCCTTGCTCTGGCCACCAGTCTTAAGGACCTGCGCGAGCGCCTGGGACGTATCGTCATCGGCACTGATACCAAGAACCGGCCGATCACTGCCGAAGATCTCGGAGTCGCCGGGGCAATGGCCGTGCTGCTGAAGGACGCGCTGATGCCCAACCTCCTGCAGACCCTGGAAAATACCCCCGCTTTCGTACATGCCGGGCCGTTCGCCAACATCGCCCATGGCAACTCTTCTTGCATTGCGGACATGATCGCCGTGAAGCTCGCCGATTACGTGGTGACGGAATCCGGCTTCGGCGCAGACCTGGGCATGGAAAAGTTCTTTGATATCAAGTGCCGCGTCAGCGGTCTGATCCCCAACTGTGTGGTCATCGTGGCCACCGTACGCGCTTTGAAGATGCACGGCGGCTTGGGTAAGGTTGTCGCCGGGAAGCCCCTGCCCAAAGAGCTGACCGAGGAGAACCTGGAATACCTGGAGAAGGGTGGCGCGAATCTGACGGCAAATATCAGGATCGCCAAAGAATTCGGCATCCCGGTGGTTGTGGCTATCAACCGTTTCGTCCAGGATACTGAACGCGAGATCGAGCTGGTACGCAAGATCGCTATTGAGGCCGGTGCCGAAGATGCCGTGCCCTGCGAACATTGGGCTAAGGGCGGCGCCGGGGCCGTTGCCCTGGCCGAAGCGGTGATCAAAGCCTGCGAGAAGCCCAGCAATTTCAAGTTCCTCTACCCCTTGGATATTCCCATCAAAGACAAGATCGAGATCATCGCCACCAGAATCTACGGGGCCGACGGCGTCGATTACCTGCCTGAAGCTGAGGAGAAGATCGAACTCTACACCAAGTTGGGTTACGACAAGGTGCCCATCTGCATGGCCAAGACGCACCTTTCCCTTACCCATGACCCGGCCCGTAAGGGCGCTCCCAAGGGCTGGCGTTTGCCCATTCGCGATATCCGTGCCAGCGTAGGTGCCGGCTTCCTCTACCCCCTGTGTGGCGAGATGCGTACCATGCCCGGTTTGCCGCGACGACCGGCCTTTATGGACGTAGATATGGACGAGAACGGCAAAGTCCGGGGGCTGTTCTAAAAAGTACTCCGGCTAGAGCGTTCGGCTTGGCCGAATGCTCTAGCCATATTTGCGGGGCTTGAGATAGGCTATTGTGTTTGAGGAGTGATGGAGGATGGAATGAAAAGATTAACCTATAGCGTGCCAGCGATGTACGCAGACCATCATGTCTTGCGGGTCCGTAAGGCGCTGGCAGCCCTAGAAGGCATCACCGAGATCAACGCCAGCGCTGCTCAAAGGAAGGTGACGATCACCTTTGAGGATGAGGCTATCTCGCCGGAGCAGATCGAGCGGATACTTACAGAGGCCGGCTACGCTCCGGGAGCAGAGCCTCCTGTAGTGGAATCACCTAAGCCTAGCCAAGACGGGTCAGCCTGGTACACCGTGATCCGGCGTATCACAAAGACGGAAGCGAAAGATTTGGAGATGTCCGGCGACTTTCGTCGCTATTAGAAGCCGCGTTCTTTCCGTATTGATTGTAAGTTTAAGGAGATATAACAGATGGCTGAAGAGAAAAGCGTAGATCGTGCAGCACAAGAGGTGCTTGCGTGTTGCGAGGAGGTCGTTGAGACCGCCTTTGACCGGGCCGAGGCTCTCAAGCCTTGTCCCATTGGTGCAGACGGTTCCTGCTGCAAGATGTGTTTTATGGGCCCTTGTCGCCTGGTGGGCAAGACTACTCGTGGGGTCTGTGGGGCTACGCGGGCTACGGTGGCGGCACGCAACTTTGCCCGCGCTGTGGCCGGCGGCGCGGCGGCGCACTCGGATCACGGGCGTGACCTAGCGTATGTCCTTGCCGCCGTTGCCAAGGGCGAGGCCCAGGGATACCGCATACGCGATGTAGAGAAGCTCTACACAGTCGCCGGCTATATGGGCATCAAGACCGAGGGGCGCAGCGTCAACGAGATCGCTTTGGATGTTGCCGAACGAGCGCTACAAGATTTCGGCCAACCCCACGGCTACGTGACCTACGTCTCTCGCGCCACCCCTAAACGCCAGGCTCTCTGGAAGAATTTGCGCCTCACCCCTCGTAGCGTGGATCGTGAGATCGTGGAAATCATGCACCGCACCCACATGGGCGTAGACCAAGATGCAGAGAGCATCCTGGATCAGACCATGCGCGCCGCCCTGGGAGATGGTTGGGGTGGCTCCATGCTGGCCACCGACTTGAGCGATATTCTCTTCGGCACCCCTAGCCCGCTGCAAAGTGGGGTGAACCTGGGGGTGTTGAAGGAGGATCAGGTCAATATCATCGTTCACGGCCACGAGCCAACTCTTTCAGAGATGATCGTGGCCGCCTCCACCGATCCGGAGCTTTTGGATTACGCCCGCTCCAAGGGGGCCAAGGGAATCAACTTGGCGGGGATTTGCTGTACGGCCAATGAAGTGCTGATGCGCCACGGCATTCCTCCGGCGGGGAACTTTCTCTCCCAAGAGCTAGCTATCGCCACCGGTGCCGTTGAAGCTATGATCGTGGATGTGCAATGCATCATGCAGGCCCTGGCGGAGGTGGCCAGCAAATACCACACCAAGTTGATCACCACCTCTCCCAAGGCCAAGATCACCGGAGCGCTGCATATTGAGTTCGACGAGCATCGCGCCTACGATAGCGCCAAGGCGATCGTGCGCACGGCCATTGACAACTTCCCCAACCGAGGCCAGACGCGCATCCCGCCGGTGAAGGAAGAGCTGATTGCTGGCTTCTCCCATGAGTATATCGGCTATATGCAGGGGGGCTTATACCGTGGCTCGTTCCGCCCGCTTAATGACGCGGTCATCGCCGGACGCATCCGTGGCCTGGCCGGGGTCGTGGGCTGCAACAACGCTCGCGTGACCCAAGACTCCGCTATCACGAGAATTGTGCGCGAGTTAATTCAAAACGATGTGTTGGTGGTGGTCACCGGTTGCGCGGCCACAGGTGCGGCCAAACAAGGCTACCTACGTCCGGAGTTCATGGCCCAAGCTGGCCCGGGGCTGCGGGAAGTCTGCGAGGCTATCGGCGTCCCTCCGGTTTTGCACGTTGGCTCTTGCGTGGATAACTCGCGTATTCTGACCATCCTTACCCAATGTGCTACAGAGGGGGGCTTGGGCGAAGACATCTCCGACCTTCCTGCCGTGGGGA
>DAOTVR010000206.1:0-2001 GCA_034436315.1 Anaerolineae bacterium
CGAGCGCCGATCGCCCGCGGTGGCTTCAAGGACGCGCAGCGCCGCCGCCAGCCGCCCCCCCTGGGGCGGGAGCGCCGCCTGCGCGCCCAGGCCGCCGGCGACCTCAGGCCCCAACCACACCGTCTCCGCCACGCTCCAGCGCGGGGCGCTTGAGTCGGTGGCGGAAGCATCCCAAACGCTATAGCGTAGCGTCCCCTCGGCCTCATCCAGACCCACGAGGTAGAGCACCCTCCCCGCGCTACTCAATCCCACGGGCGCAACCATCCCCTGCCAGCCGGGCACGCGGGCGGGAACGCTCCAGGCCTGGGCGCCCCCCTCCAAGGCCGTCCCATCTGCCCAGCGGTGCCAGACGCTCCCATCGGCCTCCTTGGCGTAGACGAGATGCACCTGGCCGTCAAGCAGCGCCAGCCGCGGCCAATCGTAGCCGGGATCAGCCAGGCGCTCCATATCGGCCCAGGAACGGCCCGCCGGGCCTTCCGTAGAGCGGGTATAGTAGATGCCCTGCGGGGGCATCGCCCCGGGCAAGGACCCCTTGACCCAGGCCACATGAAGCGTGCCATCGGCGGCCACGGCCAGCGCGGGGTGATCCACCGCCGGCCAGCCGGCGGCCACAGCATCAAAGATTAGCTCCGGCGGCGACCAAGATTCGCCACCATCCTCCGAGTGAAGGAGATAAACCCCTCGCCCCTCGTTCAGGGGTACAGCATAGACGAGATAAAGGCGGCCGGCGAGGTCCAGGCCCATCTGCGGCCAGCTCCCCGCCGCCGTGGGCGCGGAAAGCTCCACCGGCTCCGACCAACCGGCGGTGGCCGCCTGGTCCGCCCGGGCGCGGGCATAGAGGATCTGCCCCAGGTTGCCGCCGCTCCAGGCTAAATGCAGGAGGCCGTTCGCATCGGCCACCAGCGCCGGCTGGCGCAACAGCTCCTGGCCGGAGTCGTCGCGGGTGACGCCGATCGCCGGCGACCAGCGCGTGCCATCCCAGCGGGCGTACATCAGCGCCGTCCCCGCGCCTCCTGAGCCGGGCTCCGTCCAGACGACGTGCACCCTTCCCTCGCCGTCCACGGCCACCGCCGGCCACCCGGCCTCCGGCCACTGCTGTAGGCGCTGCGGCGTGGACCAGGGCGAGGGCGGGGCAAAGGCCAGTTCCAGCGCGCTTATCCGACATTCGGTGAACCAGACCTCGCCCGAGGCGGCATCCGCCCCGACAACCATTAGCTTATCCCCTACTACGGCCGCATGGAGGTCGCTAAGGGCCAACCATTGTTGCGTCTCGGGGTTGCGCAGGCGCAAATCCAGGGAGCGAGGCCCCGACCAGCACCCCCGTTCGGCGTCCCAAGCCAGCATCGTTAGCTCCACCGTGCCTTCCCCCCACAGCCAGAACAACCGCTCGCCCTGTGCCCAGAAGCGATCCCCTTGCGGACAGGCGCGCAGGCCGTCTAGAATGCGCTGTGGCCCGGCCCAGGTGAGGCTCAGCGCGCTCATGATCACAAGGGTGGGAGCGGGCGTGGGCGTGCCGGTGAGCGTGACCGTGATGATCTCCGTCCGGGTCAGTTCATGAGCGGGCGAGGAGGGCGTCGCGGTGGGAGCGAGGGAGAGTGTCGTCACCGAGATCAGGGCCTGTTGATAGAGCGTGCACAGCCCCATGCGCGAGCCCTCCCACATCCTTAGCACACCTCCCGGCAGGGCCACCACGCGCGGGCGCGCAGGACGATCCTCGGCTCGGCCAAGGGTTTCGGGCGGCGTCCACCCGGCCCCTCCATCGGGCGAATAGGCGTAGAGCGCCTGCCCCGAACGTGGCTCCACCCAGGCCAAGTGCAGCTCTCCCTCGTCGCCGACCGCCAGGCGGACATGAGCTTCCTCGGCGCTCAAGAGGCGAAAGTAAATCGAAGGGTAGACAAGCGTGGTCGCCCCCCAGCCGGCCTCCGGGGTCCAGCGCCGGATATAGATCCCCGCCGGGGCAGTGATATCCTGCGTCGGGCGCACATAGGCCGCGACGAGCCC
>DAOTVR010000207.1:0-2962 GCA_034436315.1 Anaerolineae bacterium
AAAGTCGGGATAGATCCCATAGGCCGCAAACCCCGCTCCAAGACCGTTGCCCCTCTCGCGCATATTCGTAATGGCCGCAACGATGCGTTCTCCCCCTTGCCTTGTTCCGGTAGTATCCATAAAGCCGAAAAGACCACAAGCGTCATACACTTTATCATCGTGATAACGATTCTCAACACGGGCCCACCCCATCTCCGACCGTCCTTTCGTCCAGGTGCAAAAGCTAGACCTCAATGCCAGCGCCGGTGACAATATGTTTACGATAGGCATCCGGCAAGGACAACAAACCAAAGTGTTCGCTCATCAGAGACCTGCGCCAGTCGGTATTGCGTGCGCTTGAGGTGCCGATATGCAATTTGTTGCGGATCAGCCCAGTGTAGATTCCGGCACGATCGATATTGCCCACCAGGATCGCTCCTATCAACCGGCCATCTTGCAGGACCAGCCGTTTGTATCGGTTCTGACGCTCCTCTAGCTCGGCGAGGATTTCCAGGTCATCGCCCGAGGCATTGCCATTGCCGATGGACATGGCTGGGACGCCACAAACCTCAAGCGTATTCATAGCAAGCCCTCCGCGATCTGTCCGCGGAACTCCCACCATATTGGCCCCGGCGATCGTTCCCTGGCGATAAGCATTTGGCCATATGGCCACAATCCGATTCATGTCCACCACGAGATCGTAAGCCTCGGCTACATCTCCTGCCGCGTAAACATCAGGAGCTGAGGTGCGCATATGCTCATCCACCACGATTCCCCGATTGACCATGATCCCCGCCTCTTTGGCTAAAGCGGCGTTCGGGCGCACGCCGATGCCAAAGATGAGGAGCTCGCAGGGGATAACGCGCCCACTGCGCAGCTCCACAGCTCCTATCCGTCCCCCATCACCGTGCACCGCAGTCACCGTCTCCTCCGTGATCACCTCGGCACCCGCCTTGCACAGCAGATTGGTCATCATCCGCGAAGCCGTCTCATCAAGGGCGGCGCTGAGGATGCGCGGGGCCAATTCAACCATCGTCACCGCGATCCTGCGCTTCATCAGGGCATCCGTAGTTTTGAGGCCGATCATGCCTCCACCCACAACCACTGCCCGCCGCACAGGCACGCTTCCCAGGTAGTGCAAAATCCCCTGGGCATCATCCAGACGAGTGAAACTGAAAACACCTTGCATGGCCAAGCCCGGTATAGGGGGTACGATGGGAGTACCGCCCGTACAGATCAGCAATTTATCATAGGGATATGTCCGGCCCGACTCGGTATGCACCCGTTTCGCTTGCGGCTCAATGGCCACGACCCGCGAGCTTAGCACCGCCTGTACGTGGTGGCGCGCATAGAAATCCGCATGGCGATAGGCCAAGCGCGTTTTATCTATCTCGCCCGCCAAATAATGCGACAAGAGAGGGCGCGAATAGATCATGTGGGGCTCTTCGGAAATGACCAGTATCTGAGCTTCTTGATCATGTTGCCGAAGCGATTCAATGGCCCCTACCGCGGCGGCCGAGTTGCCAATGATGACGATTTTCATAGGCTGATCTCTTCGTAAGTGAGAGCTTCATTGGGACAATGGGCCACGCAGGCCGGCATGTCCGCGCCGTAACAAAGATCACATTTGGAGGCGATCCTAGTGCCCGTCAAGTTGCGTTGAATGGCTCCTACCGGACAAACCATGATGCACATCCAACAGCCAACGCAAAGGCTTTCGTCGCAGATAACTGCCCCGGTCCGTTCGTCCCGATGCATAGCTCCGGAGATACAAGCCTCCAGACAACTGGGCTCTAGACACTGGCGACATTGTAGAGCAAAGGAGAGAGGGCCGCTCTCCTCCACAGTGACGCCGGGCATAACCCTGGGCTGTTCCACCTTGAACGCCTTGATAATATCGTGCGATTGAGAATGTTGCACGAGGCAATGGACCTCGCAGAGCCGACAGCCTATACAATATTCCTCGTGGACGATGATCCTCTTCAATTGGCCCTCCCCTTTCGCGCGGCTAGAAGCCTGCCAAACGAATGCCAAGCGCATCCAGCTCCACCTGGCTCAAGCCCACGCCGCGCAGGTGCTCTCGATTTCCGCGCAGGCTTTCGATGGCATTAATGCCCATCCCACCCATCATCTCTTTGATCTCTAGCGACCAAGCGCGCAAGAGGTTGACCAGTCGGCGCTCACCGATATTAGGGTTCAATCGCTTGGTCAGATAAAGATCCTGGGTAGCGATGCCCCAGTTGCATTTGCCGGTATAGCAACGTTGACAGAGGTGGCAACCCATGGCGACCAAAGCGGCCGTGGCTATATAGACGGCGTCTGCGCCCAAAGCGATGGCCTTGACAACATCGGCGCTGTTGCGGACGCTTCCTGCAGCTACCAAAGAGGCGCGGTTTCGGATGCCTTCCTCACGCAGTCGCTGATCCACGGCCGCGATGGCCAACTCGATGGGCAGGCCCACGTTATTGCGTACCACCGTGGGCGCGGCTCCCGTGCCTCCACGCAGACCATCAATGACTACGATATCCGCTCCCGCGCGGACGATGCCGCTGGCTATAGGGGCAATATTATGCACCGCCGCGACCTTTACTGCGACCGGCTTGGTATAGTGGGTGGCCTCTTTGAGGGCATAGATGAGTTGTCTCAAGTCCTCGATGGAGTAGATATCGTGATGGGGGGCAGGGGAGATGGCATCGGTTCCTTCGGGAATCATGCGCGTGCGCGAGATATCGGGGGTCACTTTCTCGCCAGGCAGGTGTCCGCCAATCCCCGGCTTGGCCCCTTGCCCGATCTTGATCTCCAAAGCGGCGGCTACGTTGAGATACTCGGCGTGTACCCCAAAGCGGCCCGAAGCCACCTGGGCTATCGTATTGGGACCATACTCGTATAGAGCTGGATGCAACCCTCCTTCTCCTGTATTGTAGAAGGTACCCATTGTCCGTGCAGCCCGGGCCAAGGAGAGGCAAGCATTATAGCTGATCGA
>DAOTVR010000208.1:0-11991 GCA_034436315.1 Anaerolineae bacterium
TCGTTCCCGGCCGTAAGCTGCAGGGGTGGCTGAATGGCGACGTGATGGTAGCCCGCGAAATCAAAGCTCAAGTTCTCCCGCTTCCATAATAAAACGGAGGGCTGGCTGCCGTTGAAGGAGTCGTAGATATAGATATCCACGTCGTCGGTCGCGTCGCTGGTCCAAAACTCCACCTGGGTGGCACAGCCGTTGGCGCTAGGGGTCAAGATCCCCAAGCCGTAGGCCGTGGTGCTATCCCGCCATCCATACCAGTTATTGACCCCCGCATCATCCAGGTAAAGGAGGGTGTCGCTGGCGCTATAATCCTTCCAATCCCTGAAGACCGCCGGCATGCTGCCGATCCCCGCGGAGCCGTAGGCGATGGTGAAATAGCCCTTTTCAGAGCCATACCCGCAAGTGCCACCCCAGTTCGTGCCCCAACTGTTCTTGACGATCCAGGCCCCCCGGCCCCCTTGATGCTGCAGGTTGTCGTCCCAGCCGACGAGGAGCACGGCGTGGTTGAGCTTGTAGGGATCATTATCGGGGTTGTAAAGCGTGTAAGAACCGTCGTAGGTCTGAAATGCTTGGCACCACCAATCAGCGCATTGTCCACCAGGGACAGTTTGGCCGGCGTTGATGGCCACGTAGAGCGGGCCGTAATCGCGCAGCCAAGTCTTGAGGCTCTCTACGGGCGGGTTCGCTCCATAGAGCGCCCACATCTCGGTCACCGTCTTGATGTAAGGACACCCCGTGCGACAGGACTCGTTCGCCGGGTTATAGGGGTCACAGGATTCCTCCACCGTGCCGAAGGCGCTCAAGTGATTCGTAACCAGCCAGACGTTGCCCCCATCGCAACCGTTCCTCCCCTGCGCGCGGGCCTCCCAATGGCATTCCACGATGTTGTTCTCGGAAAAATCGTAACGCGGCTGGTTGCGGATGAGCAGTTGGGCCTCCAGGCTGCCCAGGCTAGCAAATGCCCAACAGGACCCACAATTGAGTTGATTTTGCACCCGGGTCACCTTGCCCTGCGTCCGCCAGTCAAAGCGATCCGGCAAGGGGGCGCTCTGGGGGGCCAGGCGCGGCTCGCCCCAGGTGCGGTTCAGCTCAAAGGGCGCCGGCACATAGCCCCGTCCATAGGGCGAGGAGTCGTCCTCCGGCGTCGGGGTAAGCTGGGGCAGTTCAACGGCCAATCGCCCTGCGGGGGCCACGGGCGTAGCGGCCCAGCTAGAAGAAAAGCCCACGACGCCCACGAAAAGAATGCAAAGCAGCAACAAGGTCAAGCGGAGCGAAGAACCAGCCTTTTTCCAGACAAACCGCGAGCGCAGCATACATCTCCTTTCATAGGACTCAATGGGCCCAGGCACTCCCGGCCTGGGCATCGGCGGAGAGGGTGACGCTAAGCCCCCGCGCTCCCCGAACCTGGGGAAGGCAATGAGGGAGTATTCTGGTCCGAAGCGCTCGCGGCCGGCTGACTCTCTCCCACCTTACCTTCGGCAATCAAGCGATCCAACACCCGTCGGGCCTCCTCGTGCTGTAGGAAAGCGGAAAGAAGGGCCTGCTTGTAGCGCACCGCCCTGGCGCTCTCCCGGGCCTGTTCATCCAGGCGCGCCAGGAGCTTACCGGTCATATCGGCCATCAGCTCGCGAAGCTGCTCCTGTTTTTGGGCCAAGAGTTCGTGCAACTGCTCGTTCTCCAAGAGCAGGGCACTGAGCACCTCGCGCTGCTTGCCCCCGAATAGGCCCAGGAGCCCCGAGGCCGTGGCCCGCTCGCGCAATCGGGCCACCTCGCGTTCCAGGGCAGCGATGCGCTCGTCGCGCTCGCGGAGGCGGGCCTCATAATCGGCGATGAGCTCCTCTTTATCGCGGGCCAGCGAATCCAACAGGCGCTGGATGGTCGCTTCCTGGCCCTCCCGCTGCTCGGCCAGGGCGATATGGCGCTGCCGCCGCTGCCAGGCGCTGACCAACCAAACGACCAAGCCGGCCAAAAGGGCGCAAACGATGAAGGTCACCAACACCGCTGGCGAGAGGAGCTGATTCCAAAAGCTTTGGCTTGTTTCACCGCCGACCATGTGGCACCTCACTAAGCGCCTTACCTATACATCATAAGGCAACGGATAACGGCCGTCAACCAGAACGCTTGACCTCTTCCGCCAAGACGGCGCGCTCGCCTTCTGCTGAGGGGCCGATGTAATCCTCAATCCGTGCGATCACGGGTACAAAGAAGCCCACCACGCCCGCGAGCAGGCAGACGATGCCCCCCGCTACAAACCAGATGTTCACGCTCAACAGATCGGCAACCGGCCCGGCAATCAACAGACCGAGGGGCGAGGCCGCGGCGGCTGCGCTGCTCATGAGGGTCAGCACCCGCCCCTGCATGTGAGGCGCCACCTTAGCCTGGACGATGGCCAATACCGGCCCATTGGCGATGGGGAACATCACCCCCGCGAGGAACGACCCCACCAGGGCCGGCCAAAGGATCCCACGGGGCGTCAGACCGATAAGCAGGGCGCCCAACCCCAGGCCGACTACCCCCGTCAAGGAGGTCATGACCCGCCGATGGAAGCCACCCCATACGCTGAGGATCAGCCCGCCCGCCACGATGCCAAAGCCCCAGGAGGATTCCAGCCATCCCAACTCCAAGGCCTGCCCGCCCAGATGCTTGATCACAAAGATCGGCACGAGGGCAAAGGCTGGGCTCAACAGCAAGTTGACCAATACAGCGATGACCCCCACCCAGAAAAGCCCCGGCCACCCCAACATATAACGCAAGCCCTCCAGCACGTCGTGCCAAATGGACGTCTTAGCCTTCGCCTCCTCCGGCGCGACCGCGCCCTCCGGTCGCGGGATGCGTATCCAGGTGAGCGGCAAGATGGCCAGCAGAGCCGTGCCCACGTCAATCGCCAGGACGCCATGTAAGGGTAGAACGCTGATCAGTAGAGCCCCTAACGGGGGCGCGGCGATGTTCAAGGCCCCGCTCAAAGTCTGGTTAAGGCCGGCCACGCGGGAAAGATGCTTTTCAGGCACCATGAGCGACGTAGAGGCTTGCATGGCCGGCCAATGGAACGTGCCACCGAGGGCGCGGATCATCATGATGATGAAGACATATCCAACGCGCATGGCCCCTAAAGCCGAGAGCACGGCCAGCCCCAAGGTGGCCAAGGCGATCACCCCATCGGCCACCATCATCACCACGCGACGGTCCCAACGATCGACGCAAGCCCCGGCAAAAGGCCCCAGGAGGATGCCCGGAAGCATAGAGGCCAAAGTCGCCGTCGCCAGGACCGTGGCCGACCGGGTAGAGTGGGTCAACCACCAGATCAGGGCAAATTGCACCAATTGGCTGCCCAGGAGGGAGAAAGCCTGCCCGGTCCATATCACGAAAAAAGACTTCCGCCAGCTTGAGTTTTGTTCCCTTGTTACGTTGGTTTCCAATATCACCTCAGCGATCGCAACCCTATAGGGTAGCCAGAAAGTTTAACCTCACACGGCCTTGATGTACACCTGCCAACGCTTATAGATGCGCGCTCCGAGTCGGCTGGCCATACGCACCGTCATGGGATTCTCCGCCCCGGTGATGGAGAGATCCCCCCACGTGTAGCCCTTGGCGACGGCCCGCCGGCCCATCTCGTAGAGCATCAGGGCATCCACCCCACGGGCCCAGTATTCGGGAAGCACGGCGATGCTCTTCAAACACAGGCATTTGGGCCGCTTGCGCAGCGCCCACCAAGCACGCAGCGTATCCCAAGGGTAGCGCAGCCCGTTGGCGTGGATGAGCGCCTCGTTCAGGTTGGGCAGCCCCAAAAGGAAGCCCACGCACCTGCCATCTACCTCACCAAAGAGGATCAGATCGGGGTCGATAAAAGGGCGCATCTCCTTGGCCAGAGCCTCCAAGCTCGCCCGCTCCCAGGGCAGGAAATCGGGCAAGACCTTTAAGGACTCGTTCAACACTTCCAGCACGCGGCTGATCTCATTATCCCAATCGGCCATGTTACCGGAGCGAACCGTCACGCGGCCGCGTGTGCGAACCAATTCGGCCACACGGTGCAATTTGGCCATGGCTCCATCGGGAGAGCTGAACTCGCTCGCCGGCACCTCCAAAGCGACGTTCTGCTCTCGGGCGGGCTTAAAGCCGTAACGCTCCACAAACTCGCGATAATAGGGCGGGGTGTGGCCACACAGAAGGGTCGGTGGCCGATCGTAGCCTTCTATCAGGATCCCATAACCATCCTCATAATCCAAGTTAAAGGGTCCAAATAGAGTATCTAGCCCATGTGCCCTAGCCCAGGCAGCAGCATGATCCCAAAGGGCAGCAGCCACAGCGTAATCGGGGAGGTAGTGATTGAAGCCGAACACCGCATCGCGGCGCTTGAGCCGTGCATTGAGCGCCTTGTCCTCGGCGCAACAGATGGTTCCCACTGGTTCCTTACCCCTCCAGGCGATAAAGCACTCGGCAATGCCGTGGGTGAACCAGGCTCCACATTGAGGATCCAGGCGCTTTTCCATCTCGCCGATGATCGGCGGCACCCACATCCGATCACCACGAAAGACACGCCAGGGAAAGGTGAGGAAAAGGCGACGCTCGCGACGAGTACTAACAGGGCGAATCTCCAGGGACATACGCTCTAGCTCCTCCCACCTTCTTGCGCCCGGGCGGCTGCGCGCCGGCGGCTTAGCTCCTCGCGCAACTGGCGATGCCCTTGCCGACCAAGCGGGTAGAAAGCGGCAAAGGCGATCCCCCCACATAGAAGAAGAGCAGGCACAGGCCCGGTCATGGCACGGATGGCAGTCAAGGCGCCGGGTTGCTGCTCGGCCACATTGGGCGCATAACCAGCCCATTGTAACGATACGCCGATGAGGGGTAAAGCCAACCCTGCAGCTATTTTCTGCAAAAGCATCACCAGGCTGTAGAACATCCCTTCATGGCGCTGACCGGTGCGCAGTTCGTCCCATTCTACCGAATCGGGTATGATGGACCAGGGAAGCACATGGGCCGCGGCCACCCCCACGCCGGCGAAGGCGCCCAAGCCAAAGATCACGGTAAGTGGCGTACCGGGCTTTACCAAAACCAACACGATCTGTACCGCCGCCCAGAAGGCGATGCCCCAGATGTAGGCCAGACGTTTGTTAGTGTGCCGCGAGGCCCACTCCCATAAGGGCAGCGCGATCAACGCGGTGACAAAGATGACGGCAAAGATCGTATCGCTTTGCTCCTCCAGATAGAGCCAATATTTAATGAAATAGAGCAGGATAGCTTGGATCACATCCACCGCCAACCAGGTGAGCAAAAAGATCCCTGCGCTGAACACGAAGGGGCGGTTCTTGACTGCGGCCTTGAGTGATTCTACAAGCGAGGGCTGGGCTTCCATCACCAACTGCGGATCCTCGCGCGTGCCCAGAAAGGTCAGAAACAAGGGCAGAGCGCTCAACACAGCAAAGATCACCCCATTGAGCCAGATGCGCGCAGCATTTTCAGGGCGAAAGGTGCCGATGATCATCCAGGGCACGGTGAAAGCCACCAAGCTGCCCAAGATGGAGAAGGCCATACGATAGGTGGTCAATGCAGTACGCTCATCGTAATCGGGGGTCAATTCGGGCGTCAGCGCAAAGTAGGGCATGTAGACGAACGTGGCCACCGTATCGTAGAGTATATACATGGCCGCATAGTAGGCCGCAAGCCAACCTTGCCCCTGGATGGGCGGCCTCCACCACATGAGTGCAAAGACGATGGCGAAGGGCACAAAGCCAAAGAGCAGAAAGGGTCTACGACGGCCCCATCTACTGCGCGTGCGATCGGAGATGTGGCCGATGAGCGGGTCGTTGACCCAATCCCACTGTCGGGCGATCCCGATGGCCAGGCCGGCCAAGTCTGGACGGAGGCCTACTACATCGGTCAGGAAAAGGAGATAGTACACCGCGAGCAGGGTGCTGGTGAGGCTAAAGCCGGCATCGCCGATGCCGTAAAGGAGCTTGGTACGCCGCGCAAGGCGATCGTGAGCAACGGTGAGAGCCATTGACCACCTCCCCGATGGACTGCGACGATCCGTACAAACATTTTACCGTAAAAAAGCCTCCCTCGGCAACCGGGAGTGCTCACCGACCTTGAAGCCCCCTAACGCGCATGGTAAAATCGTTTAGGATGTTGCCTGCCAGGCATGTGAGCACTAGGGCAAAGCTCGCCCAAAGGATAGCCACCTATGCATGCCAAATCTTATCTCGTGGTGTTCATCGTTTTCGGCCTTCTTTTGGCCGCCTCGGTGCAATGGATCCTCCGCGGCCGCGCACCGAATACTGAACTACTCAAAGGAGAGGTATCCGGCGTTGAGACCGAGGCCTCCGGCCAGATTGTGGGTACCCCAGCACCCGACAAGGCAACCAAAGCGCCGGCCCGCCTCGGGGCAAAGGGCCAAAGCGAGGCGCCAGAAGAGGCTCCTTCTTCTCTTCCTCTCACCCCTAACCGAGTCTACAAGGGGATAGAGGGACTTACGTTGCGATTAAATCAGCCCTTGCTCTTTGACGCCGCTCAAGTGCAGGGTCTGGCGGCTACGGCGCACTCCTTTTACGTCTCCGCGATGGACCCCCACGAGCGTATCGCCTTCCTTTACGAGGTGCGCCGCGACACCTTTACCATAGCCCAGATGCGCATGTTGCAGCGCGAGGACGCATATCGTCTAGGGGGCTTGCACATGGGAACCGAGCTGTTATGGGCTCCCTTAGCCGGCGATGAGGGCAACGAGCGCAGCCTGATCCTGGGGATTGACCCTCGTTATTTGGAAATCAAACTCTCCTTTGAAGTAGCCGAGCGCATCACCGCAGTGGCTGAAGGCGCAGAGGGGCACCTCTATGGGATCAACGCCAGAGGCGATCTCTTTTACGAGTGGACACCCGACGGCCGCGAGTTACGCAGAGCACCCAATCCAAGTGGGGTGGCCTACCAGGATATGGAAAGGATACATAACAGCCTGGTCTGCGCAGGCGTGGACGCATCCGGAGGGGTGCTGGACGTCCTGGCCCCATCCGACTTCACCATCCTCAGGCGACACTACGTAGACGCTCTCAGCCCCCGCGGAAACCAGGTGACGCGCAAAGGCTTTGCCTTTGCCGAGGGCGAGTTCTATTTCCTCCCTGACGACGGTTTGAACCCCATGCTCATGATCTATGTATTGGAAAGCGAAACTCTTGATACCTTCGTTCCCCACATACCCTAAAGGGATGAACAGCCCTTACGGAAGGTACCCGACCATACGGCCGCTGACAGGTTCAAAGAGGCCCGCCGGTCGTTCGGTAGTGCGAGGACCTGAAAGGCCCAACGGCAGGAAGAACTTGTAGACAGGGCCAAAGGGCAACGCGCCGTCCAAGAAGGTGGCCGGCGGTTTCTGAGGCCGCCAAGTATCATCAGCTGCTCGCAGGGGAATCGTCCGCAAGCCGGCCATCCTCGGTTCCACCTTCAGGTAGATGATGCGCAAAGTCATGGTAGCGTTATAGATACTCTCCAAGACGCTCTGGCTGCAATTCCCTGTGAGAAAACAGGGATCGTAAGTGATCCCCGCAGGGACCACATATTCCGGTGGGGTGACGCGGTCTATAGGCGGCAAGAGCGAGAGATAAGGCCCCGGTATGACCTGATCGGCATCTTGCCAGGCCACCCTCAAGGGAAATGCCCCACCGTGAGTCAAATCCTGAGAGAGCATCCCCTCATCGGGGGCCAACCGCACCGATCCGGCGATAGGGCGATCTAGGTTGTTCCGCGTAGTGTCGTAAACGTCAAAGGGCATTGGCGGATAAGTGAATAGGACGTAGTTAGCTCCCTCAGGGATGTTTAGCCTGATGCGCGGGTGACGCCACGGATAACGTCTGAGGAGCTGTTCCATCAACGGCTGAAAGACCCCTACCCCTCCGGGGCCAATGTAGGATTGAAAGGTCGCCACTTGGGTGCCCAGATAAGTGACCTGAGGTCGACCCTGTGGACGTACCGTGAACACCGCGATCAACTCCCGATAATCGCCCAGCAAATTCAAATGTCCCCCGTAGTTGGCCGGAACCTTCCGCCCATTAGCCTCCTGAGAGAGTGAACTCAGGGTAACCTGGGGATAACGCCAGGCTTCCGCGGCTCCGGCTAGAGGCAAGGCCAAAGCCGGGGAAACGATCATCCCGTTCACGATCCGGCTCGTCAACTCCGTGCGACCACTGTAGAGTCGCACCCAGCTCTCAGGAGCCACGCTGCCCATCTGATCGAAGGCCGGCAGCTGCCCCAGAAGGACGAAAGTGGTGATCCAATTTCCGGGCGATCCCCATCGCCGCGGATATAGGCGCACGGTGAGGCGCAAGAGATCGCCGCTGGATTGCGAGGAGATGAACTGGGCAATCCCCCCTGAGCCGTTGTAGGCGATGATATTGTCGCGCAAGACCTCATCGGGCACCTGGCCGGCAATGTCTACGATATGGAGAGCACGCGGCTCCAACCAAGGTGGTGACCCCGCGTAGACGGGCGAGGAACAACAGGATATCAAAATACCCAGGGCGAGGACGCATCTTAGGATGCGACCATGCTCAGGACACAGGATGCTCCCATTGACTCGCTTGCCAAGACGCTTACACATCGTCCGGCCCTACCGGTCCTGTGGCCCGTGCCAAAGGCCGGCTTCCTCATCCCAAACCCAGCCCGGAGCGTCCACGTGGGCATCTAGTCTAGCCCATCCCCTGCGCACCCGCTCCTGGGTTTCCTCCCAGGGGCGCACGCCGCTAGTCGTATCGGCAGCCTCTACGTTGCAAGCCCCCACGGCCACCGCCGAGGTTAAGGCTTCTTCGGCGTCTTGGCCCTTGAGCATCCCGGCGATGAACCCGGCGACGGTGGAATCCCCTGAACCGACGGTGCTGACCACTTGCACCTTGAAACAGGGCGCCCAAAGCTCTCGCCCGGCCCACTTGGTGGGGTTCGCCGGCCCCCCACGGCCCATATCGCCCAACACCTTGGCCGTGCGCAGGTAAAGCCCTCGATGGCCCAGTTTGAGGGCCAACACCTTGGTGCCCAAGGATAAAGCCCTCTCGGCAAGCTGACCGATCTCTTCCGGCGTGAGGGCGTCGATCATCCGCGCCGGGCCGACGCTGCGGAGCAGCTGCTCATAGCGCTCGCGCCAGAGCATATAAAGCAGCTCCTCCACGCTGGGCTGAAAGACGTCCACATAGGGTAGGGCTAGCTTGAGGATCCCCGGCCAATCGGCTTGGCCCATCGGTTTGGTGGGATCGGGCATGGCCATATCCAGCGAGGTGGTCAGGCCATGTTCTTTGGGGATGCGCATCACCGCAGCCAACTCGTGGCCACCATCGGCGAACATGCGCCGCATTAACGGCGGGTAGCCGAAATGGAAGAAGCGCGCCTGGCGCAATAAGTCGGGACGTAAATCCTCCGGGCCAAAGGTATTGTTGGTCCCCGGGCAATGCAGGAAAGTACGATCGATCCCCGGTGGGCTGATGACCACCGTATAAGAGCTGGGCTCACCATAGCCCACGGTCAGCTCCTCAGTGAGCTTGGGGCTATGGGCATTAAGGATCTGGCGTGCCAAGGTGCCGATGAGGTCATCGCCGACACGAGCCACCAGGCGCACCTCCAGCCCCAGTTTGTGCAAGGCGATGCCCGTATTAGAGGCCGCCCCACCTGTGGAGATGATGGCCTCCCCAACCTCAGTGAGCCGCCCCGGGGCAAGGAAGCTCTCTGAGGCAGCTGTGGCCGCGTCGGGGATAAGGGGGATGATGTCCACACAAAGGTGACCGGCAGCAATAGCATCGATCATGCGTTCACGCTCCCCAAGAAAGTATCAAGCCGATTCCATTATAACGTTAGATGACCTTGACCACAACAAAAATCGGATGGCCGCGCTATCCCCTGCCGTGTTCGCGATAATACCTCAACCCCTCCACTAGGGTCAGGATATTCTCCCAGGGTACCCCCGGCGTAATGGAGCTAGAGCCGCCTAGGAAAAGCCCCGTCTTGGGGCCTTTTTCCACCAACCAGCGTAGCTCGCGCTTGACATCGCTTGGCGTGCCCATCGGCAGCGTGCGCGTCACCGAAACCCCGCCGATGATGATCAGCTCTCGGCCCTCGCGATCCCGCATCCGACAGATGCGCTCATAATCCATGCCGTCCTCATATTGAAACCCCTGGAAGCCGCTGATTCCCGCCTCAAGGAGCCGGGGCACCATCAGCATCAGGTTGCCATCGCAATGCCAGATCAGGCGCACCCCGGCGTGCAATACCGGTTCCAGCGAGCGGGCAAAGTGGGGCAGCCAGAGCCGATCCAGCGATTCCAGGCTCATCAGCGTGCCCCGCGAATCGGCGATGTCGTGATCCATGCGGCAGAGCGGGGGCAAGTTCCCCTCAATATAAGCCCGCGCGGCGGCGCGGTTTTGCAGGATGGCCAGCTCCGCCTGAAGGGAAAAGTGCCTCTCCATTACCTCAGGATAGAGGGCATAGGCCGCAAAGTAGTTGCTGTATCCATAGGTGTAATAGGGGAAAACAGGGAAACTGACCACGCCGTAGGGCACCTTGAGGATCCCCGGGCCGAGCTTGTCCTGGATGGTGGCCTCTTGCTCGAGGATCTCGCGCACCCGCCGCGCCTCATCAAAGGTGGCGATGGCCCGCTGAATCTGGGGAAAGACAAAGCGCTCCAGATGTTCTATGACTGCCTCTGGCGAGTTGATGCGTAACCCGTCTAGGACGATCTCCTCTGCGCCGGTAGTGGCCCCTTTCTCCGCGCCCTCAAAGCCCCGGTCACCCATGGTCAAGGGATTATCGGGGATGTACTGATCAAGCATACAGGTGCCGATGGCCCGTTGGAAAGCGATATAGACCCTCTCCGGGTCCCGCTTGTAATCGCCCGGGTTTGCACCGGCAAGGCGTTCAATCTGGGCATGCTCCATGATGTGCAGCATCCAACTGGGAATGCCCCGCGTGGGCTTCTGTAGGATTGTATCCCAAGCCAACCGGGCTGATTCGCCCAGGATGAGAGTTAATGGCCGTTTGGTGTGTTCGGGCATGATGACCTCCGCGGAGATCGCGTTTGAGCTAAAGGTAATAGAGCCAATTCTCATAGGATATATCCGGCGGGGCGAGGTGGTCGAGCTGGGAGATGTAGCCGCCATCCTTCAGGAGGCCGGGAACTTATCCCATAGCTCTTGGTCGCCCCCCAGCTCATCCGGCCCCCAACTCGTGGACGAGGTCGCAATACAGACGCACGCGATCCACCGTCGTCCCCGGCGTGACGGGGCTGCCCAAGCTCATGATGAAGCGGCTGCCATTGCGCCGCCCGGCGGCGATCTGCCGGGCGATCTCGGCGCGAAGCTCGGCCTCGCTGCCCTTCTCCAAAAGCCTTATAGCGTCCAGGTTGCCTAGTACGGTCAAGCGGCCGTTCACGCGCTCCACCACATCCTCAATATCAATGGTAAAACCCTTCTTACTTTCCTCTAGCGACAGGGCATCGGCGCCCACAGAAAGGAGCTGCTCCCACCTGCCCGCCGGGTTGCCACAATAGTAATAGACGCTCTTCAGGCCAAGAGATCGTATCTCCTCCACTAAACGACGCACGAAAGGGACATTCAGCTTAGCAAAAGCCTCGGGGCTGATCATATCGGTGAGGCATTCTTCAATCCAGATCCCCGCGGCACCGCAGAAGGCCGCCTCCTGCACGGCACGGACGGCCAAGGTGAGGGCGCGCTCGCAGGCACAAATAATCAGATCGGGACGGGTGGCGATCAGGTGCATCATGCCCTCAAAACCCCATAAGGAATAACAGCTCCAAAGCGGCGAGCTCACATGGCGGATAGGGAAAAGATAATCGCCATATTCGCGCAAAAGGGCAAAGGCCAAATCATTCTGGCCGTTGAGCGTCTTGCGCCCCGGATCAAACTCGGCGGGGATGGGCATCAGCTCGGCGATCTCCTCAGGGGTCATCGCAAGCTTCTTTGGCCGGATGGACTCCACTCCCCCGAGGGCCGTCCACCCTCCGATGCGCGGCTCCGC
>DAOTVR010000209.1:0-4188 GCA_034436315.1 Anaerolineae bacterium
CCCGTGGGGCTGGGGATGCGCACCAGTGCCAAGGTCAGGTCGCGCAAGCGTTCAGCGTCCACCTGCTCGGTAAGTTTCCGCACAAGGGCTTCCATCGCTTAGAACCTCCCGGTTCATTGGGATAGCAGGACGAAACCCAGCAAGGGGCCAAACTGCCTTCCAAAACTCCGAGGCGGCCCCTCTTCCAAGTTTCATTCCATCCCGATACCGTAGTCAGAACAGAACACTCTCAAAGCGCGTTCAGCACAGCCCGAATGCTCTTCTCCAAAATATCGCACATCGCGTCAAGCTCTTCGGCCGTGACCACCAACGGTGGGGCCAGGGCAAACCAATCGGGATCGTGACGGATGATCAGGCCACGCTGTTGAGCCTCGGCGCCGATGCGGTGGCCGATGCAGACCTCAGGGGCAAAAGCCTTCTTCGTGGCCGGATCCTGCACGAGCTCTACCCCCCACAAAAGTCCCGTGCCACGTATCTCGCCGATGATTCCATATGGACGCAGGCCCTCCAGACGCGCTTTGAGGCGGGCGCCCATCTGGCGCGCATTGCTTAGGAGATCGCGCTCCAGGATCTCGGCGATGCTGGCCAGGCCCGCTGTGGCCGAGAGGGGGTTACCGGCATATGTATGCCCATGGCCAAACTCAATGCCGGCTTCCTCCGGTCCCCAGAAAGCGCGCTCAATGCGCTCGTTCCAGATGGTCGCGGCCAGAGGCGCGTAGCCGCTAGAAAGGCCCTTGCCCAAGCACAAGATGTCCGGCGTGACCCCAAAGGTCTCGGCGGCAAACATCCGTCCGGTGCGCCCCATGCCGGTGATCATCTCGTCAAAGATCAAGAGGACATCAAACTCGTCGCAGATGCGGCGGATCGCCGGCAAATACTCCGGCGGAGGCATTAGGATGCCACCCGTGTTGCCGATGGGCTCCAAGATGACCGCCGCCACCGTATCCGGGCCTTCCAGGGCGATGACCTGGCGCAGATACTCGGCGCAAAAGACCTGGCATGAGGGGTATTCCTTCCCATATGGACAACGATAGCAATGCACGGTGGGAACATGAATGTAGCCGGCCGGGTAAGGCTCAAAGGGAATCCGTCGCCGGGGTGTGCCCGTCGCGGCCAAGGCTCCCATCGTGGCTCCATGATAGCCGTAATACCTGGAGATGAATTTGTATTTGGTCGGCTTGCCGGCCTGCTTCCAGTATTGCCGGCAAAGCTTCATCGCCGTCTCCGTGGCCTCCGAGCCGCTGGAAAGGAGCTTGACCGTGTTCAGATCCCCCGGCGCGAGCCGCGCCAGAAGCGCGCTCAACTCAACGGCCGGGGGATTCGTGCCATGCAGCGGAGGAGCGAAGCACAGGCGCTCCATCTGGGCTTTCATGGCCTCAATGACCCGGCGATTGCGATGCCCAACGGCAACGACAAAGATGCCCGAGATGCCGTCGTAGTAGTGTTTGCCGTTAATATCCCAGTAATGCACCCCCTCAGCACGCTCAAAGATCAAGGGATGCTGAACAAAGGTGCTCATCTGGCGAAAGTCAAGCACGCTGTGGCGCAACACCTCAGGATCAAGAAGCTCCGAGCGATCAAGCATCAGGTCTACCCTCCCAAGTTCCAAACCGCCTCTATGAGTACTGCTGGGTGCGGTTGATGATCATATCTTGCCATTCCTTGTTCAAGGTCACGAACCGGGCCGACCAACCTGAGACGCGCACGGCCAGGTTGGGATAGCGTTCGGGGTGCACCTGGGCATCGCGCAAGGTCTCGTTGTCAACCACGTCAATGTGCAGATAAATCCCGCCAAGCTGGACGAACGTACGTATCAAGGCTACAAGGGAGTTCAGCCCCTCCTCGCCGGCGAGGCAAGTGGGATGAATCTTGAGCTCCAGCGCCGTTCCGTTCGGAAGCCGTTCCAGGCCCATGGCGCAATGAGATCTGATCACTGCGGTGGGACCTTTTTTATCGCTCCCTGGAGTTGGAGAGAAGTTCGTCGCCAAGGTCTCAACAGCCCGATGACCATGTGCGCTAGCCCCTCGCTGCGGCCGCCATTCGATCTCTCGCCCGAAGGTGCTCACGCCGGCCGGGCGGAGGATGCCGTTGCGTTCAGGAACCTCCCCGACCAGCGCGAGAAAGTCGTCGAAAACCCGCCGGACCATCGCGTCGGCTTCTGGGTTGTCGTTGCCGTAGAACGAATAGGCATTGAGGACGTAGCGACGCAGCGGCTCGTAGCCCTCCCAATCGGCGCGCAGGCACTGAACCAGCTCGGGAAGGGAAAGCCGTCGTTCCTCATAGACGAGCTTTTTGATGGCATAAAGGCTGTTGCCCGTGTCGGGCAATCCCCCGGCATGGGGCGCAAAGACGTTGTAGCGCGCGCCGCGATCAAAATAGCCTCGGCCCCTCTCAATGCAATCTTGGGTGAAAAGGGAAACCAATGTGCTCGGATGGCCGCTCGTGGCGTGTCTATCGGCTTCACGGTGAACGGCCGCAATCTGCTCCGCAAGGGCCTTGCGGAAAGCGGCATAGAGGCTTTCAAAATCGGCATAGTCCGGAGTATGCCCGTTGTGCACGCCGAGGACCTTCTGGAGGAGCGCCAAGGTGTCAAAGGGGCGATAGATGAAATGTGTCTTCCCCGGCACCTGGACTTCCCAACAGCCGTCATTGGCGAATTGCCGAGCCTCCTCAAGGGGATACCCGAAGGCCACGAGGCTCCGAATGACGAGCTCCTCATTATAAACGGCGACAATGCCCCCACCGAGTCGCTGCACCTCGGCAATGCGCCGCAGAAGCCTTGGCGACGTATGGGAATGAATGCGTACGGCGACGGGGAAATCGCTGATGCGCAACTCCTCCACGATGTCCAGCACGAGGTAGGTCACCTCATTGGTCACCTCGCGGCCCTCGGCGTCAATGCCCCCCAAGACGATGTTCTGGTAGAACTGCCCGTCGCCGGAAGTGCCCGCCGACCAGCTCCGCGCACCGACCCATTCGCAGCCGTGGATCCAAAAGTGGGCCAGGATCTCCCGCGCCTCGTCTAGGGTGATCTCCCCTGCCTCCAGATCTCGCGCCAGATAGGGCCCCAACATGGCGTCAATGCGCCCAATGCCCGGCCAGTTACCGCAGAGCCTCTGAAAGGCGAACATGAACCAGAGCGCTTGGACGGCCTGATAGAACGTCGTGGGCGGGTTCTCTGGCACATCGCGCAGGTTCTCGCGCACGCGCTCATAGTGTCGCCGCTCCTCGCCCTCTGCAAGCGAGGCTAACCGGGCCAATTCATCCATGTGACGCCGATGCCAAAGGGCAGCGGCGTCTAGGCAGATGTTCATGGCCCGCAACAGTTCCTCGCCGCGAGCATCCAAACCACCACGTTCTAGCCTCTTGGCGATCTCTTCGCGCAAGCCCCGATAGCCGATCCGGAGCACGCGATCAAATCCCAACGTGACGTGACTGGTGCTGGCGAAAGCCGGCTTGCCCTGAGAATACACGGGAACCTGATGAAAGGTGGCTTGCTGCAAGGTGGCCGAGCCCACGATGCGCTCTCCGGGGACGATGCGCAAAGGAGCATACTGGGCGATCAGCTGTACACAGTGAGCATAGCGCATCTCCGGCGAATCTGAGGCCCACTCAGGATAATCATCCAGAGAGAGGGGTAAATCCACAAGTGAGCGGCCCCATTCGCCGGAGAGGGCACGTTCGGCGAGGCGGTGCGTGAAGTCAGAAAGGCGCTGAGGCGATGCCCAAAGACCTGCTGACATGAAAATCCAGGCTCCATAAACGAGTCTGCTGTTCAAAAGCTGAGCCAGTTTATATCTAGGGCGAGGGATCGTCAAACGTGGCAGCCGAGCTGCGGCCATGCGACGCCCTTGACGTCCTTTTTGTTTTGTGTTATCTGTCCCCGCAACGGACGCGCATAGATGACGATGTCATATAGGAGGGCTCCCCATGTTTGATGAGCTATCGCGGGTGCGCAAGGGCGTACGCACCTATCGGCTTTCCTCGTGGGATCGCACGGGCCGAAACCGCGATTTCCTCAACCTCGCGCCTGGGCAAACGGTGACCTTGCTGGAAGCCCGGGGGTCGGGCAAGATCACGCACTTCTATTGGACGACCATCAACGCCAGCCGTTTCCATTTTCGCCAGCTCGTCCTGCGCGCCTGGTGGGATGGGGAACCTTACCCAAGCGTAGAAGTGCCCTTAGGA
>DAOTVR010000210.1:0-2775 GCA_034436315.1 Anaerolineae bacterium
CTGGAGACGGCGCACATGCTCTCCGATTTCGGCATCACTTGGTTTGAGGAGGCACTGCGGCCCGACGATATTGAGGGTTATATCGCCCTGCGAAATTGCTCCTTTGTGCCCATCGCCGGCGGGGAAGTACTCACGCGGCGGCAATCGTTCATCCCCTGGATCGAACGACACGCCCTGGATATCGTCCAGCCCGACTCGACCAAGGTGGGAGGGCTTTCCGAGGCGCGACGCATTGCCTGGATGGCCTATGACCACAACGTGACCATGGTTAGCCATGGCTGGAACACCGTGGTGGGCCTTTATGCTGACCTGCACCTGGCCGCGGCGATGCCCGATGCGAAATACGTGGAATATATCACTCCCTCACCCTATATGGATAACCTCTCCGTAGTGCCACCGAAGCTGGACGATGAAGGCTATCTGGCGATCCCCACGACTCCCGGCTTGGGGATAGAGCTGGATCCGGAGAAAGTCGCCAGGTACTCAGGGGGACGGGTGACGGTGTTTAGATAGGCGTCACCAACACCTTATCCACGCGGTTGCCGTCCATATCCATGACTTCAAAGCGCAATCCGCCCCATTCAAAGTGGTCGGCGGCGACGGGGATGCGCCCCAACTGAGCAATCACGAAACCGGCGACGGTTTGGTATAGCCCCTGGCCCTCGCCCGGTAGCTCGTCGATGCCGAGGAGCTCTTTAAACTCCTCTATGGGCAGCATGCCATCCAGGAGCCAAGAGCCGTCTTCGCGTTGAATCGCTTGTGGCTCGGCCAGCTCCTCGGCGGAGGGAATGTCACCCACGATGGCCTCCAGGATGTCTTTCAGCGTCACCAAACCTTGGATGCTGCCATATTCGTCGACGACCAGGGCGATCTGGGTGCCCGATTTCTTGAAAGCCTCCAGTACCTTGAGGGCGGGCATGGTCTCAGGGACGTAAAGCGGTTTTCGTAGCATGGCCCGGAGGTCAAAAGGCTCTCCGCAAAGGCTGCGAGCGAGGAGATCCCTGGCCTCTATCTCGCCCAAGACGTTGTCCAAGCTGCCTTGGCATACCGGGAAGCGAGAGTAGGGGCTGGCGATCAGCTTGCGGCGGATCTCCTCCGGCGGGTCGTCGATATCCAACCAGGCGATCTCTGGGCGGGGGGTCATGAGACTAGCCACACGCCGCTCGTCAAGTAGGAGGACGCTCTCCACCATATCCTGCTCCACTTCCTGGAACACTCCCGCCTCGGTGCCTTGTTCTAACAGGACCTTGATCTCCTCCTCGGTGACGGGTGGTTCGGTCGAGGGCCGTATGCCCAGGATACGCAACACCAGCTCGGTGGAGAGGCTCAGCAGGCGCACTGCCGGATAAGCGATCACGGAGAGGGCGCGCATGGGAGCGGCAACGACGGCAGCGATGCGTTCAGGGTTGTTCAAAGCCAAGCGCTTGGGCACCAGCTCGCCGATGACCAGAGAGAGATAGGTCGTGACCAGGACCACGATCGCCAGGCTGATCGCCTCTCCATAGGGCTTGAGGGCCGGGACACGACCGAGGTAGGCGCCCAAATCCTTTGCCAGCGTGGCCCCGCCGAAGGCGCCGGCCAAGATGCCGATAAGGGTGATGCCGATCTGGATGGTGGAGAGGAAACGATTGGGCGTCTCAGCCAGCTCTAGGGCGGCCTGCGCCTTGTGATCGCCCTCATCGGCCCTTTGTCGCAGGCGTGCCTTGCGCGCGGAGACGATGGCCATCTCCGACATAGCGAACAGGCCATTGACGACGATCAACAGCAGGATGATGATAACCTG
Source organism: Anaerolineae bacterium (assembly GCA_034436315.1). Taxonomy (GTDB): domain Bacteria; phylum Chloroflexota; class Anaerolineae; order UBA1429; family UBA1429; genus DAOTVR01. The sequence goes on from DAOTVR010000210.1 coordinate 1,784, forward strand.
CATGACGACAGAGGGCATGATCAACCATCCTTTGGCACCGGCCATCTAGAACCGAGACATCACAGCTATTATCTTGGGGTCTTTCCTCACTCCCTTAGCTCCGATGTGCAATGCGGACAGCGGGTGGCCTTGAGGGGGATCTCCATTTGGCAGTAGGGGCAGGCTTTGGTCATCGGCGCTGCGGGCTTGGGCTCAGGCTTGGGCATGAGCTTGTTCACTGCCTTGATCACCAGGAACACAGCTACGCCGACGATCAAAAAGTTGACCACTGTGTTGATGAAAAGGCCATAGCGCCAGGTGACCGCGCCGGCGGTTTTGGCTGCTTCCAAAGAGGCGTAGGGGCCTGGCTGCTCCTTTCTCGCTTTAAGGACGACGAACAAGTTGCTAAAGTCCACAGAGCCCAGTACGAGGCCGATAGGGGGCATCAATACGTCGTCCACGAAGGATTTGACCACCCCCGTGAAAGCGCTGCCGATGACGATGCCCACGGCTAGGTCCAACACATTGCCGCGCAGGATGAATTTTTTGAACTCTTCCCAAAGGCCCGATTTGCTCGCCATGTTTCCCCCCTGCAAATAGATGGCCCACGCAGAGTACGCTTTTTCTAAGTCGCCAGACGCCTGAGCGTCTAGAAGCCTCGTGACGCCAGCCGATCGTCCGACTTCCCATCGGCTTGTCCCTAGTCCGCTCGTTTTCCTGATTGCGAGCTACGGAAGCTTAGACAAACCATGGCTACAAGCATCATCTTAAGAGCATTTTAGATGCACCCAGCATAATTAGCAAACGAGAAAGCGACGTAAAGAGATCCTATAGCTATACCGATAGGGTGGATTGACCGCTATCTGAAGGGGTGATATAAAAAGCGCGCTACGCGATGGAGTTAAACGCTTGTTGTGAAATGAACTGTCAATCGATTAGGTCGGCAAAAGCGAGATTGGGCCGACCGAGTCGCTGGTTGAGCCAAATGCAGAAGTTGTGGAGCGCAGCCTTGG
>DAOTVR010000211.1:0-14973 GCA_034436315.1 Anaerolineae bacterium
GCCTTGGGCTGGACCGTGGGCCAAGACGCCGTGATGCGGCGGATGCGCTCCTTGAAGCGCTCATAGATCTGTTCTGACTCGGCTTGGGTCTCCACGCCGGTTACCGCCACCGCGCAAAGCAGGTCCGGCGCTAACAAACGGTCAAGCAGCTCCACTTCATCCTTATTCAGACGCACTTTGACGATCACCCCACTCCCACGGTAGCCATCGCGGAGCGACTCGGGCTTGTTGGGGGAAGGATCCGAGTCACGCGCCAGGATACAGGCCGCACATTCCACCTGCTTGAGCTCTGGGGTGCGCAGTTGTATTGGGATATTGTGCCCAATGACCCCGCAGGAGTGCAGGGCGATGCCCCCAAAGTGTCTGGCCAAGCGCGCATTGTAGGGCAGCGCGGCGACCTCATAGGCCTTAGGGGAGAGCATGGCCATGTTATCATCGCTGACCGAGATCCCCGACCAAGAGGGGTGGCAAAGCATCAAGTGCCCTGGCAAAGAGAGGACCGGCCCAAGCGCTTCCATCTGCATCTCGGAGAAGGCGATGATGGTATCAGTGATAGCGTTCATGAAGCGCTCCAGGCGCTCCGGCTCAAAGCTGCTCACGGTGAAGAACTCGTTCACCTCCATAAGGAGAGAAGCGGTATCGTTGGGACTTTGAGTATCGGTGAGACAGATGGGGAGTTGATCGTGAGTCACCTGGCGGTAATAGCGAATGCGCTCCAATACCTCGCGCATCGGCTCAGAGTCGCCAACGCGCGGCGTAGTGATATGGGCTACCTCGTCCGCACTCTTGTAGATGGGATGCGTCTGCGGGGCGCTATTCCCCTCCCAGTAGTAGCGACAGCCGAAGGCCGAGGCATAAAGGCCCACGCCATACCAAGGCTCCAGATGAGGGAAAACCGCATCGCTGGCCCAATTGGCGCTCTCAGCCATTCCCCAAAGATTCATGCGCAAGAAGCGCTCACGATCGCGACAGGTATCGTCATTCCACATATCCCAGGAAGGGTAAATCACCACAGGGACCTCCTGGGGATGCAAACCCTGCGCCCATTCGTAAAGGAAGCGCTCCCTCTTTTCCTTCACCTGTAGATAGTGATCATACGGGAACGATTCCGGATCAAGAAGCTGTTGAGTGCTCATCTCGAATCTCCTCAGTACGATCGCCTGATCTCCTCCAAGAGCAGCAGTTCAGAGGTCAGGTTAGTGGGCAAGTACACGCGAAGGCCCTCTTGAGCTAGCGCAGCACCGGAACATTGAATCGTCTCTCGGAGATTGTCAAAAGTCACCCGGTAATCACGTCCTAGGTCCAGCCCACGCGGATAGAGGGTATAACAATCCTCGCCGATGTCGGCGGTACGAAAGAGGCCGACGACCGCCCGCGAGCGATCCACCGCGGCGTATTCCAACACACACCAAGGGGTCAACTCAAATAAGGGCAGCAGGTCGGTATGATGAAAGACTCGGCATTCAGGGAGCATCGGACGGATGAAATTCTTATAAAGGTCAAGAGCGTGGACGATCCGCGCCTGAAGAAGAGGATTGAGCTCCTCTAATGTCGGGCTGATGCCCCGAAAGATGGGATGAGAGAGGATGGCAACCCGGAGCTGAAAATCAAGGTCCCCATCCAGGACATGCTCACCCGTCTCGGTGCCGAAGGTGCGCAAACAGACTTCGGGAGGCAGGGAAAAACTCAGGCCGTTGAGGATCTTGATCCCACGCGGAGCACGCATCCAATCCGAGATCTCGGTGATCTGGAAGCGACGCAAGATCTCCCAATCCAGGCGTCCGCCACCTCCTGCACAATTCTCAAAGATCACATGAGGGAAACGCGCGCGCACCCGGTCCAAGAGGCCATAAAGGGCCTCACAATGACGCCAGAGGGTGTTCTCCACAAAGCCCCGGTAAACCCGATTGCCCCCCTCAAGGACTGCCGTGTTATAATCCAACCGAAAGAGGTCAAGGTCGTACTGGCGGATAAGGCGGACGATCTCCGATTCCATCCAGGCCACCACCTCCGGCTTGGATAGATCCAATGCCCGCCCATCGGCAACCGGCTGACCATCGCGGGTCAAGATCCAATCAGGATGCTCTTGGCGAAGCCGTGCAGCCTGGCCGATAGACTCAATCTCCACCCACAACCCGAAGCGCAGGCCCTTTAAGTGAGCGTAAGCAGAGATCGGCTCCAAGCCGCCAGCAAGCCAGGCTCCAGCATACCAATCGCCTACGTTCGCGCCCCAACGGTTTGGCTCGGGGCCAAACCAACCCGCATCCACGACAAAGACCTCTGCGCCGATGCTGGCCGCGATGTCGATCTCCCGCTTGAGGCCGGCCTCTGTCTCGCGATCACAGATATAACCGCGATGGTTTGCCTCAACGCGCTGGTTCAGGCCCGGGAGCTGTGCCGGCATGACCGTGTGGCGCACATGGGCATGAGCGGCCTGCACACAGGCGTCAAGGTCATCATGGAAGAGCGCCAGATGCACATAAGGCGTGCGCACTGTCTCCCCTGGCTCCAGCACCCGTAGCGCCGGGTCGGCAGCATCAGGACCGATGGAGAAAATAAGAGAAGCCTGCCCACCAGCCTCGTCCTTCGTGCAGGTAAAGGCCATGCACCAGTTGCCGCTCCAACCTAACTCGCCCCAGAGCAGCTCGCCGTTCGCGCGATTGCGCAAGAGGAAAGCCGGTCGCCCCCACCCCGAACGCCCCTTATGGCCACCATCCACCACCTTGGTGCCTTCCGCCAGCGGTTCCCACCAGAGATCTCCCTCTTCGCCCCAGTTGAAATGGTGGGTGTAAGCCAGTTCAAAAGGACTGGGGCAATCCGGCGGGGTGTGTTCGGCGCAGCGATGTTGCCAGATCAGCCCACTCCACGGGGAAACGGCAGAGATAGCCGTGGGGCGTTCGCCCTTGTTGGTGATCTCCAGCCAACGGATCATGAAGGGGCTGCCATCAAGGCGCATGTGCACGGCCACTTCAACAGGGCGCCGCTCGTGGCCCAAACGAATCCTCGCATGGCGCACCGGGCGCCCTTCGCCCCGAAAGCCGGAGGGATCCGCACACTCTTCCGCTCCCAGCCACTGCCACCCGCCGGCCAGCGTCTCGCCCTCAAGGGCGAGAGAAAAGGCGTCCGCGGGCAGCTTTGGGGCCACTTCGGTGTACCAGTTGGCCCAACGAAAGTGCATATCAGGGCGGATGCTCCCCGAAGAGGACCAATAGCGACCCAGCAGTCGCCCATTCAAGAAGACCTCGTCATAGATAAAGAGGCCGGAGGTGAATCGGGCATGTGGGATCTCAGTCTCGGGCACGGTGTCCAGGACGATGTCACTATAGGGCATCTGCATTTCGGTAGTGGTTGGTAACACGGTAGCTCCCTTTCTTCCAGACCGCTTATGCTACGCTCCCTTGTATTTGGGGACGCCAACCTGCTCGAAGAGCTGGTGAAGCTCCTCTCGTAACTTGAGGCTGACAGGCCGAGCAGGCGGCCGTGGCGGCCCGGCGCGTAGGCCGACCTCTTCCATCGCCGCCTTAATGAAAGGCCCCTCGCCCTCCGTCTCCTGGGTAACCTTCTCCACCCACTTATCCCACCGCCATTGAAACTCGGCCAGCTTGACTACGACACCCTGGTAATCCCGCTGTTCAAGCAACTGCCACAAGGTGAGAGGGTACTCCGGCCAAAAGTTGCTTACGTGGGTGATAAAGCCCACCGCACCCAAAAGATGCGACCAGACGAACTGCACCTCATTGTCTATAATGGCCAGCCTATCGGCGAAGCGATAAAGCCCCTCGGTGAATTGGCCGAAGGACGGCGCCGACCACTTGAGCGCCACCACATTGCGCAGTTCGGCCAGCCGTCCTACCATATTGATGTTCATATTGAGGGTATTCCACCAGTTGTTGTAAATCATGATGGGGAGATCGCTGCCCTCAGACACAGCCTTGAAGAGGCCAAAGATGTCCTCCTCCGGCGGCGGGTAGTAAGAGGGCGCGGAGAGTTGCCCAAGGGCGACACCCGCCTCATGGGCGTAACGGGCCAGCTCAAGCACCTCTCGTGTGCCGTTGAATTGAATGCTGGCCGCGACGGGCACCTCGCCCCGCGCGGCCTCCACACTGACCCGGATAACCTCTTTCCGTTCCTCCATGCTGAGCATAGGGAACTCGCCCCCCGCGGCGGCCACAAGCAGCACTCCCTGGCCCCTTTTCATCCCGTGCTCCACCATGAAGCGAATGTTTTCGCGCAGCGCGCCGAGATCTAGCTTCAGGTCAGGGGTTAGCGGCGTTGCCACAGAGACCATCGGGCCACGGAACATCGCCTTAGCTTCCCTGGCATCCATACGGTGCGCCTCTCTTTCTACTCAGCACGTTACCTCTTGGGGTGGATCCTGGAACGGAACTCGGGCACACCGCGAATGCCCAGGTTAATGCGGAACAGCCCCCCTGCTCCCCAGCCTTCGGTCTCCTTCTTGTTTCCGCCCGCGGTGGTCACGTAAATGTCGGTATAGTCCTCGCCCCCGAACGTGACGCTGGAGACCTTTTTGGCCGGGAACTGAATGCGCAACACCTCGGTGCCGTCGGGAGCATAGCGCACCAGACAGCCGCCATCCCAGCGTGCGCCCCAAACATAGCCCTCAGCATCTACGGTCATCCCATCGGGGATGCCTTCACCCTCCGGTGTGCGTACAAAGACGCGCTGGTTGGTGATGGCCCCCGAGTCTTGATCGTAATCAAAGATATAGATCTCTCGCTTGGGCGAGTCCGTGTAATACATGTGCTTGCGATCGGGCGTAAAGCCCATGCCGTTGGAGCAGCCGATCCCCTCAAGGAGCTTGGTCAGGGTACCATCGGGATCCAGGCGATAAAGGCGGCCGAGGCGTTCCTTGGTGGGCATGGTGCCACAGAATACACGCCCCATCGGGTCAGCGATCACATCGTTGAAGCGGGTGGTGCGCTCATCGGGGATCTCTTCAATAACGGTGGTCAATTGGCCCTCGCGCCAGATCTTGACCGCGCCTCGGGCCATGAAGAGGAGCAATGCGCCATCATCCTGGATGGTAAACCCTCCGACTACCTCCCCTTGATAGCACTGCTCGTGCTTTCCGGTGGCCGGCTCGTAACGGAACATGCGCCCCGTGGGAATGTCAAGCCAATAGACTCGCTTTTCATCCGGGTGCCAGAGGGGACCTTCTCCGGTGATACATTGATAATCGGCAACAAGTTCAGGTTCCATATTCATCCTCCCAATATATGTGATTCAAACCGCTTCAGGCCCCAAAGGGCCATAACCGCAAGGCGGTTTTACCCAAAACCCATTCACGGTCCTCTGGGCTGAAAAAAGGCATCTCATCGCGCACGACCGCCAGGGTCTGACCGTAAGTTGCCCGGCTCAGACATACGGGCCAGTCGGTGGCCCACATCAGCCGCCGAGCACCGAAAGCCTGATAGACGCGTTCCACGGCATCAAACGTGTCGCGCCAGGGATAGGGCTGTCGCGAGATGCTCCAAGTATGACTGATTTTGACATAGACGCGAGGATACCGGGCCAAGCTGAGCAGCTTCTCCAACTCCTCGGGCTGATCTAGGGCAAAGTCCGCCATGTGGTCAACGACGACATCCAGGTCGGGATGCCGCTCCAGGAGGCGAGCCAGATCCGGTAGGCGAGGAGGCTTGGTTAGGATCAACATTGGGACGCCCAATTGCGCCGCACGCTGAAAGAGAGGATCCATCAGCGGCCCGGTGAACCAATCGCCCGAGGCATCTGCCGCCGGGCTGAGGCGCACTCCATGAAAGCCGTGCTCCTCCGTCCAGTAGGAAAGATGATCGGGCGCAGCGGGGTCCTCAGGGTTAACCCGGCAAACAGCCATGAACTTGTCCGGGTATCGGCGCAAAACGTGCGCGGCGTAGCGGTTATCCCAGCGATAGTAGATAACCTGCACCAATACCGTCTTTTCCACGCCGTGAGCGGCCATCAACGGCAGGAGCATCTCGGGCGTGGCATCCTCTTTAGGAGGCTCCTTCGTTTCTGCGGCCCAAGGGAAATCCGGAGAGTTCACCCACACGTGCACATGGGGATCAATGATCCTCATCGCCGCCCCCCATTGCGTAGGCCAAGAGCCCGCAGGCGCCGGCTCATCATCGCATAAGCGATCTCGGCCTTGTCCTGACGCTGCCAGGAGAAACCCTCTACGGAGATATAGCGTTGATAACCCACCTCGGCCAGAGCGGTAGCGAAGGCGTCAAAATCCAACTCGTCCCCCTCCTCGCCGGGGACGATGAACTGGGCAAAAGGATACTTGCCCTTAACCCCCTTTTCGTGACAATGCACGATATAAGGTGCGACGCGCTGCACCGCCTGGCGGATATCGGCCCCCAGGATGTAAAAGTTGGTGATGTCACATAACACCTTCAGGTTCGGCGAGCCGACCTGTTCAATGAGCAACAAACATTTGTCCGGCGAATCAATGATCATCCCCTCGTGGTTATGGATGGCCAGATTGATGCGTTTTTCCTCAGCGTGTTTGGTGAGCGTTTTGAGCACGTCGATCAGGAGCTTCCAGGCCTCGGCGTCGCCATCGGGGAGCCAACCGGGGAGAAAGTTGACGTTGGGCGAGCCCAGCTCAACGGCGATATCCATAAGCAGGCTCCAGAAGCCCACCGCTCGGTCACGATCTTCTTTGGCCAAATTGACCATGGGAGGAAGCGTATAAGGATTGATAGCGGAAACGGCCAACCCATATCGGGCAAGAAGCCTTTTAGTCTGCTCCAACTGAGGCTCAAGAGGCTCGCCCGTGCGGATATGCGCTTCGGGGCCGCAGACGATCTCAATGGCATCGTAGCCGATTGTCCCCAAGTGCTCAATCACCCAAGGCAAGGGCTTGTCCACATGGCCGCCGGAATGGAAAGAGATGCTGATCACCCCGACCTCCCATCATTCACATCACGCATCACTTCTTTAACCCTAGGGCACGTAGGCGTTCTTCCGATCCAAGGTACACACCCTGGGCCAAAAGCGTCTGTTGCAGAGCATGGATATCCAGCTTTCGCGGAGCCTCCCCTCGTCTTGCCGCGAGCGCTGCCGCCGCGCCTGCTGCCTGGCCAAGAACCATACAGGTGGACATGCCACGGATGATCCCTTGAGGCCGGCAGGAGACGCTTTTGCCGCTGGCCACAAGGAGGTTTTCGACCCGCTTCGGCACCATGACCCCATAGGGGATGTCAAAAGTGTGGGGCCAAAAGAACTCGCCGGTCTCTTCAAAGGGGGCGGAGGCCGGTGCACAGCCGATGGCATCGTTTAGGTACACCGGCTGCCGTGCAGAAGTTTGCTCACCCGTGAGGGTAGCCATGCCCTCAATCCCTCGGCTGACGCGAATGCCCAGGTCACTGGCCATCTGCACGATCACGGCGCGCTCAAAGCCGGGCACTCGTCGCCGGAAAAAATCGGCCACATAGTAGCAAGCCTTTTGCGCCTCCAGCTCGGCCAGCGAGACCTCGGGGGCACTTAACGTGGTCACCCGCCAGAAGTTGGAGTTGATGACCACTGTGTCCAGCCCCCTAAGCCCATACAGGCCGGCTGCATCCAAATGCCAGAGGATGCCACGCTCCCTTTGAAACTCTCCTGACTCAATCGCCCGTTGGAAGATGTCCCACTTGCTGCCACCGCCGTGGGGGAAGAAAAAGATCCCCCGCTCAATCCAATTGCGCTCAAACTCGGCGAAACCCTTGACCATATCCATGCCGACCGGAAAAGTCTGCGGATGGCGCTTAAAGTGCTGATAGAGCGCATCCAAATCCACCCGCCCCATCTTGAACTCTAGGCTGGCCGACCCATCCGTCCAGCGCATCGGGCAGCCAGCTTGGTAGGCCAAGTCGGCTTCGCCCGTTGCATCTATGAGCACCTCGGCCAATACGGCTTGTCGCCCCATCTTGCTTTCAATGAAGGCCCCTTTGGCGACATCGCCGGCCATGATGGGCCGCGCAGCAAGGGCATGAGTGAGCACCTTGACGTCGGCCTCTTGCAACATCTCGATAAGCACCACTCTTAACTGCTCTGAATCAATGACGATACCGGGCACTTCTCGGCAAGCCCACTTCTCGCTAGCAGCTCCACGAGCTACCAGGTGCTCAACGACTTCTTTAGCGATGCCGTGGATCACGATGCGACCATCGCGATCCATGTAGCGATTGCCGATATTGGCCATCAGCCCGGCAGTAGCCACGCCCCCGAGGACGCCGTTACGCTCAACCAACATCGTTTTGGCGCCCGCCCTGGCCGCAGCCACTGCCGCAGCGCATCCCGCAACGCCGGCCCCCGCTACGAGTACATCAACCCGGTCCAGAACCGGGATCTCTCTGGCGGCTTCGCGAATAATCATCGTCCTCTCCTATCGGATAGTAGCGGCTGGCCCACTTACCCAAGCTCACAATCCTATCCTAGAGCGGAACTCGGGCACGCCCCGAACTCCGGGCCTGATCCTGAAGAGTGCTCCGGCGAGGGGACCGTCCGTATCCTTCTGATCTCCGCCGGCCGTGGTGACGTACATGTCTATATAGTCTTCGCCCCCAAAGGTAACGCTGGAACACTTTTTAGCGGGGAATTTGATCCGGCGCTCCTCGCGCCCATTGGGGTCAAGGCGCACTACGCAGCTCCCATCCCAGCGGGCAGACCAGACATAGCCCTCGGCATCCACAGTGAGGCCATCGGGCAAGCCTTCGCTCTCCGGATTGCGGGCAAAGAGGCGCTGGTTAGCGATAGCTCCAGTAGCCTTATCGTAATCAAAGACATAGATCTCGTATTTCGCGGAATCGGTGTAGTACATTCGCTTGAGATCGGGGGTGAAACCCATTCCATTGGAACAGCCGATCCCCTCCAAGAGCTTGGTCAGCGTGCCATCGGGATCCAGCCTGTAAAGCCGCCCCAAGCGCTCTTTGGTGGGTAACGTACCGCAAAAGACGCGCCCCATCGGGTCAGCGATGACGTCGTTAAACGTCGTCTCGCGTTCTTCGGGAATCTCCTCAATGATTGTGGTCATCTGGCCATCTCGCCAAGTCTTGACCGTGCCCCTGGACATGAAGAGCAACAAGGCGCCATCGGCCTGGATCGTAAACCCGCCAATCGGCTGGCCCTCATAGCATTGCTCATGCTTCCCGGTGGCCGGCTCATAACGGAACATGCGACCCTTGGCAATATCCAGCCAGTAGAGGCGCTTCTCATCCGGATGCCACAAAGGCCCTTCGCCACAGACACATGCATAATCGGCAATCAATTCGGGTTCCATTGCCATCCTCCGTAGTTTGGTTAGCGCCCGGGACGGGCAGCCGAATCAATTCGGATTGGGTACCGTCCGTATTTCTGCACAGCCTCGGAAAGCGCTAGGCAGTTCTCCGGCTTCAGATAACCCGCCAGGCTGTTGCCGCTGGTGACGATATACCCCCCGCCGGGGCCCACGTCGCGAATCAGCTCGCGCACTTCGGTCTCTACGTCCTCGGGCGTGCCCAAGCCCAAGATGTTGAGATCTACATTCCCCAAGAGACAAAGGCGATCCCCATAATCGCGCTTCATGGCGCGGATGTCCATAGCCCCCTTCTCATTGGGATGCAAGCCGGCGATCCCCAAGCTGAGCAAGCCTTCCATAAAAGGCATGAGGTTACCGTCACTATGTATGACCCAGGGCAGGGTGATCTTCTGAGCCACGCGCCGGAAACGGGGCAAGACCAAGTCGTAAAAGATCTCCGGTGAGAAGAAGGGCGCGCTTTTGAAGGCCATATCGTCGGTGGAGACGAAAACATCGAAACCAAGCTGGCAGACCCGTTCGGCCACCACGGCCGTCCAATCACAGTAGCGATCAAGCACGGCCTCAACGAAGGGGCGGTTCTCGTATAGGGCCACAGCAAAGTTCTCCATCCCCATGCTTAGCATAGTAGGAAAGATGCCGATGCGCGTCACGAACCAAGCAGAGTAATCCCCTTTCTGCTTCACAAACTCCTCCGCTGGCGCGTAGAGAGCATCATCGTGGGGATCAGGAAGTTCTAGGCGTGCTAGGTCAGCTTCCGTTTTAATCAGCCCCTCGCCGTAAAACAGCCGTCCATCCTGACCGGGGCTCTTCTGCGCATAGACCGGGGCGCGCAAGATATAGTTGATGTTATCCAGTTTCAGCCGCGCACTGAGGGCTTTGGCCTCTTCCACCGTGTAGGTATTGGCTTCTAGATTAGCGGCCTGGCTGAGAGGCTCTCCCCAACCCATCAACCGCTGGGCCAAGGCGCGATCCACAGCTAATTCACAGTAGGGCACACGATCCGGCTCTTCCCTTCTAAGCGCGGCTTCTACCCTTTCCTTTGAGGTCATCTCCATCTCTGCACCTCCACATACACTCAAAGGCCAACCTCCTCTGAGAGCTTAGTCATTCTACGAGAGTCCCCAACGCCGTGTCAACCTCTGTGCTCATTTTAGGGCGTGTAGATGGCACGTGTCATTGGAGAAAGCCAGCGTGACTTGCCCCCGATCCACTTCGTAAGCCGTGACAGAGGCCGTATCTACCCGCAACCTCCAAAACCAACGGTTGTCAAGGTCTAATAAGACGCAAAAAAGCACACGACACACTACTTGGTGGGTCACCAGGACCACTTGTTGATTCGAATGCTGCCCGACGACATAGTGTACAAGCTCTTTGACCCGGCCACGCACATCATCCAAGGACTCGCCACCCGGAAAGCGCACGGTATGCGGTGCAGAAAACCACGCTCGGCATATCTCTGGCGAGCGGGCGCGCGCTTCCGGGATGGTCAGGCCGGCAAAATCCCCAAAGTTCAGATCCAGTAGCCCTTGATGAGGCTCCACAGTCAAGTTGAGCGGACGACAGATGGCCTCGGCCGTCTGCATCGCCCGCCGTAGCGGGCTGGATAAGACGGCATTTGGCCTGTAACGGGCAGTAATATACTGGCCAGTGGCCTGTGCCTGCCGCAAACCGGTTTCATCTAGAGGCAAATCCGTCTGGCCGCGAAAGCGTTCCTCTTTGTTCCAAGCCGTCTGACCATGACGCACCACAAGAAGGATCGTGACCATCTCCCCTTTTACCTCCATCGTTTGTAGGCTCACCGTGCGAGCACATTATAGCCCGTGCAGATCAAAAGTCATCTGATGCCGCTTCGTCCCCTAGGGCGTAACCTCCTTTGCGAATGAGTGTTTTAGTTGGCGTAATGCTGGGCAGGTATCATGAGGGGAGAAATCCATTGACGTGCCGCAAGCCCCAACGTATAATTTCCCCGGTTTCCCAGCATTGATATCTCATCTCCGAGAGAGGAGGATATTCTATGGATACTTTTGAGCGCGTGAAAAAAATCATCGTGGAGCAACTTGGAGTAGAAGAGAGCAAAGTCACCATGGAAGCCAACTTCCGGAAGGATCTGGAGGCAGATTCGCTGGACCTCGTCGAGCTCATCATGGCTTTTGAGGAAGAGTTCGGTGGATCGATCTCCGACGAGGAGGCTCAGAAGATTGCTACGGTAGGCGATGCGGTCAGGTTTCTGCAATCTAGAGGAGCATAAGCTATCCAGGGTATATTAGGTAACTTTTGGGGATGCAGAGGGTCTCATCCTGTGCATCCCTTTATTGTAGGGCTGCTGAGCGCAACGGCGAACAAGGAGGCCGGCCTATGTCCCAGGTTGCTGTGATCACCGATAGCACGGCCAGCTTGCCTGAGGAAATGTATGCCCGCTACAAGATCACGATGGTGCCCTATTATGTGCACTTCGCGGGCCGAGTAGCGCGGGATATGGTGGATATCAAGCCGGCCGAATTCAACGCTTACCTATTGGCCCTCTCGGAGAAGGAGGACCTTCCCAAGACGGCCAACCCCGGTCCCGGTGATTACTTGGAGGCCTTTTCAGCAGCGGCCGAACGGGCGAAAGAACTCGTGTCCTTTCACATGACCTCTGCAGGTAGCGGAGCTTATCAGGCCGCGCTTGTGGCCAAAGAGATGGCCCAGGAACGCCTGCGTGGGGTGCGCATTGAAGTGGTGGATACGCGCAATGTCTCCATGTGCCATGGCTGGATAACGCTTCAAGCTGCAAGGGCTGCGGCTGAGGGAGCCGACCTTGAGTTCATTCTCTCCTTGGTGCGACGGATGATCCCCGCCACGCGCATGATCCAGACGGCAGATACCTTGCGTTACCTCTACATGGGAGGACGCATCGGTCGTGCGCAACACCTCATAGGCTCCTTGCTGAACATCAAGCCCCTTATCAGCATGGAAGATGGTGTGATCACCACGTTGGGAGTTGCGCGCACGCGGGCAGGGGCCTATCGCCGCATGGCCTCGTTGGTGGAGAAAGCTGTAGGCCCAGGAGGGCGCATTCGCCTGGCGCTCACCCATGTTGCTGCAGAAAAGGAAGCCAAGCTGCTTCAAGAGATGGTCGCCGAGCTTGTAACGCCCGTGGAGACCCTCTTTTGCGAGCTTTCCCCGGCTTTAGCAGTGCACTCCGGCCCGGGCACAGTGGGCTTATGCTACGTGCCCGAACAGGTCTGAGGTCGCTGTGACGAGGTATGCTCAGACCAACCTGGCGGTGAGCACTACCGTCTTGGCCGGCGGGCGAGGAGAGCGGCTAGGCCGTGATAAGGCAACCATAGAACTGGGAGGCCAACTTCTCTTAAAACGCGTCGTAACGCTAGTATCGGCATTGAGCACGGATGTTATCGTCGTACTGCGTCCTGATCAGCAGCTTCAGCTCCAAGGCGTTCGCACCGTAACCGACGCTGAACCTTATACAGGTGCGCTGGCAGGCATCGCAGCAGGGCTGGCCGCTTCGCGCCAGGCATGGTGTTTCGTCGTAGCCTGCGATATGCCTTTCATCAACCTTGCCCTTGTGCGCTATATGACCTCCCTTACTCCAGGCCACGACATCATTATCCCCTGCCGTCATGTGGGCTTGGAGCCACTGTATGCCCTCTATCACAAACGCTGTCTGCCTTACGTGTATCGGGCTCTGCGCCAGGGACAGCGTCGGCTGGTAAGCTTCTACACCTCGCTACGGGTGCGTCACATCACGCCAGAGGAAATCCGCTTGTTCGATCCGATGGAGCGCTCGTTTTTTAACATCAACACGCCAGAGGAATTGGCACAGGCAGAAGCCTGGCTACAAGAAGGTCTATAAAGGCTCCTCAGCCAATTTGCGTAGGATCGGGGACACCCACTGCCAAGAGACCTTGGAAAGCCCCAGGCGTTTGCGTAGGCGTTCCTCCTCCATCCCCGCCTTGAGACTCCTCACCGCCGAGGTCCAGCGCAACGTTTCAAACGTGAGCTTGAACGGCAGATTCGCAAGCGTGGAGACCGCATGCAACACGTACTCCAGATTGCGCGGCGTACACTCAAAGAGTCGCTCACGAGGCTGGTAACGCTTCAAATATTCCCGCAAGGTTGTCGTCCATTCCGCAGGCAAAGCCAGGCGCCGCGCCTTGAAACGTTGGCGGGGTTTATCGTAACGAATGGTCACGACGGGGCGATCGGGCTCACTCAGGTCAATATCGCGCAAGGCGATGCGCATGCATTCCGACTTTTTGATGCCCGTATCCAAGATAAGAGTGATCAGAAGATGTGGACGAGCATCGGGAGCTTCCAGGGCATCGCGCATGCTCCGGGTGACCTCCAAAAGAGCATCCACTTGCCCATCGCTCAAGACTTGTGGCAAGGGAGAGACGGCTTCAGGATGAACCAGTGGAGCCGCGACGTCTGTGGGAAGGACGGCCTTATCGGCCAGCCAACGGAAAAAGACTTTGAGAGTCGTGATACGACGCGCTAATGACTTGGGCGAACAAGGGGCTCTGCGGCCAAACCGCAGATAGTGGACGAACTCCTCCAGTCTTTGTGTGGTACACGCGTCAAGTGGGGTTGATGGACCGAGGAAACGGATGAACAGCTTTAGGTCATTAAGGAAGGACTTGATCGTATTCTCGGTGAACTCTCTTTGGCGCATATAATCGGTGAAAGGATCTAGAGCAGCTGACACGGTGTCCGTTGCTTGTAAAGAAACAGGAACAAGTTGTCCGAGTGCCTCCTCAGCCGTATGCAAGGGAAAAAGCTCCAACTGGCGGGCAGACATCTGATTCCCTCCGCTCCCTAATATGACCTTAACATAACCCTATCACACCCAACAGATTTTGTCAAGTGCCTTTTTGCGCTTGCGCCAAGAGATCGTTACTGGGTGGTCAGCAAGCCATTGGCCAAGTCTGGGGCGCCTCTGGTAAGGCGCTTAAGGCCATGGTGGCTCTTGCCGGGCTTGAAGTACTTGCTTCTCCGGGGATAAAGGGGCTTGGTGGGGAATGCCAATGGCGTTGGGGCTGATCTCTGAGCTTTCCCCGCTCCTTGGCGGCGTAGTGTGGCCCTCCCTTTGTGGACGGTTACCGGACAAGGTGCCACTGGCGCCGTGGCGCACCCAAATGAGAAATGCCAAATGGTTTGGCGACGAAAAGCATTTATGCTATGCTAGCGCTGGCCTTTTGGGCCCGGTTAAGGTATATGAAGGAGAGAGAGCATGCCAGCTATTCCAATAAGGCCGGGAATCTATTGGATTGGGGTAAACGACCGCACGACCGATCTCTTTGAGGGCATCTGGCCGATCACGCAGGAAGGGGTCTCGTACAACAGCTATCTCATCGTGGACGAGAAGAAGGTCTTGGTGGATCTAACCAAATCCACTAAGGAAGGCTCGTTTCTGGGGCAGATTAGCGACGTGCTTGATCCCACAAAACTAGATTATGTCGTAATCAACCACATGGAGCCCGATCACACGGGGGCGGTCAAAATATTGTATAGCCTGGCTCCGCAGGCGACCTTTCTATTGACGGATAAGGCTGCTACGATGCTTAAGGCATTTTACGGGATTATGGACCGGGTACATATCGTCAAAGACGGAGAGGAGCTATCATTAGGGGAAAAGACTCTGGTCTTTTATGCAATCCCTTTCGTGCATTGGCCGGAGACCATGGTAACCT
>DAOTVR010000212.1:0-17670 GCA_034436315.1 Anaerolineae bacterium
CGGCCCGCCACCGAGGTCCTTCGCGCGGCTGGGAGTCGGGGCGACGGCATGTTAGGCAACTTCCAAACGCGCGTTCATTGCTAAACAGCAAGCGTGATCGTTTGATCACCGTTATCACTGACCAGGATCGCCCATACCTACCGTAGGAGGAAGACTATGTCAGAGTCATCAACCTGTGAACTGTGTAACGAAGGATACGAGCTTAGGATAGAATGCGTTGCGAAGGAGATCATCGTTCACTGGCGCGACCTGCGACTTGAGCAGGACGTTGTAGACCGGCCCTACCTTTATCGGGCCATCAGGGCCGGCGAGGGGGCTTCCATAATTTATGAGGGCCTTGCAAATCCGATCATTGAGAGCGCAGGCGAGGAAATCCATATCCAAGGTGTGCTCGCAGGGCTGCATCTTCGGCACGTTCTCAGGTTGCCGGCGGACAAGACCTGCCTGGAGGAGCAGATCACCTTGCATAACCCCAGCAACGAGGTCGTTACGCTCAAGGATCTCCTTTGTGGCTTTCAGCGCACTGTGAGCGACGGAGCCGCCTGTGTTCTGCCTGCCTTGGCTCATCAACGGCTGACGGCCCTCCCGCTCAAACATCGCGCCTCCGACCCGCCAGCCTGGGATCACAGCTTCACGCTAGAGGAGCTGCTCCGGCTAGGCGGGGCAGAACAACGAGCCACCGCCACCCTGGGGTATGGCTACGCCCCCTCTTTACGCCGAGGCTCGGAGGGCTGGGCCTGGCAGAAAGAAGATGCCGTCTTTTGGTTTGGGAAACATAACCAACAGGGCCTGGAGTTCAGTGTGCTGACGTTGGAGCCAAGAGAGGATGCAGTGTCGCTTTGCTTTGGTGGAACCGCTATGCTTTCGGGGGATCCTTCAGCGCTCACGCACATCCAGCCGGGCGAGACGATCACCTTGGGGCTTACGCGTTACGAGACGCTTGCGGGTAGCTATCACCGGGCAGCTTATGCCTTCCGCCGCTTCCTTGATGAGCAGGGCTGTCGTTTCCCCGCAGATTACGATCCACCCGTGCACTGGAATGAGCTTTATGACAACCCAGAGTGGCATGTCCAGAGTCCCACACGCCGTAGCCGTGTGGATAACCTTCGGCCGATCACCTATACGCGCCCGCTCCTTGAGGAGGAGGCAGCCAAGGCGGTAGCCTACGGCGCAGAGGCCCTCTACTTGGATCCAGGCTGGGATACCGATTTCGGGACCTTCCTTTGGGGCACAGAGTGGCTGGGGCAGAGGCGGGAGTTCGTCGCGTTGTTGCGCGAGAAATATGGGCTTGGGTTATCCTTGCACTGCCCCCTGGCTACGTGGATGAGCATGGACGGGCGAGGTGTGTCCTCGTGGCCTACCGAGTCCTGGCGCATGGACGCCAACGGTCGCCTCATCGAAGGCTCTGTATGTCTGGGTTCACGGCAATACTTGGAGGCAGCAGCAGAGCGGCTACTGGCCCATTGCGCGGATGGGGTGGTCTTCTTGATGTTTGACGGCAACTGGTGGAACGGCGGCTGTTGGAACCCAGCCCACGGCCATCCGGTACCCTATACGAAGGAGGATCACATCCGCGCCAACCTGTATTTGGCCCGGCGCATCCACGAGAAATATCCCAACGTACTGATTGAAATGCACGACATGGTCACCGGTGGGACTCGCCAACGGTATACGCCGGTCTACTATAAGTACGGACTGCCTGGTAGCTACGATGAGAATTGGGGCTTTGAGCTGATGTGGCAGCCCATGGAAGACATCCTCAGCGGTAGGGCTAGGGCACTCTATTACTATAATCTGGGATGCAATGTGCCCATTTATCTACATATTGACCTGCGCGACGACAACACCCACTGCTTGGTGTTATGGTGGTATGCTTCCACCTGCAGACATTTAGGAATCGGCGGTACCCATCGCGATCCCTTGGTCGCCGAGGCGCAGCGGCGGGCGATGGCCTTGTATCGCAAGTTGAAACCCTTTTACGTGCGCGGGGAATTTTACGGCTCGGAGGAATGCCCGGAGGAAGCCCATTTCCACGTCTTGAAGGAGCAGAATGCCGTCGTGCTGAACCTCTTCAACCTGCACGATCAAAGCCGCGTGCTCAGCGGGAGCATTGAGATAGAGCAACTAGGCATCAACCCCGATCTCTGGTATATCGTGCCCGATCCTCATGTCTGGTTGCACGACGGGAGACTCTACTGGAACCGTCGCCTGCCGGCTTACGGCACCGACATACTTCAGGTCTGGCCGGTTACAGGCCTCGGATCGAGTACTAGATCATAGTCAGGGCAAAAAGGAGGAAACGATGGCCTTACCGGATGAAGAGCGCCTGCAACGCGCCCGCGAAGGCTTAAAGCGGGCCGGTTTGAGCGGGATCATTTGTCGCCTGCCCGAGAACGTGCTCCTCTTGAGCGGCTATTGGCCGATGAATGGCTTGGCGCTGTTGGTCTTTCCGCTGGAGGGAGAGCCGGTGCTCTTGGCGCCGGAAGCGGAAGCTTATCTCGCCGCAGAATCGTGGGTATCGGATGTTCGCACCTTTCCCTGGGGGCTGGTGGACAGTGGTGATCCCTTGGAGGCGATGTCGCGGCTTTTGAAACAGGCCGCGCAAGATCTCCACCTACAAAGAGGACATATCGGCTACGAGGGCAGCTTTGAGTTCGTTGCTGCTCCTTATGTTAGCGCAGAGCCCAGCGTCCTCTCAGGACGCACGCTTAAAATGCTCCGCGAGACGTTCAGCGATGCCCTCGTGGATACCACAGACACACTCCATGCCTGGCGCTTGATCAAGACGCCCCAGGAGGCCGAGCGTCTGCGCATCGTCAACGAGATCGCCCGTTTCGGGTTAGAGGCCTTCTTCGCCAATGTGGTTCCTGGCCGTAGTGAGATCGAGATCGCCACCGCCGTGGAATCGGCCATCATGGTCAAGGGCACGGGCTATAAAGGGACCAAAGTCGCCCGAGCCTGGGCTTCGGTGATGTCCGGACCACGTTCTGCAGCGGCCTACAAGCCCCATCTTCTCTCCACCCCGCGTCGCCTTGTAGAGGGCGACATGGCCGTGCTGGAGCTGGCCGTGGTGGCTGATGGTTGGTGGGCCGATCTGACCCGCACACGCGTGGCAGGCCGCGCTCGGACGGAGGATCGCGAGCGCTGGCAGGCCGTGGTGGAAGCTCAGCAGGCCGCTTGTGGCGCGATCCGCCCCGGCGTGCCGGCCAACACGGTGGACCGGGCCGCACGGGACCTCTTGGCTCAGCGTGGCTTGGGGCCGTATTTCATCCACCACACGGGGCACGGGCTGGGTTTGCGCTACCATGAACCCGAACCGTTCCTACACCCGGCGATCTCGGCTCCACTTCAAGCGGGCATGGTGACCTCGGTAGAGCCGGGGATCTACATAGATGGTTGGGGCGGCATGCGCTGCGAAGACGATGTCCTAATAACCGCCTCTGGGGCAGAAATCCTTTCCGAGTTCTCCCGGCAGTTAGAAGGCTAGCCGGATGCCGCATCAGGTATAATCAAGAAGGAGGGTGGTCGCGATGAAACTTGAGGGCAAGATCGCCATCGTAACTGGCGGGGCCGCGGGCATTGGCAAGGCGATTGCCTTGGCATTGGCCGATGAAGGGGCAGACGTGGCCATCGCCGACATTCAAGACGCCAAAGCACAGGCTGTGGCCAAGGCTATCCAAGACAAGGGACGCCGTGCCCTGGCTATCCATTGTGATGTGAGCGACTCCGCTCAGGTTGATCGCATGGTTAGCCAGGTAGTCCGGGAGCTGGGCGGCCTACACATCCTGGTAAACAACGCTGGGATCATCGCGCCCGGGCTCTTTTGGGAGCTCACAGACGAGGTCTGGGACAAGATCCTTCGCACGAACCTCTACAGCGTCTTCTACTGCTCCCGAGCCGCAGCACGCGTGATGATCCCCCAAGGCCAAGGCGGACGCATCATCAATCTTTCTTCAATCCATGCGACACTCTCGGAACCTCAAGCAGGCCCCTACACGGCCTCTAAAGGCGGTATTGAGGCTTTCTCACGCACCATGGCGACGGAGCTGGCTCCCTACAAGATCTTGGTCAACTGTGTCGCTCCTGGCGCCACCTATAGCGAGCTGACGACGCCGATGTACACCGAATCGGTGAAGCGTTCTCTGTTTGAGCGCGTGCCGCTCAAAGAGATCGCCCAACCTGAATGGATCGCTGCCGGCGTGGTGTTTTTGGCCTCGGACGACGCCCGCTATATCACCGGCCAGGTGCTGACCATTGACGGCGGCTACGTCATGGATGGCAGTCTGCCAGGGGCCAAGTACTGGACCGAGTGACAATCACTCGCCAAAGGGACGATATCGCCGACCGCAGGGGCTAAGGCACACGCATAAAGGCGGAAACCCGAACGATTGACATCAATCTGCCTTTTACTTATACTGCCTTTACCACCTGCGGAGGCATTAACCCATGTACTATGGAGCGGATTACTATCCAGAGCACTGGCCACGCGAGCGCTGGGCCACCGACGCGCAGTTGATGCAGGACGCGAGGATCAACCTGGTGCGCCTGGCAGAGTTCTCCTGGGCCAAGCTGGAACCTTACGAGGGATGCTATGATTTCTCCTGGTTAGATGAAGCGCTTGATCTTCTGGGGAAACACGGCATCCGCGCGATCTTGGGTACGCCCACAGCGGCGCCTCCAGCCTGGTTATGCCAGCAGTACCCCGAGATCATGGCCGTGGAGCGCGATGGTCGGCGGGTCACCTTTGGCATGCGGCGGCAGTATTGCCCCACCAACGAGACCTACCGAGCTCTCTCCAAGCGCATCGTCACGGCGATGGCCGAGCACTATGCATCGCATCCCAATGTCGTCGGCTGGCAGATCGATAATGAGTTCGGCGGCCACCTGGCGCGTTGTTACTGTCCTTCTTGCCTGCGGGCATTTCAAGAATGGGCCCGGGCGCGCTATGGTAGCCTAGAAGCCCTCAACGAAGCCTGGGGGACGGTCTTTTGGAGCCACACCTACACGTCTTGGAGCCAGATCCCCTTGCCCTGGAGCACGACGCCCGTCTCCAACCCCTGCCTTGAGCTGGATTTCTGGCGTTTCGCCTCCGACCAATGGGTCTCTTATCAGCAAGAGCAAGTCAACATCCTGCGAGCCCTTTGCCCGGAACATAGCATCACCACCAATTTCATGGGCTTTGGATTTCAGGATATTAACTATTACGATCTAGCCCGGCCCCTTGACTTCGTAGCCTGGGATAACTACCCCGTGGGCACAGCTAACGATCCCGCCGCAGCAGCTTTGAGCCATGCGACCATGCGTGGCTTGAAGAACATGTCTTTCTGGGTCATGGAGCAACAGGCTGGGCCGAGCGGCTGGCAGACGATGAGCCGAGCGCTCAAGCCGGGGCAAATCAGGCTGTGGGCCTATCAATCCATCGCCCATGGTGCCGACGCCATCGTCTTTTTCCGCTGGCGCTCTTGTCAATTCAACACCGAGGAGTATTGGCACGGCATCTTGGACCACGATGGTCAGCCGCGCCGGCGCTATGCCGAGGTACGCCAGATGGGCCAGGAACTGGCCCGCCTAGGAGATCGCCTCGTGGGAGCGAACTCCCCTAAAGCGGTGGCCATGGTGTTCTCTTATGATGATAGCTTTGCCTTCCGCTTGCAGCCGAACGCCGTGGGCTTTTCTTATCCGGAGTTGTTCCTCAACTACTTTCGCGCCTTTCACCGCTTGGGCATCCCCGTGGATGTCGTTTCACCAGAAGCTGACCTGAGCCCCTACCGCCTGGTGATTGCTCCAACGCTCTACGTGCTGCACCAATCCTGGGTCGCAAATCTACGACGATACGTGGAGGACGGCGGCACTCTGGTTATCGGGGCCCGTAGCGGGGTCAAGGATGCTTCCAACCGCGTGGTCAACATGCCCTTGCCCGGTTTACTGCGGGAACTGTGCGGCATAGAGGTCTCGGAGTACGACGCCCTCGGACGAGCTGTGGGAAGTGCGATACGCTTTGAGCCCGGTGTCATTGAATCGGCCGAGGTGCTCTGTCCCATCCATACCTGGTGCGATATCATTGACCCCCTGGAGGCCGAAGTCATCGCTCGCTACGCAGAGGAGTATTATGCCGGGCAACCGGCCATCACCCGCAACCGCTTTGGGAAGGGCAGTGTAGTCTATGTGGGGGTCATGGGAGGCAATCAACTTTGTGGGGCCTTGGCCGCCTGGTTGAGCAGGCAAGCCCAGCTTCGCCCCCTATTGGCTACCCCGGAGGGCGTTGAGGTAGTTGCTCGGGAGCGTGATGGCATCACCTATCTCTTTGTCCTTAACCACACCGACACCGAGCAGATCATAGAAGTGCCCTATCCCTGCACCGATCTCATCAGCGAGAGGCGTTATGAAGGGCGGTGCCCTTTGCCGGCACGCGAAGTCCTGATCCTGGTGGCAAGCTGAAACGGAGCGGATCGGTCGAGGTCTGGCAAATGAGCAAGCTGGTGATAGGAGTAGACTTGGGGGGCACCCAAATTCGCGCCTTGGTGACGGACCCAGAGGGCAAAGAGCTAGGGCGCGCAACGACGTTGACCCGGGCAGCCGAGGGGGTTGAAGCGGTCATTGCCCGCATCCTAGATACTATCCGTGCTGCGCTAGGGCGTTTGCCTTGGAGCGATGTTCAAGGCATTGCCATCGGCGTCCCCGGCCCTACGGACCCCTGGGAAGGAGTGGTTCTACAAGCCCCTAACCTCCCTGGATGGCACAATATTCCCCTGCGCCAGATCATCTCTGAGAAGCTTGGCGTACCGACGAAGTTGGGCAATGACGCGAACTTGGCAGCCCTGGGCGAACACATCTATGGCGCCGGACGAGGCGTCAATAACCTGGTTTACATGACCATCAGTACCGGCATTGGCGGGGGAATCATCGCCGATGGCCGACTGCTATTGGGTGCACGTGGATTGACCGGCGAGATCGGACATCAGACTCTTGAGCCAGACGGCCCACTTTGTGGATGTGGCAACCGCGGCTGCCTAGAAGCCCTGGCAGCAGGTCCGGCCATCGCGCGCATGGGCCGCGAGGCCGTTACCCAGGGGCGGGGAGAGCGGCTCCTCGCCCTAGCTCAAGGTTCCTCAGAGGCCATTGACGCCAGGATCGTAGCGCAAGCTGCCGCCGAAGGGGACCCAACAGCCATCGGGATCATTCGTCGGGCGGCAACCTATGTGGGCATCGGGCTGGCCAACGTATGCAACATCCTGAACCCGGCGATGATCATCCTCGGCGGAGGAGTGACCCATATTGGCCCTTTGCTTTTTGATACCATACGAGAGACGATCACCCTTCGCGCCATGCCCCCTGTGCGTGATGTACAGGTTGTACCGGCGGCCTTGGGCGACGATGTCGTCCTCCTGGGAGCCGTCGCGCTGAT
This sequence comes from Anaerolineae bacterium, assembly GCA_034436315.1. GTDB lineage: Bacteria > Chloroflexota > Anaerolineae > UBA1429 > UBA1429 > DAOTVR01. The sequence continues at coordinate 7,406 of DAOTVR010000212.1, forward strand.
CACGACAGAGCGGGAGAACAGCGAATGACCTCCAAAGGGAATGGTACACGGTCCGAGAGCTCAGAAGCTCTCCGCATGTCCGGTGTGCCCGTCTTTCGCCAGGAAGCGCTCCTAGAACAGGCCCTCACCCATAGCTCCTTCGTCAACGAATGCCCCGAACTCGCTCTAGAGGACAACCAGCGCCTGGAGTTCTTGGGTGATGCCATCCTAGACTTCCTGGTAGCGGAATGGCTGTTTGAGCGCTATCCCGACGCTCGCGAGGGCGAACTAACCGCTCTGCGAGCTCACATCGTGCGCACAGAGGGGCTATACGTTTTTGCTCGGGAGATCAACTTGGGCCCCCATCTCCGCCTGGGCAAAGGGGAGGCTGCAAGCGGCGGGCGCGACCGCCCGGCCAATCTCTGCGCGGCATTTGAGGCTCTCGTCGGGGCGCTTTACCTGGACCAAGGCTTGGCCATCGTCCGCGATTGGGTTCGCGGCTTCTTGGAACGGCGCGCACGCGAGATCGATGAGCGGCGCACGAGCAAAGATGCCAAGAGCCTGCTTCAGGAGTACGTGCAAGCGGATTTGCACATCACGCCGACATATCAAATCGTCCACGAGGAAGGCCCCGACCACGCCAAGACTTTTACCGCCCGGGTGTTGGTTGGCGGTGCCATCTGGGGTGAGGGCAAAGGGCCAAGCAAACAATTAGCGGAACAAGCCGCAGCAGAGGTTGCTTTGAAAACTCACTACCCTTCATCCCCAAACGCCTCTAGAGCATGATAGTCTAGAATCGTCGGTGGTGTCTTGATGCGTCTGAAACGCCTGGAAATATATGGCTGTAAAAGCTTTGCGACCCGCACCGTCTTTGAGTTCGGTGAGGGGATCACGGCTATCGTTGGCCCTAACGGCAGCGGCAAAAGCAACATCGCCGATGCAGTACGCTGGGTCCTTGGAGAACAGAGCTTTAGCTCCCTGCGGGCCAAATCCACGGAGGATATGATCTTCGCTGGCAGCCGCACGCGGCCTCGGCTAGGAGTCGCTGAGGTCATCATCACCTTTGACAACTCAACCGGCTGGTTGCCTTTAGACTTCACCGAGGTAGCCATCGGCCGGCGGGCCTACCGCTCGGGAGAGAACGAGTATTTGCTGAACGGCAATAAAGTGCGCTACCGCGATGTGCTCGACCTTTTAGGGGCCGCCGGGCTGATGCGCAGCACCTATACGGTCATCGGACAAGGTATGGTAGATGCTGCGTTGGCCCTTCGCCCCGAAGCCAGACGGGTCCTCTTTGAGGAAGCAGCGGGCATAGGCCCGCATCTGCGCAAACGCGCCGAGTCACTGAGGCGCATTGAAGAAACGGAGCGTAACCTGGAACGCGTTGGCGACATCCTGAACGAGCTTAGGCCCAGGGCCGATAGCCTGCGTCAACAAGCCGAACGCGCCGAAGAATACCGCCAGCTCAAAAAAGAGCTTCAGGAGCGACAGCGGCTCTGGTATGGCTATCAATGGCAACGGCGACAGCGGCTGTTAGCGCAAGCTGAGGAAGCGCTCAAAGAGGGCGAAGCCCGCTTAGAGGCTCAACGGGCTCATGCTCGCAGCCTAGAGAGAAAGCAAGCGGAGCTTATCGCTTTGCAAGAGACACAACGTCAACTCGTCGTCAGATTGACCAGCGAACAGGGCGCCCTGCGAGCGCAGATGGAAACCAAGGGCCGGGAGTTGGCGATCCTCGCTGAACGCGCACGACTTTATCAGCTGGAGCAGGGAGCCCTAGAGGCAGAGATCCAGTCCTTAACCTCACGGCAAAAGATCCTTGAGGCTGAGATCGCACGTGTTCAGAAAGACCTCACCGAGCAACAAGCCCTATGCTCTATGGAAGAAGCGGCGCTAGATGAGGCCCGATCTCAATTATCCGCGTTGGATGCTTCCCGCCAAGAGATAGAGGGACAAGTAGCGAGCGAAGAAGCCCGCTTGTCGCAGATCATAGCGGCTGTCGCCGACGCCCGCGCTCGCTTAGAAGGGCTGAGCGAGCGGCGTCTAACACTGACCGCCGAACACGAACAAGCGAAAGCAACCCTGAGTGAGCTCCAAGAGCGATTGGCGACCCTCAAAGCGCAAGAGGGACGACTGGTACAACATGAAACATCGTTAGAAAAGCAGCTCCTAGAATCAGAAGAGGACCTACGCCGATTACAAGCCGAAGCGGCCGCCGTGCAAGAGCAACTGGCGGCCGCCGAGTTGGCCATCGCCAAAGTACGTACAGAACGAGAGCACCTCCTCGCCAGGCGCGAGACGCTCACCCAACTTCGGGAGGAGATGACCGGCTACTATCCCGGTGTACGGGAAGTCCTCGGCGCTAAACTGCCGGGGCTCTTGGGCACCGTCGCGAACTTGATCCAAGTCCCAAGGGAATTGGAACAAGCTATAGAATCCGCGTTGGGCCCCCGGTTGCAAAACGTGGTCACAGAGCGTTGGGAAGATGCCGAAGCAGCCATCCAGCACTTGAAGCGCACTCGTAGAGGCTGGGCCACTTTTCTTCCTTTAGATACGCTCCGCCCTCACCCCCCACTAGTGCTCCATACCGAGCCAGGGATCCTGGGCGTGGCTTCCACCCTGGTGAGTTTTGAAGAGAGGCTACGTCCGGTTGCCGAGTTGCTTTTGGGCACAGTCGTCGTCGTGCGAGACTTGTCAACGGCACGCAAGCTCCTGAGTCGCAGGACTGGCGCCACGTTGTTAGTCACCTTAGACGGCGAGACGGTGCAACCCAGCGGAGTGCTCAGCGGTGGCTCACGTCGGGAAAGCGGCGGCCTTCTAGCTCAGGAGCGCGAGTGGCGCACCTTGCCTGGGCGCATTGAAGCGATAGAAAAGGAGCTTGCGAAAGCCCTGGAGATCAGCGCCAAGCACAAGGACGAGCTCGCCCTCCTCTCTCGCCAGATCCAAGAACGAGAGCGGCGCATCGTTCATCTGCGGGCCGAGCGAGAAGCCGCTCAGACCGCCATAAAGGCACAGCAACAAGAGATGAACAACGTGGAGCGCGAGGTCAAGTGGCAGAGCGCTCGCGTGTCAGACGGCTTAAGAGAGATCAAAGCGTTGGAAGAAAAGGAACAATCCTTGCGCCGCGAGCTTGCCGCTAAACAAGGCGAACAACAATCTGTACTAGAGCACTTGCGCGAACTGCGCCAACAACTCAGTTCGGTAGGCAACGAGAGCCTTCATCAGAGAATCGCCGAACTGGAAACTCAACACGCCGTATCTCAGCGCACCATACAGAGCCTACACACGCTCTTAGAAAGCCATCGCAACAACCTGAGCCAGTTGCTCACTCAGATCACAGGGAAACGCACACGATATACTGCTTTAAGTGAGGAGCTACAACAACTCGCCGTCCTCACCGAGACAACCCGCAACCAATTAGCCGAATTGGAGCGGATGTCTTCCGATCGTACAGAGCGCCTTGAGCCTGTAAAACAGGAGTTAGCACGCCTTGAGCGGGAGCGTCAGGATATTGAACAGCAACGCAGCAGAGCCAGGGAACGACTTAATGAGCTGGAGAGTGAACTGAATCGCCTCATCCTGGAACGCGACCGCGCTGAAGGAGACCTCAGCGCCTTGATTCGGGAGATCGAGGCTGACCTCGGCCCCATCAGCCCCTCAGAGGGGATAGCTCGTCAGTTGCGCCTTGACCTTGGCGATGAAATTGTTGAGCTTCCCACCGTAACCAACCTCCCGGCAGGGCTGACTGAGGAGATCCAGCAACTTAAGGCTCGCTTGCGGCGGCTCGGCGATATCAACTTCTCAGCGCCTCAGGAGTACAGACAACTGGTGGAGCGCCAAGCCTTTCTGGAGGGACAAGCAAACGACCTCCGCAATGCCATCACCGCCTTACGCGCAGTGATCCAGGAACTAGATAGAGTGATTGAGCGCGATTTCCTATCAGCCGTTAAGACGGCAGATAAATCGTTCGCAGAGATCTTCTCGCGGCTGTTCAACGGCGGCAGCGCTCGCCTGGTGCTCACCGACCCAGATAACCTCAGTACGACCGGCGTAGAGATCATCGCCCACCCACCGGGCAAACGAGCTCAGAGCCTTTCCCTGCTCTCCGGCGGAGAGCGTGCCCTAACCGGGGTGGCCCTGCTATTCGCCTTGTTGCGAGCGAATCCTGTCCCGTTCTGCTTCCTGGACGAGGTAGACGCAGCCCTCGACGAAGCCAACGTCATTCGTTTTCGCGAGCTTTTACAGGAGCAAGCTAAGACGACTCAATTCGTAGTTATCACGCACAATCGCTATACGATTGAAGCCGCTTCAACAATTTACGGCATCTCCATGAGCGAGCAAGGCGTTTCGCAATCGGTCTCGCTCAAGCTGGACGAACGAGGAGAGCGCCTTGAGGCTATTCGTTCAGGAGAAATGCGCCAAGGATAACCTATCGTCTTAGGGAGTCTGTTGGAGGCGAAAATGGCATCGCTTTAGGGCTGTGGATCTGGCAATGCGGGTAGCTCGTCAAGGGACTTGAGACCAAAGTAGTGGAGGAACTCAAACGTAGTACCAAAGAGGACAGGACGCCCCACCTGATCCAGCCGCCCGACAGGGGCGATCAGCGACCTGGCCAAAAGAGTGCGAAGCACGCCCTCGGAGTTGGTCCCGCGGATCTCTTCGATCTGCGCTCTGGTGATGGGCTGGCGATAAGCGATAATAGCTAGGGTCTCTAGGGCTGCAGGCGATAGTTTGGCGGGGGCGTCGAGCCCCAAGAACCTCTCCACGATTGGCCCGGCTTCCGGAGCCGTCACCATCTGTACTTGGGAGCCAACGCGCACGAGACGCACCCCTCGCCCGGCGAGCTTTTCACCGAGACGTTGTGTTGCCTGTTCTATAGCGTCTTTGTCACAGCCTATGGTTTGGGCCAACTCCTCTAACGCGACAGGACCATCGGCCACGAACAGTAAGGCTTCAATAAGGCTTTCCATGTCAAGCATCTGTCAAACCCAAAACTCCAATCGCAAGAGATGGCTGCAAAACCGGCAGAAGACAGCTAGGCCCTCGGCACTGGCCGTCCTTCTGATAACATTGCTCTGGAGCGCGCTGATACTGATCGGCTGCACCCAGCAATCCAAGATACCAAATGAAGTGCCCTCCCCACAGCCGGTCATATCCGAAGAAGCTGCACACCAGCTCAGTGAGCGCGTATCCAAGGCCCTGCAAACGCCTGGGCCCTTGCATCTCAACCTAACCGAAGAAGAGCTAACCTCCTATCTGGCTTTGAATGCACAGAGCTTGCCCTTGGAGGCTCCGACCTTGCGGCTTATCCAGGGGCAACTCTGGTTCTGGGCAAAGATCGCGGTCTGGAGCCATCCCGTGATATGCGGCGAGCTCAACTTGACGTGCGACAAGGGCCAAATCCGAGTCCACCTCAATCAGGCATGGCTCAACGGCCAACGATTGCCCCGTTTCCTCCTGGCTTCGGTCGAGCAAGCCGCGAATGACGCCCTGGCTGACATCCAGCTTCCCCTACAAGTCGAGCACATCTCCATAGGCGACGGCACCATGGTGATCACCGGGACAGTCCACTACGACTGATCTCCAGCGGACGAGCTAGCCCCTTCTGCTTGCTCAGTTTTCTGAGAAGCCTCCTTGGTCTCTATCGGCGCCCCGGAAGGAGGTACATTCACCGGCACAGTCTCTATCAACTTGGATGCGGGCCTTTCGCTCACAGGTGGCATCACAGCCTCTTTGCTTTGAGGAGCCGTTGAGGGCATCGTTCCCCGAGGGTAAGGCTCGTGCTTGATATTGAGGCGTACTTTGGAGCGGATCTTGAGCCCCAACTGTCCCTCAACGATGTCGTTGGTTAATTTCACGATCTGCTCGGTCAATGCCGGGATATTCACCGAGGGGCTCGTATCAAGGTCCAGGATCACTTCCACATCATCGCCACGACTGATGATCCGTGGGCGAACATGTCGTACGCCGGGAAGCTCGTCAATACGGTATTCAAGGCTCTGGGCCACCGATTGTATGTCCAGTTGAGCATTGCCTCCGCTTGCTGTCTTGATGCGCACGGTCCTCCGCCTCGGTCGCCGAAGCTCAAACCAAAGCAGAAGGAACAAAACCAGCAATAAGCCCACGCCGATGGCGCGGAATATCAGAAGGACCTGAGCATCAGAGAGAATGGACTCGATGTAGTCTAGATTGAGCCTGGTCACAGCCACAAAGTTCAGTGGAGTAAGGACAACTGTAAACACAGCAACGATCAAGAAGAGGATAAGGAGCACCATGAGGATACGATTTAGCACGTTCATCAGCCTTCCTCCTTATATGAAAACACGCAGCTTAATAGTTCTATTATACATCCGAGAAACCGCATTCGTCCAGCACACCCCATTTCCCTCCGTCACCACCTTAAGGATCAGCTTACCTGACCAAGATGGCTCGTAGTGCGACTTGCCGTCGTGAAGATTAAGCTAAATCGCGGGATCACAGCGCGCCGGCTTCACCAACCGCCGGGCCGGCAGAAGGGAACACAAAAGCGGGCAAACCAGGCATCCAAGTGTCCCTTATCGTAAGGGTAAGCTCCTGCTCAGAATATATCTTAGGTTATGCTAACCCACTCGTTTGCGCGAGAGCTTGGTAGCCGTATAATAGCTACTGTGGCGCCGCCCATGGAAGCTATTTTGAGGCGGCGTTTCGTCTTAGTCAGGCTTGAGGTATACGAGGGATTTTGCGCCATGAGAAATTTCCGGGCTATTCGCTGGGTATTGATCTATACGATGGGCTTGAACCTGTTGGTAACCGCCGTTAAGCTGGTCGTCGGTTATCTAACCGGTTCATTAAGCCTAGTTGCTGATGGCTATGACTCGATGTTTGATAGCCTGTCCAATGTCGTGGGCCTAGTGGGGATATACATCGCCTCACGACCGCCCGACTCGGGCCACCCTTACGGCCACCGTAAGTACGAGACGCTCTCGGCTATCGTGATCGCGGTATTGCTCTTCGTGACCACTATTGAGTTGGCCCAAAGCGCCATCAGTCGCCTCCGCAACCCGATCGTCCCAACGGTGAATGTTTGGACTTTCGTGGCCCTGTTGATCAGTGTGGGGATGCATCTTTACGTCTCGGTCTATGAGCACAAACAAGGGAAAGCTCTGAAGAGCGAGTTTCTGATCGCTGATGCCCTACACACGCGAGCTGACGTATTAGTCTCTCTTTCGGTGATCGTGGGCATGATCGTAGTTTGGCTGGGCTACCCGATCGTTGACGCCATCCTGGCTCTGATCATCGCCGCACTCATAGCCAAGATCGGTATAGACATCATTCGCAGCAGTTCCAAAGTCCTGGCGGATGCGGTGGCCCTTGATGAGGCCCAAGTTCAGCAGATCGTCAGCGATGTGCCGGGCGTGTTGACCTTGCATCGCATTCGTAGCCGTGGCCAGGAAGACGATATTCACTTGGATTTGCACATACGGGTGCGGCCTGGCACGCCGGTAGAGCAGGCCCATCACATCGCTCACCAGGTGCAACGGCAATTGCTTGCCAGGATTGAAGGCCTGCGCGACGTTATCGTGCATATTGAGCCAGAGGAGGGGGCCTGGCACGAAGCCGATACGGACGAGCGCGTCCGTCAGATCGCTGGTCGGATCCCCGGCACTGCAGTTCACAGTATTCGCGCCTACGACCTAGAGGGCAAGTCATACCTTACATTACACTTAGAGGTCGAGCGGTCGCTCTCTATAGAGAAAGCCCATGAGCTGGCAAGTCAGCTTGAGGACATGATACGCCAGGAGATCCCTGAGGCGGCTGATGTAGAAGTACATATTGAGCCAATCGACCGCCATAATGGGCGCGCTTCTGCTTTAGATGAAGCAACCTATCGGAAGGTTGAGGCGACGATAACGGAAGCCGCAAAAACCATAGATGGACTGAGCAACTGCCATAACGTGGCCGTATCGCATGTAGATGGACAACTTCTGGTTACAGCTCACTGTGAATGCGATGCCTCTTTGTCAGTGAACGATGCCCATGCCTTGAGCAAGCAGTTGGAGAATCTGATCTATGAGAACCTCCCAGAAGTCGGCCGGGTCGTCGTCCACTTGGAACCTCACAGCGATGGCCCGTCAACGTCTAGGCCCAAGTGAGCAAGGATCAGGCAGGGATCTCCAAAGGAGCGGGTTTGCTCTCATCCCGGACGAGGGAGAGCGCGCCCTCCGGACAAGTCGTCACACAGACGCCACAACCCATGCAAGTAGCCCTGTCTATAGTGATCTGACCATTGAGGGTGATCGCCTTAAAAGGGCATGCCCTCACACAGGCTCCGCAGGCAATACAACGCCCCTCCTCAAGGCGTGAGACGTATCCCGAAGAGATGAGCATCGGCGTACCATTGCGTTGGGCCTGTATAGCCCCACAGCAGCAGGAGCAACAATTGCAAATCGCATAAAAGCGATCTAACATGGCCTCCTTAAAAAAGGCATGATGCACATGGCCTCGCCGAGCTTCGGCCTCAAGGATCTCTACAGCCTCCTCAGGGGTGATAGCACGGGCACCTGAGGTGTTATGCTCAAGCACAAAGCTGGCGAAAGGCTCGCCGATGATCAGACAAACATCCAACGGCTTGCAAGGGTTCTTCCTCGCCGCGCGACAGGGACAATTCAGCACCACGATGTGACGAGGCTGTGAGAGGATCAGATCACGTGCACTCTTGAAGGGAATGACTTGCTCCGGAACGGTCATATCAATCGCTTCCCGTATTGTAACCAACCTTTTGACGCTTTCAGTGGGCATCACCTTGCCATGATAACCGTCAGCCCAACGAGACGGCCTAAGCAGCTTGAGCAAGAAAGGGCCAAAGATAGGGCGCAGCCAGCGTAGTTCCCCTCGCTCGCCGATAGCCGAGCCGATGTAGCCTAAAGGCCAACGGGCATAGAAATAGCCGTGTAGGAAACGCCACCAAGGCTTCCCCGCCTCGCGTGCCGCCTGCCAAAAGCGTCTTGTAGAGGCTTTGGGACGCAAGCCTCCCTCTGAGATAAAGAACCCAAGCACAAGGAACCCTACTCCGGCCGCCAAACCCACCAAAGCTTTCTTGAGGAGCCTCATGTTTGTGTAAATCTCCCTGTAGATTTTTCCAGCCTGCACGATTGGTCAAAGAATATAGCACAAAAACGTTTGCCTTGGTAGGCTAAACGCGAGTACAATGGCCCAGCGTTGTCACCTAGCCTTGAGAATGGGGCAAGTTGAAAGGAGGGAACTCGGATGAAAATCACCGATATCAAGTGCTATGTCCTACCACATGTTGCTGGTCGGCCACGCTTTCACTGGCGGAAGGGCCTCCCCGGTGATGGTGATGGCACGCCACCCGGCGAGATAACCTACTACGCGCTGGTGCGCGTGGATACCGACGAGGGCTATATAGGCCATGCCGGGGGCAACGGCTACCGTGTGGCAGATATCGTGCGTCGTCGCCTGAAGCGCGAGTTCGTGGGCCTGAATCCTCTTAACACAGAGGACCTCTGGCATCGCATCTGGGAGTTGGACCGTCTGGAAGAGTTTCAGATACACGACCTCGGGATACTGGACATCGCCTGTTGGGACATCAAATCCCAAGTGGCCAAGTTGCCCCTTTACAAGCTCTTGGGAGGCAACAACCCCAAGGTGCCGGCGTATGCCTCCACGGTCACGTGGGATACGATGGAGGAATACGAACGGCACATCAAGGAGTGCCGCGACGAGGGCTTCTTCGCCTTCAAACTGCATGCTTCGGGTGACCCCAAATGGGACGCCAAGTTGGCCCACAATCTGCGCAAGTGGGTGGGCGACGATGCCGACCTTATGTTTGATGCCTCCGCCGGTTGGGACTATGTGACCTCCCTGTGGTTTGGAAGGCAGCTGGAGGATGCGGGTTTCTTGTGGTACGAGGAGCCGATGCGTGAGTTCGACCTCCCCAGCTACGCCGAGCTCTGTGCCGCCCTGGATATCCCGGTACTCGCCGCAGAAACCTGCGACGGTTGCCATTGGAACGCGGCGACGTGGATCCAATATCGCGCCCTGGACATGATCCGCACGAGCGCAGGCTTCAAGGGAGGTATCACGGGCGCAATCAAGGTAGCGCACCTGGCCGAGTCTTGTGGTATGCGCGCCCAGGTACATGGCGGAGGCTGGGCTAACGCCCATCTCTGTGCAGCCATCCCTAATAACGACTACTATGAACAGTTGGTTATTGACACAGAGCAAATCAAGGGGCTCAAGAACAGTGGCCCCCTAAGTGTGGTAGGTGGGTACATCACCGTCCCCGACGA
>DAOTVR010000213.1:0-12713 GCA_034436315.1 Anaerolineae bacterium
GGGCCATCGCCCGTAATGGGGGCGACTATCGGCTCTATGCCGACCTCTATGATATCTTGGCCGAGATGGGCGCGCCGGCCGAGGAGCGTTTAGCCCTCTTGGAGAAGGCCCCTCAGCATGGGCGCATCCAGGCGCGCCTGGCAGCTCTCCTGGTGGAGCTGAAGCGTTGGGATCGGGCCATTGAAGTCTTGAGCGCCATGCAATTTGACCCCTACGAGGGCGAGAGCCTCACCCGCCCGGCCTACTATCAGGCCTATGTCGGGCGCGGCCTGGCCCGTTATGAGCGGGGCGACCTGCGAGGCGCCCTGGAAGACCTGGAGCGGGCCTTGCAATACCCGCGCAACCTGGGGGTAGGCAAGTCCTATTACGCCCAGGATTCCAAGGCTCTCTATTGGGCCGGCGTCGTCGCCGAGAAGTTGGGCGATCCCGCCAAAGCGAGGGTCTACTGGGAAGAGGGGGCCAACATCCGACCTTGGCCACAGGAGGATCCCGCTTCGCCGCGAGGGGGCTATGAGCCGGAGGCGCGCTACTACAAGAGCCTTTGCCTGCAGCGGCTGGGGCGGGTTGCCGAGGCGGCACAACTTTTCTGAAAATTCGCGCGAAAACCCCTTGACATTCGCCGCACCGTATGCTATGATATTATCGTGAACGCTAACGGTAATCCTGCCGATAGCGTTCACGGCCAAGAAGGTTGGCCCGCCCTTTCGCGCGATAGCCTTGGCCCCTCCGAAGGAGCGAGGACGATGGCCAAGCAGGTAACCATTCAAGATGTGGCCGCCGAGGCGGGGGTCTCGCTACAGACCGTCTCCCGGGTGATCAACGGCAAGCCCGACGTGGCCGAGGAGACGCGTAAGCGCGTCTGGCAGGTGGCCCGCCGGCTGGGCTATCGCCCCAGCTCCATCGCCCGCAGCCTGGTTTTGCGGCGCACCTATACCCTGGGATTGATCACTTGTCCGATAAACGACCAGTTCCGTGCCGAGGTGATCACCGGCGCCGAACGCGAGGCCCGCGCGCGGGGCTACGTCTTCGTCCTGGCCATTACCGACGGCAACCCCGATGATGTTCCCCTGATGTACAACCTGATGATGGAGAGACAAGTGGATGGCCTGTTGCTCTTTGCCCCCAGCGTCTCTCCCCAAGAATCCCTTGCATTTGAACTTCCCGTCGTCTCCTTAGCCTACCGATTGGAAAGCGAGCGTGCCATCAACGTGGATGTAGATAACGTGGATGGGGCCTATCAGGCCGTGCACTATCTGACCGGCCTGGGCCATCGCCGCGTGGGGATCGTCGCCGGGCCGGCGGGTTGGCATGCCGCCACCGACCGCACGGAGGGCGCCCGTCGTGCCCTGGCCGAGGTGGGCCAACCTCTGGATAACTCTTATATTGAGGTGGCAGGCGATTGGACCCTGGAGGCAGGCTATAGCGCGGCCCGCGCGCTCCTGGCCCGTCACGCGGATTGTACGGCGCTTTTTTGTCATAGCGACTGGATCGCCCTAGGGGCCTATCGCGCGCTCAGGGAGCTGGGGCAGCGCATCCCTGAGGACGTCAGCGTGGTGGGTTATGATGACCTGCCCATCTGTGATTACGTTTCGCCGCCCCTGGCAAGCGTGCGCCAACCGCGAGCGGCTCTGGGCGAATTGTTAGCCCAGTTGCTTGTTGGCGCTGTGGAGCGGGGAATGAGCGCTCGCCAAGACGTGCTCGTCAGGGCCGAGTTCGTCCCACGAGGGAGCATTGCGCCTGCGCCGTCTCCTTAGCAAGGTGCGGGCGCTTGTGTTTTAAGGAAGGAGGTGAGGATATCGGCGAAGTGAGGATCGCTTGGGGCGCGTGACGTGCGCCAGCCTCGGTGAGGGTGAGTCGTGTGTTGCGGAATCCGGTTGTCTCGTCTAGTTCCCAAGGAGGGATAACTTATGTTCGCCAAGAAACTTTGTCGTCGTGATCTCCTCAAGTTCTCCGCCATCGGCCTGGCCGGCACGGTGCTCGCTGCCTGCCAGCCCAAAGTGGTGGAGAAGGTCGTCAAAGAGACGGTCGTAGTGGAGAAGAAAGTGGAGGTGGAAAAAGAGGTCACCAAGGTCGTTGAAAAAGAGGTGCCAAAGGAAGTCACCAAAGTCGTGGAGAAGGTCATCACGGAGGCCCCCAAGCCCAAGGAGAAGGTCCCTGCCGAGGTCTCCATCATGATGTGGGGCGGCGAGCTTTCCGACGAGGAGCTCAAGCAGTACAACACGGATCACGCGCCCTACAAGCTCTCGCGCCTGGACCCCGATCAGGTGCGCTACTATGCCATGCTGGCCGCGGGCAACCCGCCGGATATCTATCGCCTGCAGGCCCCTGAGGTGCCGGGGCTCCTTGCTCGGGGCATCCCCTTGGACCTTACGCCCTACTTTGAGGTCTCTACCGTCTTGCGCCCGGACGACCTTGCTCCCGCCAACAACTTTTACAAGGGCGATAGCCCCCTGGATATCGGCAAGGGCAAGATCTGGGGCATGGTCAAGGACTGGTCGCCCGACTGCACCATCTGGGTCAACAAGCTGCTCTTCCAGAAGGCCGGGCTGACGCCCCCGCCCGATGACAAGCCCCTTTACTATGATCAAGTCTTTGAGCTTGCCCAAAAGCTGACCAAGAAGGAGGGTGACCGCGTCCTTGTCTGGGGTCTCGGCGTGGAATGGGGCTGGGTGGAGCGCTTCTGGGAGGTCTGGCTGGAGGGCATCGGCAACAGCCTCTTCTCCAGCGATTTCACCAAGTTCCAGTTCCAGGGCAACGAGGAGGCCATCAAGTGCGCCAAGTGGCACTTTGACCTGGCCAAGGGCAACTATACCCAGAACCCCTTGAGCCCCAGCCCGCGCGGCTGGATCGGTCCCGACTTCCTCGCCGGGCAGATCGCTATGTGTCAGTATGGCTTCTGGTTCTCCGGCATGGTCACGGGCACGGCCAATACGCCCACCGGCATGGAGGGGGAGAACAAGGGCCAGGCGATCATGATCCCCGCGCCCATCTGGGGGGAGAAGGGCAAGCGCATCTCCACCACCATCACCGCCACGGGATCCATCATCTCGCGCATCACCAAGAACCCCGATGCGGCCTGGGATGCGTTCCAGTGGTACAATGGCCAGGAGCCGGCGATCACCCGCGCCAAGGGCGGCTGGGGGGTGCCGGGTCTTTTGTCGCTCTATCCCTTGATCCCCGAATACAACGAGGAGCGCAAGCAAGTCAAGAGAGTGCTGATGGGCGAGATGCAATATGCTGATCATGTGGTGCGCTTTAACCCCTTCCTGAAGGGTGGCGAGCCAGCGGCCGTCGGCGCGAGCTGGGCTAATTACTTTGAGCGCACACTCAAGGGCGAGCTCAGCTTTGAGCAGATGATCGGTAATATTCAGAAGGAGATCGACGTAGCGATCAAAGAGGGCATGGATCGCATCCTTGGATAGCGTGTGTGGAGTGGTCGGGTGTGGGGCCCAAAAGCCCCACACCCGAACTCAGAAAGGGGGAGGTAGGGCATCATGGCAACTGCGGAAGTGGCCGTCGCCCGAGAGAAACCGGTAGCCAGGCGCATCCCGCCGCGGGTTATACGGCGAACGGTGGCCTTTTATCTCTTCGTGGCCCCTTGGCTGATCTGTTTCGTGGCCTTGGATATCATCCCCATCATCCTAGGGGTTTTGACATCCATGACCAACTACGATGGCCTCAACCTAGAGACCATCAAATGGATGGGCTTGAAAAATTACGCCCGCGCCTTCACCGACCCGGAGGTAGCCTATTCCTTCGGGCGCAGCCTGCTTTGGAGCGCCATCAACACACCGACTTGGATCATCCTCTCCTTCATCCTCGCCTTGATCTTGAACCAAGCGGTAAAGGGGCGTGATTTCTTCCGCACCCTTTACTATTTGCCCAGCGTGATACCGGTGGTGGCCGTGGCGCGCATCTGGATGATCTTCCTGGATACCAACAACGGCCTTCTGAACGGCATCCTCAGCCTCTTCCGCCCCGGCACGGCCATCCGCTGGTTGAGCGACTATGCCCTGCCGGCTTGTACGGCCATCTCGGTGTGGGGCGGCCTGGGTGCGGGCATGGTCATCTTCCTGGCCGGTTTGCAGAGCATCCCTCAGGAACTGGAGGAGGCCGCGCTCATTGATGGCGCGAACAAGCTGCGCGTCTTTCGGCATGTCACCATCCCCTTGATGACGCCGATCATCTTTTTCCAGTTGGTCATGGCCTTGATCAATTCCCTGCAAACCTTCGCCTTGCCGATGATCGTGTACGGGGGTGGGGCCATGCACGGCGCCGTAGCTCGCGAAGTGTACCTCTACGTGATCAACACCTATCGGCACATCTTTGCCTTCCAGCGCTTCGGTTACGGTACGGCGCTTTTGTGGTTGATGTCCATCGTCATCATGGGGCTGACGGCGATCGTCTTTCGCACGGCGCGTTATTGGGTCTATTACGAGGCCGAGGCTAAGGGAGGTGCCGCATGACGATTCGCTATATCCGGATGCACCCGACCAGGGCGCTTTCAAACTTTTTACTCTATACGCTGCTCGTCGTCGTAGCCTTCTGCATCGGGTTGCCGGTCCTCTGGTTCTTGATCAGCTCGTTCAAGACCGAATCGGAGTACATCGCCTACCCGATCAAGTTCTTCCCCAAGGTCATCCAGTGGAAAAACTATGTGGATGCCGTCACCCTGATAGACTATTGGGGCTATGCCTCGCACTCCCTTTTCCTGGCGCTGATGTATGCGACCCTCTGCCTGATCACCAGCTCGGCGGCGGGATTCGCCTTTGCGCGTTTCAAAGTTGCCGGCTCCGATGTCCTCTTCAGCATCATCCTGGCCATGATGATCGTCCCCGGCATGGTGACGCTGATCCCGCAGTTCATCGTCTTCTCCCGCCTGCATTTGACCAATACCTACTGGCCCTGGTTCCTATGGGGCATCGCCGGAGCGCCCTTCCACATCTTCCTCTTCCGCCAGTTCTTCACTACCATCCCGGCGCAGTTAGAAGAGGCCGCCGAAGTGGACGGTTGCACCCCCTTCCGCATCTATTGGCAGATCTTTTTGCCCAACTCCAAGCCGGTGCTGGCCACCTCCTTCATCTTCAACTTCTCCGCCACCTGGTCCGATTGGTTTGGTCCCCTCATCTATCTGGACGATAAAAAGACCACGCTGGCGGTCAAGATCAACCACGGCTACATGAACCCACAGGGCTTCCCCATGATGATGCCCACCTTGGCGGCGGCGACCATCTACACCTTGCCGCTGATCATCCTCTTCTTCATCGGCCAAAAGTACATCATCCAGGGTGTGGTGACCAGTGGTATCAAAGGATGATGGCCGGGGCTGAAACGGAAAACGCTAGGGTTCGTAGTGTGCCCGTCAGGGCATCAACGCCTCACGGCGTCACTACGAGCGGTTCGTAGTGTGCCCGTCAGGGCATCAACGCCTTGCGGCGTCACCGCGGTGCAGTGCGTAGGCAACCTGGGCGTTCTTCCAAAAGTACTTTTCACTGGCCTCTGCGCCTTTGCGCCCAAAGTACTCGCCGACCAGCCGCTGCACCGTGGCGTAGCTGGCGAAGGGCTCACAAACGGGCCAATTGCTACCGTAGATGAGCCGCTCCTCGCCGAAGGCATTCCAAAGCACTTCTAGGGTTGGGAGGTAATAGTCCAAATTCGTCGGCGCCGGCCTTTGGCCCGTCTGTTCGGCCAGGCCCGAGACCTTGCAAAAGACGTTAGGGCAGGTTGCTACTTGCCGGATGCCCTCTACCCAGGCACTATCTGGTGCGCGCCCATCAATGCGTACCCCGGCGACGTGATCCAAGACCAAGCGCAAGCTCGGGATGCGTTGGGCCAGCTCGTAAACGGCCGGCAAATCCGCCGGCCCCAAGAGGAGGTCCAGTTCTAGGTCCTTGGCTGCCAGTGTCTCTAGATCATCCAGCTGTCCGGTGTGCACTAGTTCCCGAATAGCCGCGCCACTTGCCCTGAGGCCGCGAAAGAGGGGATTAGCCGCAAAGCGCTCCAGGTTTGCCCTGAAATCCTCCGCCCCCAGCCGCAGGTTCCCCACATAGCCCACGATGAAGGGCTCCTTCGCCGCCAGGTCCAAGATCCACTGGTTGTCCTCTACCCACGGGCTGGCCTCGACGACCACGGTACCCGTCACCCCTTCGGGGATGGCCAGGGCTTTATAATGTTCGGGGAGCACGGGCCTATAGAGCGCTTTCTCCTTGGGGCTGGGCCAGGGGACACCTTGGGGGCGGGTGGGGTCGTAGAAATGGGTGTGGGTATCAATAAGCACAAGTCCCTCCAGAGAAGATGTTGAGTGGGCCTGTAAGCCGAATTCTGTAACCCGCATGCGCGGGTTGGCGGTCATCCCTCTGGGGCGCCGATTACTCGGCGCCTCAAGCGGCCTACCCGAGGAAGCGGACGAGCAGCCCGCGATGGCTTGCGCCATCAACCTCTTGCTTGGCCTTGCTCCCGATGGGGTTTGCCTAGCCGGCCCAGTCACCTGGACCGCTGGTGGTCTCTTACACCACCGTTTCACTCTTACCGCACAGGGCAAACCCTGGCGGCGACCTGCTTTCTGTTGCACTATGCCGTCGGGTCACCCCGCCTGGGCGTTACCCAGCATCGTGCTCTATGGAGTTCGGACTTTCCTCATGGCCGGGCCTCACGGCCCCGCCACGCGACCGCCCGGCCCACTCAAAAAAATAATAGCATGGGTGACGCATGTTGTCAAACTTGACGCTTTACTGAATGCCGGTTCTGAGCTGCCCAATAAGGGGCCATAAGGGTGGAGCATCCCTTGCCTCTTGCCAGGAGGGCAGGAGGCCGCCGCCTCATTTCGCCCTCTATCGTTTGACAGTAACTCTGCCGTAGGCTATCATCCTTCTAGTTACTGGGCCTGTGAGCGGAAGGAGCTTATGCAGTGGCGGCTCATCGCCAAGGCGCGCCGCATTTTGGAGAGCGAATCGGGCGCTATCGTCAGCGATTGGGGGGGAAAGGTTCCCGTTGTCCTGGCCTATCCCAATAGCTACGCCGTGGGCATGTCCAGCCTGGCGATGCATAGCCTCTATCGCTGGTTCAACGCCTTGCCCGGCGTCGTCTGCGAGCGGGCCTTTGCCTTTCTAGACGGGCATCCTTCTCCGGCAGAGCCTTTGATCACCCTGGAATCGCAGCGCCCGGTGAGGGATGCAGCGGTGTTGGCCATCTCGGCCTCGTTTGAGATGGATTACTTTAACATCGTCTCCATGTTACGGCGCGCAGGTGTGCCCTTGCGCGCCGAGGAGCGGAGACCAGAGCACCCTTTTGTGATCCTGGGTGGGCCGGCCGTCGCCGCTAACCCCGAACCTTTGGCTATCCTAGCCGACGCGATCGTCATCGGCGAGGCCGAAGCCCTCTTGGGCGACTTGATGGCGTGCGTGCGCGATAGCTGGGGGCGCGAGCGCTTATCGGTCTTGGAGGGCCTGGGGCGCTTGCCGGGGGTTTATGTGCCCTTGATCCGTTCGGGGGAAGCCGTGGCCCGCCAATGGGTGCCCGATTTAGATGCCTATCCCACGGCCTCTAGCATCGTGGCCCCCGGCGCGGAATTCGGCGATATGCATCTCATTGAGATCTCGCGTGGCTGCGGGTGGGGCTGTCGCTTCTGTCTGGCGGGGTATTGGTATCGCCCGCCACGCGAGCGCAGTTTGGAGCTGATCTTGGATCAGGCGCGGCAGGGCCTCGGTCGCTTGAAGAAAGTCGGGCTGGTCGCGGCGGCGGTCTCAGATTACAGCCGCATTGAGGAGCTGGTGCTCGGCCTGAGGAATTTGGGGGCAGAGATCTCCGTTTCCTCGTTGCGGGTTGCGCCGCTTTCCCCTCTGCTCGTACAGGCCTTGGCCGAAGGCGGCTCGCGGACCTTGACCCTGGCGCCGGAGGCGGGGTCGGAGCGGCTTCGCCGGGTGATCAACAAATGTGTGAGCCATGAGGATATCCTGCGGGCCGCGACCTTAGCCGCGTTGCATCGTCTGGAGGCTCTCAAGCTTTACTTCATGGTCGGCTTGCCCGGCGAATCGGAGGGGGATATTGAGGAGTTAATTGGGCTTTGCCGCGAGGTCAAAGGGGTTTTCCCACGCAAACTGGTGGTGAACCTGACGCCCTTCGTGCCCAAGGCTCATACCCCTTTTGAGCGCGTGGCGATGGCCCCTGAACCGGTGCTTGATGAGCGCCTTGTGCGCGTTCAGGAGGCTCTGAGCCGGATGCAGGTTGAGGTGCGCGCGGAGCCGCCCCGGGAGGCGCGCGTCCAAGGGATCCTCGCGCGAGGGGACCGGCGAGTGGGTGAGGCCCTCTTGGGGATGCGTGCTCCCACGCCGGCGCGCTGGAAGGCAGCCCTGCACGCCCAGGGCTTGACGGAAGATGAATACTTACGTGAGCGCGCGCCTGAGGAGCCGCTCCCCTGGGATTTTGTGGATAGTCGCGTCGCCCCGGCGTACCTGGCCGCCGAGCGGCGGCGGGCTGCGGAAGAGCTCGTCACGGGAGCTTGTATCCCGGTGGAGTGTTCTCGGTGTGGAGTCTGCACAACGAAGGAGCAACGATGATCCTCGTCCGTGAGGGGGCGCTTTCGCGCTATTGTTTTGAGTCCTTTGAGGGCCCTTCACTTATCCATGGCGTCTTTACGCGCCTGGGAGGCTTTAGTCAAGGGGCTTTCGCCAGCTTGAATGTGGGGCGCACCGTGGGCGATGATCCGGCTACGGTGGAGGCCAATCACCTGGCGATCTACCGCGCCCTGGGCATATCGGAGCAGGCTGTGGTGACGGTGCGCCAAGTGCACGGTGACCGTGTGGTGCCCGTCTCTCCTGGCGACGGAGGCAAATCGCTTGGGGAGGCGGATGCGCTCATCTCCAATGTGCCAGGCTTGGTGCTCCTGTTGCGCTTTGCCGATTGCGTGCCCGTGTTCCTTTACGCGCCACGGGAGAACGCCGTGGGATTGGTGCATGCCGGATGGCAGGGCACGGCCCAGGAGATCGCTGCTAAGGCCGCCCAGGCGATGATCTCAACCTACGGCTGCCGACCTGAGGAGATCCTCGCCGGAATCGGCCCGGCGATAGGCCCTTGTTGCTTTGATGTGGGCACGGAGGTGCTGGAGGCTATCCGCGGAAAGCCCTGGGCCGAAGAGGTGCTCAGCACCAGGGAGAATAAGACCTATGTGGACCTCTGGCGGGCCAACGCCTTACAATTGCAGGAGGTCGGCCTGAGGCAGATTGAGCATTCCTGTATGTGTACCGCGTGCCTGCTGGAGGAGTTTTACTCCCATCGCGCCGAGAGGGGACACACCGGGCGCTTTGCAGCGCTCATAGGCCTTTCGCCGTAAAAGTGATCAGCCGTCAGCTTTCAGTGGTCGGCCTTCTTACCGTTTCGTGTGGTTAACCTTACGCCCTCCTAGATCCGAGCGGGGGCCAGGGCGGGACTGAAAGCCGACTACTGCGAGCTGAGAACCGATCGCCTTTCAAAGGAGAGCACGTCATGGCGGACGAGTTAGAGCGGAACATCACGGCCAACTTGGAGGACGTGGAACGGCGCATCGCGGCAGCCTGTGCTCGCGTGGGGCGCGGACGAAATGAGGTGACCCTGATCGCCGTGAGCAAAACGCGCTCCCCCGCCGAGATCCTGGCTGCCTATCGCGCCGGGGTGCGCCATTTCGGCGAGAACCGCATTGAAGAGGCCGAGGAAAAGATCCCCTTGGTCCGCGAGAGCTTTATCGCCGGCCCGGTCACCTGGCATATGGTCGGCCATGTGCAAAGCCGCAAGGCCAAGCGCGTCGTGGAGTTTTGCGATGTGATCCACTCTGTGGATTCGCTTCATCTGGCGGCACGGCTGGAGCGCTTCGCCGCCGAGCTAGGCAAGCAAGTGCCTATCCTCCTAGAGGTTAATGTCTCCGGCGAGGAAAGCAAGTATGGTTTTGCCGCCAGCACCCCTGTGGCGCGTGCGGATTTCCTCAGTCAAGTGGGGCAGTTTGCCGTCTTCACGCACCTGCGGGTAGAGGGGTTGATGACCATGGCCCCCATCGTCCCCGATCCCGAGCAGGCCCGCCCCGTGTTTCGGGCCTTGCGCGAGCTGCGCGAAGCCCTGCGGGATCGTGCCCCCTTTTCCTCCTGGGCCGAGCTTTCCATGGGCATGACCGACGATTTTGAGGTGGCCATTGAAGAGGGGGCCACGATGGTGCGCATTGGGCGGGCTATCTTCGGCCCGGCAAGTTATTAGAAGCCGGTTTTCATCCAGCCAAGGGGGTTATTTGCGCGCCAACATGGCGCGGCCACTTTTTAGGGGGAGAGATCATGGGAACGAGCGAGAGTCCTCGTATCGCTTTCATCGGCGGAGGCATCATGGCCGAGGCCTTTATCCGGGGGATGCTCCAAAAGAGCCTGGCGAAGCCCGGGGAGATCATCGCCAGCGATCCCCTCGTCGAGCGGCGGGCGCTCCTTGCCGAGAAGTTGGGTGTGCGGGTCAGCGCCTCCAACTTGGAGGCTGCCTCGGGAGTGGAGGTCATCGTCCTAGCGGTTAAACCCCAGGTGCTGGGTAAGGTATTGCGCGAGCTGACCGGCCACGTTAGCCCTGACATCTTGCTTCTCACCTTTGTCGCCGGGGCCAAGATGGAGACCATTCGCCAGGCGTTGGGGGTCAAGGCCATCGTGCGTATCATGCCCAACACGCCTTGCCAGATCGGTGAGGGTATGTCGGTCTGGACGGCCACCGCCGAGACGTCGCCCCAACAGCGCGAGTGGGCGCGACAAGTCGTCGCTTCCCTGGGTGAAGAGGTCTATGTGGAGAACGAGGAATACCTAGACATGGCCACGGCTTTGAACGGCTCTGGCCCGGCCTATGTCTTTCTCTTTATGGAGGCGCTGATCGACGCCGGCGTGCATTTGGGCCTTTCCAGGGCCATCAGCGAGAAGCTCGTCCTGCAGACGGTGCGTGGCTCGGCGATCTACGCCCAATCCAGTGGTCTCCATCCGGCGGTCTTGCGCAATATGGTCACTTCGCCAGGGGGCACCACCGCCGAGGCTCTGTATCGGCTGGAGGAGGGGGGCCTGCGGGCCACTATATCCCGTGCCGTTGCCGCCGCTTATGAGAAGGCCAAACTTCTAGGGGAGCTGAGCAAAAGATGAGAGTGCTCTATATCTTTATTGTTGTGCTAGCGCGAGCCTTGAACGTGGCTATCCTGACCCGTGTCCTGCTCTCCTGGATACCCGTTGATCGCAACAACCGTCTGGTCGTCTTCCTCTATGACATCACGGAGCCGATCCTAGGGCCGATTCGCCGGGTGATGCCTAATCTCGGTGGCCTGGATCTCTCGCCCCTGATCGCCCTCATCCTCGTGGAGATGGCCGAACGCGTCTTGCTCACCCTTCTGGCGCGCGTAGCTTATTAGGGCGCCACAAGCAGGTGTTTAAAGCATATATCCGCTCGGAGGTTGGTCCATGAATAAAAAGACGCTGGGCCTTGCCGCTGCCGTCGTGGGGATCATCGTGCTTCTGGTCTCACTTTTGGCGAACCAGCTAGGCCTTGGCTCGCCCGGCTTTGGGGTCAAGCAGATCATCGGGACCGTCTTGGGGGCCGCGATTGCCGTCCTAGGCCTCGTGTTGGCAAAACGGCAGGGGCGGGCTTAAAGCCCACCCCTGCGAGGGTATGTTCTTATAGCTCGTAGGCGATCCCCAGCCGAGGCAGAAGGTCGCGCAAGAAGGCGATGGAGCGGCGCATGGCCTCGTCCATATCGGGCAGGCGGCCGATGTCGATGGCCACGTAGCCCGTGAAGTGATGTTTCTTCAAGGCGGTAAAGACCCCCACCCAATCCACCGTGCCCTCGCCCAGGGCCTTGTGTTCGTTGACCTTGCCGTCGTTATCGGCCACGTGCAGATACATGATGCGCTTACCCAGCTTTTCTACGCTGAGGGGCAGGATCTCCTTCTGGGCGTGTTGATGGGCTGTATCCAGCACGGCGCCGAAATTGTCGGCCCCTACATGATCCATCAGCCGCAAGAGAGCATCGGTATTGGAGATCATCTCGCCCACGCGCGGCTCTAAGCAGAAGGGCAAGCCCGCTTTAGCCGCCTCTTGGGCGCAGTACTTGAAGGTCTCCACCAGCACGTGCCATTGCTCCTCCCAGTCAAACTGGGGATCTACCTCAATGCGAAACTCAATGCCGTAATTGAGCATCTCCTTGTAGGGGCGCTCGCCCACGAACTTGAGCGGCGGGGTATAGCTATCGATCTGGATCGTGGCGCATTGGAAGAAAGAGGCCAGCTCTACGGCCAAGCGGAAAAGCTCCTGGCCTCTTTTGCGCTCGGCCTCGTCCAGACTGACCAGTTCGGGGATGACCGGGCAAAAGTTGACCACCCGTAGCCCCAGCTCGGCGCAGAGCTCCTTGAGCGTTCGGCGCCTTTCATAGACTTGCAGGAGGTTATCCCCCTCGGAGGCGCCCTCCAATTCTACATAGTGAAACCCCAGCTCGGCCATCTGGCGCAGTGTGGCAGGGATATCGGCTACGGGCACGGGATACCCGTAGCGGCTGATGGCATAGAGCCAACAGCAGCTGAGCTTCATTGTCTCGCCGGTCATCCTTCTCTCCTTCAATGGCATCTCTACCACCAAGATGCCAAGGCACTAGGAAATTACCACGAAAATAACGATAAACCCTTGTGTCTTTGTGCCTTCGTGGTTCCTTATCTCTCTGCCAGCAGCTTTTCCACGTCCTCAGC
>DAOTVR010000214.1:0-16171 GCA_034436315.1 Anaerolineae bacterium
TCATCCTGGGGAACCGGCGTAATTTGTCCGGCCAACCAAGCCGGCAAGGTCTCGATGAGCAACTCGGCTCCCAGGAAGGCGAGCTTCTCGCTCAGGCTCTCGGTGGTATCATCCGGCGCGATGGAGATTCGCCTCTGCGCGATGATCGGGCCGGTATCCATGCCGGCATCCGTTAACATCAGAGAAACCCCGGTTTCCCGATCTCCTCTGAGGATAGCAGCAGCGACGGGGGCAGCCCCACGCAGGTCAGGTAACAGTGAGGCATGAACCCCGATACAACCATGAGCCGGGATAGCCAAAATAGAGGGAGGCAACAGCTGGCCAAAGGCGGCGACGACGAACAAGTCGGCTGCGGACTGCTGTAGCCATTCCAAAACCTTGGCGTCACGGCGCAAACTGGCAGGTTGAAGGACCGGCAAACCGAGCTTTTGCGCCGTCTGCTTCACGGCGGGCATAGCGCGTTGTGCGCGTCCCCGCCCGGCTACGCGATCCGGCTGCGTGATCACGCCCAATACCTGGTGGTGTTGTGCTAGAGCCTCAAGCACCGGAACGCCGAAGCGAGGCGTACCGAAGAACACAATCCTGGCCATTGTCTTACATCCATTCTCACTCAGCCTTATAGGCGAAAATTCTAGCATATCCGCGAAGCGTCCGCAACCCTTTCCCCTCAGGTGCGTAGAGTACAACAGATCATAACGTTGGCTCATTAAGGAGGATTTCATGAGCGCCACACCACCAAAAGAACCGTTCGCCGTGGATGAGACACCAAGTGCGGGGAGCGGGACCCCTGTGAGTGATAACGACAGGATATTGGCTGGTTTAGCCTATCTCATTCCGTTCATCGTCTCGCTCATCTTATTGCTTAATGAGGATACCAAGAACAAACCCTTCCTACGTTACCATGCCGTGCAGAGCCTAGGGCTGGCCGTGGTTTCGGCTGTGTTTGAGGTTCTGTTGAGCATTATAGCAGCGGTTATCTGCTTTGCGGTCGTTTTTTACCTGCTGCCCCTTGTGCCCATGATCTACTACGGGGTGATGGCTTTTCAGGGCAAGACCTTTGAGATCCCTTACCTCACAGCCTTCATGAAGCAGAACCATTGGCTGTAGGCGACGTTCGGCCTAACGCGATTGAAATCCGACCTGTCCCCTTCTATAATGGTGACAGAGTATCTCAAAGGGGGCAGGTGTTTGTGTCGGAACGTTGGTATCTCCGGAGAAAGATCGCGGAGCCTTTCCCGATACAGGCCGCTGAGCTTAGCCTAGAGCCCATATTGGCCAAGGTGCTTCACGCACGGAGGATCGATACGCCGGAGCGGGTGCGCGCCTTCTTATTGGAGGAAGAAATTTCAGTTGACCCCTTTCAGATGGCCGGCATGTCTCAAGCTGTGACGCGCATCCGTCGCGCCCTGGCACATGGTGAACACATTGTGGTTTATGGCGATTTCGACACCGATGGCGTGAGTGCGACAGCCCTGTTGGTTTCAGCGCTCAAGCTGTTGGGGGGTCATGTCAGGGGGTTCATCCCGGATCGGTTTGAAGAGGGGTACGGTCTTAACATCGCCGTTTTGGAGGGGCTGCGTCGCGAAGGCGCCCAACTTGTTGTGACCGTGGATTGCGGCGTGCGCAGCATCAAAGAGGTGGCCAGAGCGCGCGAGCTAGGGCTTGATATCATCATCACCGACCATCACGCTCCGGCTCAAGAGCTTCCCGCCGCGCTGGCCGTCGTTGACCCCAAGCGCCCGGATTGCCCCTACCCGTTCAAAGAGCTGGCCGGTGTAGGGGTAGCCTATCGCTTGGCCGAGGCGCTCTTCAGGGTTGCTGCACGCATGGGACGAGGTGCTCAGGCGGAACGTGAGCCAGAGCAGTTCCTGGACTTGGTCGCCTTGGGTACTGTATCAGATATTGTGCCCTTGATCGGGGAGAACCGCCAGTTGGTGCGTCAGGGGTTGAAACGGCTTAAAGAGTCGCCCCGAGTTGGAGTGCGGGCACTCATGGAGATCGCCGGCGTTCGCCCTGAAGAGGTAGATAGCGAGGCTATCGCTTTTCGTCTCGGGCCTCGGCTTAACGCTGCAGGGCGGCTTAAGAACGCCCAGCTCGCCTACAACCTGCTAATGAGTGATGCCCAGGAGATCACGCAAGAGCTCGCCAGCCAGCTCAACACGCTGAATCAGGAGCGTCAGCGACTGCTGGAAATTCAAGTGCTGGAGGCGAAAGAGCTCCTCGGCAACATAGACGAGCGCCTGTTGCTCATCGTCGGCGCCCCTACGTTCCATGAAGGGATCGTGGGCTTGGTGGCCAGCCGGCTCACCGAGGAATTCCATAAACCATCCCTGGTCATGTGCCATGGCGAGATGACGACGCGTGGCTCGGCGCGCAGCATTGAGGGCTTTCATATCACCCAGGCACTGGATGCCTGCGGGGAGCTTCTTTTGCAGCATGGAGGGCATGCCCGTGCCGCGGGCTTCACCTTGCCCAACGAGAACTTGCCCGCCTTCTACGAGCGCCTAGAGCAATACGGGGCAGAACACCTGAACGAGGAAATGCTTAGCCGTCGTCGCCTTGTGGACGCATTGGTTTCTTTGGATGAGCTAACCTTGGAAACACCTCCTGCTTTGGCTTTATTGGAGCCGTTTGGGGAAGGTAACCCGGAGCCCGCTCTGGCCACCCTGGGCTTGCGGCTCCTAGACGTGCGCCCTGTGGGGCAGGAGGGCAAACACTTGCGTTTGGAAGTGAGCGACGGGAAACAATCCGTCCAGGCAATTGCCTTTCGCCAGGGATATCTGGTCAACGAACTCAAGCCCGGCGATATGGTGGATTTGATCTATCGGCCAACGCTCAATGAGTGGCAGGGACAAGTGTCTCTGCAACTGGTTATTCAAAGTATCCGCCCAAGCGCTGCGGGCACAGAGGCACTATCTAAAGGTTAAGCGAGATATGGAAACGGTTTGGGATGAGTGAGCAGCCCTCCCTCTGGCGAGAAGAGGGGGATAAGCGAATTTGTACAATAGTGGGTACGACAAACTGAAAGGAGAGAACGATGACATCGCTTTTGGAGAGAGTGGGTACGCTGATTTCGGCCAACCTGAACTATCTGGTGAGCAAAGCGCTCAAGGCCAACAGTATCGCCGTTATTGACGAATACATTCGTAAGATCGAAGACAACTTGGAGGCCCTGGAGGACGCTGCCGCCACGGTTGGCGGCGAGGCCAAAGGGATACGCCGCAAGTACGAGGAACTTCAAGCCAAAGTGGCCGAGATAGATCAGAACATAGACCTTTTCCTGCGCCAGGGGAAGACGGATCTCGCCCGTTCGGCTCAAAGTCGCTACAACACGTTGGCTCGTTTGGCCGAGACCTATGAGAAGCAAGCGGCAGCTCAGGAAGCCGAGTTCCAGAAACTTCTAGAGGCTAAGACCAAGCTGGAGGCTAGGCTCGCCGAGGTGAAGCAGGAAAGGGCCGAGCTGCAAGCTATGCTGGACTTGGCCAAGTCTAAAGAGCTAACCCATAAGGTGGTTGAGGGTGTTGCCGGTAAAACGGCAGCCGAGACGGGGATCGAGGAGATGCGCGCCGAGATTCAGCGTCGTCTAGACAAGGCCACTGCCCAAGGAGAGATAGATGCCTCCCGCCTGGAACGGCAGATGGCCGAAGCCCTGGAGGAAAACGCCCTTGACGCCCAGCTCGCAGAGCGCAAGCGTCGCCTAGGGCTGCTCTAAAGCGATCCGCACGAAGCTTTAGAAAAGACGCCAGGAGGCCGCGATCTTAGGCCTCCTGGCGCGTTGAGGCTGTCCTCAGGGGCATGCGTTGCAGAGAATGAACGAGGAAAGCCCATGACCAAGACACGCCTGGTCTTTTTTGCCTTGATTATCATAGCCCTAGGGATAGTTGCCGTCTCGTACTTTACCCAGCGGTCTGGGCGGCTACCACTTACAACGAAGCCGGAGGCTCTCTCGGTACGCATCGTCTGTGCTTTGCCCGTCGAGCCCTTTGTCACCGAGGCAGCCAAAAAGTTCAACGCCGAGAAGCACACCTTGGAAGGACGACCTATTGAAGTCTCGGTCATACCTATGGATGGCTTGGTGGCTATGGGCCGCTGGGAACGCGAGGAGATGGATCCCCTACCCACCGTCTGGATTCCCGATAGCCGCTACCTGGTTGAGCTCGTCAATGCAACGTACAAAGAGAAACGCGGTCGGGACATCTTCCTCACAGGTGGTGAGTATCGGACGCGCCCCATCGCGACCTCGCTCTTCTGTTGGGGCATCTGGCAAAGCCGTGACGAGGTGTTGCGCAAGAAATACGGCGATGAGATCACTTGGCAAGCTATTCACGATGCGGCGGCAGCTAAAGGGGGCTGGCCCGAACTAGGGGGAAAAGCCGAGTGGGGTTACTTCAAGCTCGTCGTGCCCAACCCTCGGAAAAACGTGGGGGGCTTGATGAGCATGGTCGCTGCGGCCGGTGAGTACTACCAGAAGACGCGTATCAGCGTGGCCGATGTGACTAACCCCACCTTTCAGGCCTGGCTCAAGGAGCTGATGGGAGCGGTCACGGATTTCTCCAGCCTGGGTTCCTATTCGGTGGAGAACCTCGCCCTATTTGGCTACTCCATGGGTGACGGCGGACAGCTTTTAGAAAGCGATTTGCTGGTGAACATGGCCGGGATCCGCACCCGCTGGGTGGAGCCAATGGTCATACGTTACCCGAAGTACATCACCTGGTTCGATTTCCCCTACACGATCTGGATGGGCGAAGAGACCTCAGCGCTAGAGAAAAACGCTGCCTTGGAGTTTGAGCGCTATTTGCTCAAACCAGACGTGCAGCGCTTGGCCATTGCCCGTGGCCTGCGACCCGCCAATCCCGAGGTGCCCATTACCGAGGGAGATAGCCCCTTCGTCAAGTGGCAGGAACAGGGTGCCACCATCGTCGTGCCGCGATCTACCAGCATGCACTCGCCTGACCGAGACGTCTTGTTAGCGCTCTTGCGCTGGTTTGACCTCAACATCTACGAGCGTTAGGAGGGGGGCCAGATCGTGAGCGCAAAAACCAGGGGACGTTCGGGCACCAGGACGGTCTTCACTGTCTTGGCGGTCCTGTTGCTTGCGGCCATCGCGCTGTGTGGGGGCAGCCTTGCCCTCATGAGCTATCTTTCCTCCCGGCCAACGAGCAGTGAGCTCACTCTACAAGTCGCCTATTCGCCGGAGAAGAAGGAGCTTTTCGAACAGGTCGCACAGCGATTCAACGAGAGCAAACCCCGCTTAAGCGACGGCCGGCGAGTCAAACTGGTTGTGAGCAGCGTAGACCCGGATGAGATGGTCGAGAAAGCGGGCGACAACCTATATCACGCTGTTAGCCCGGATTCCTCCATTTGGCTCGCCGAGATCGACCGACAGTGGGCTAGAAGACAAGGAACAGATGTGACCTTGGTCGGCGAGACGACTCGCTACATGGTCAGCCCGGTGGTCATCGCCATGTGGGATGAGGTGGCCAGGTCTTTAGGCTACCCCGATAAGGAGCTAGGCTGGCAAGATGTGCTCAAGGCCGCCATGGAAAGGCCCGATTTCAAGTGGAGCCACCCCTCGGCCAATACGGCAAGCGGTATGCTGGCCACCCTGGCTCTGTTCTACGCGGGGGCCGGAGTAACCCGTGGGCTGACAGAGGAAATGGCCACTGCTAAAGGGACTTTGGATTATGTCGGTCAGGTAGAAAAGACGGTGAAGCATTACGGCGAGGGTGAGCTGGCCGTGATGGAGCAAATCGAGCTCCAGGGACGAGACTACCTAGACGCCTTTGTCGTCCAAGAGCAGATGGTCGTGCGCTATAATGCGCGCCATGGCGGAGGCCTGGTGGCGATTTACCCCCTTGAAGGGACGCTTTGGGAGGATCACCCCCTAGCCCTTTTGGAGCATCCCTCGCGCACGGATGAAGAGCGCTTGGCCTACAACTTGTTCAAAGAGTTTCTGCTTTCAACCGAAATCCAGATGCTCATCCTTCGCCAGGGCTACCGTCCGACGGATCTGACCATCCCTTTGGACCATCCCGAATCACCGATTAAAGCGGCCAACGGTGTGGACCCGGCCAAGCCATACACGACACTACAAATCCCTAGCCCCTCGGTGATCTCAGTAGTGCGGAACGCCTGGCAATACACCAAAAGGCATACGAACATCTACCTGGTATCGGATGTCTCCGGCAGCATGGAGGGGGCTAAGCTAGCCGATGCGAAAGCGGCCATGAAAGTCTTTCTGGATCAGATTCAGGGCGACCAAGAGCGTGTAGGACTCATCGTCTTCTCCACTAACGTACGTGAGGTTGTGCCCTTAACGCAGCTGAAAGAGGGCCGAGCTAAGCTGGAAAGCGCCGTTGAAGAGCTCTCCGCAGGAGGGCAGACGTCCTTGCTAGACGCAGTGAAGCTCGCCCTCATCAAGTTGGAGGACCTTCATGATACAGAGCGCATCAACGCCGTTGTGGTCATGACCGATGGCAAGGAGAACCGCTCGCGCACTACCCTGGACGAGCTTTCGGGGCAGTTACGCCGTGCTTCCAAGTCCGAAGTGCGCATAGTCGTCTTTTGCATCGCCTACGGTGCCGATGCCGACTTTAATATGTTGGAGAGGATCTCCGGTGCCTCCGGGGGATTCACCAAGCGAGGGGATCTGGAGACCATCAAGGGCCTATACAAGACTCTCTCTACGTACTTCTAGTTATCGGCCGTTAGGCTTAGGATAGGTTTGCGGAGATAGCGCGAGTTAAGATGGCGGATCATGTCACAGAAGAACTAAAGCAACGAGCGGGCAAAGCTATTGTCGCTCACGCCTTCTTTCGGGTAGAAAGCGCGCTAACCATCGCCCTGACGATTTTACTCGCTTTCTTCCTCCCCCACCCATTTCCTTGGTGGCGCTGGTGGTTCTGGGTTGTATTAGGAGCCATCGGTGAGGCCCTCGTCGTCTATACCAGCATCACGGACGAACGCACGGCCGAGAAGGTCGTCGCCAGGATGCTACGCGAGGAGTACGATCCCAGCAGCATCAAGACGCGGAAGTATCGGGAGAAGGTGGAACAGGCTCTACAATACCGAGACGAGATCGAGAAGCTTGTAGCCTCCATGCCCCCCGGTGTGTTGCGCGACCACCTTTCTAATAGTACGGCATCCATCGCCGATTGGATCGGCAACATCTTCGCCATCGCCCAGAGATTGGACATCTATGAGCGCGACGAACTACTGCAGCGCGACATGAAACAGGTGCCGGCGGCCATTGAAGCCTTGCGCCGGGAGCTCGCGGCAGAGACCGATGCGGCCGTGCGCCAGCAGATTGAGGAGACGCTAAAGATCAAGAAGGAACAACAAGTGAACTTGCAGGCCCTGCAATCCAAAATGGAGCAAGGGCAATTCCGCTTGGAACAAAGTCTGACGGCCTTGGGCACAGTCTACTCGCAGTTCCAATTGATCCAAGCGCAAAAGCTCACGGACGCCGAGGCCCGGCGCCTCTCTGAGAGCATCCGCGAGCAAGTACGTGGCTTGCAGGATATTCTGACGAGTATGGATGAGGTTTACCGGGCGTAAAACAAGTCTTTGCACTTTTCCCGAGGAGGTAAGCCATCCTATGGTGAGAATGGCGGGTAAGAGTCTGTTCTTTATCCTCGCCTGTGTATTGCTTGTCAGCTCTTGTACTTTGCCCCCCAACAAAGGGGAGGTGATCGTCTATGTGGCTGCTCCGCTCTCGGGATGGCAAGCGGATGGTGGCCAGACGGTGGTCGGCGGAGTGCGGCTCGCCGCGGAGGAGATCAACAAACGCGGCGGAGTACTGGGTTATCGCATCAAGGTGGTGCCCGTAGATGATGAGGCCGATTCGGAGGTGGCCGTACAGGTGGCCCAGCGGATAGCCGATGCCGTCCGCAGTGGCGAGAGGGTCTTGGGAGTGATCGGGCATTATAATAGCGGCCAGGCCGCTGCAGCCTTAAAGATTTACAAAGACCTGCCTATCATCGTCATCACCCCAACGGCCAGCGATCCTAGCCTCACCCAGCAGGGATACCGTAACTTCTTCCGCGTGAACGCCACCGATGCCGCCCAGGGTCCTTACGATGCCGCTTTTCTGGTGAACCAGCTCAAAGCTCAACGCATCGTCGTGGTCTATGCAGAGAACGAATACGGCGTCGGTCTGAAGGAGGAGATGGTCAAAGCCCTGAAATCCCTGGGGCGCCCCCCTGTGGAGGTGATCGGAATCCAGGAGGCCGCCGACACCCATGCGCCGGTCATCCCCCGCATTAAGGCGGCCAACCCCGACGCGATTTTCCTGGCCGGCTACGAGACGGAGGGGTATGTGCTGCTGCCCGAGCTGCGCGAGGCCGGCATCCAGGCAACCTTCATGGCCAGCGACGGCTGTTTCCTCTATGAGTTCATCGATGGCTCTGGGCGTTGGGCCGAGGGCGTTTATGTGAGCGCTATCACCCCTGATCCCAAGGTAGTGGCCAACAAAGAATGGTGGAACGCTTACCAGAAGCTCGAGTCGCGCAATCCGGGAACCTACAGCGTGGCTGGGTATAGTGCTATGGCCGTGCTGGCCGAAGGCGCCAAGCGTGCCAAGAGCCTGGAGGCTTCGGCCATCAGTAATGCCCTGCGCAGCGGGGAGCTTTCATCGCTCGTGGGCCCGGTGGCCTACGACGATAAGGGCGATCTAAAGGAGCAGCGCGTTTACATCTTCCAGGTGCGCAACGGCGAATTCGTTCAGGTAAAAGTATAGAAGTAGCCGGCCGCCCGTCAGCCCTTCATCAATAGCGGCAGATACACTTTCCACACAGCCCCCACCAGACGGATCTCGTCCACCCAGAAGCTCGCCCCTTGGCCCGAACGATCCTGCAGACACACGCGCACCGCCGACTTATTGGCCGCGTTCAGGTCCTCCAGGGGGATGAGAAGGTGTTGCCATTCCGAGTCGTCAATGATCCCGCCGGGTATGTAGCGGCAATCGTCCACGCGGCGCTTGCGCAGCTCCTCGTCGTTGGCGTCATGGAAGAAGGCCCAAAGGTGCTGTCGCCCGCCAGGTGTGCCGCAGATGTAAAACTCCAACCAGTAGTAACCGCCGGTGTCAAAGGCCGGATGCCATAGCGAGAGCGCCCCCCAAGGCTCCAGGGTGATGGAGATGGCCCGTGTACCGTTGAATACCCGGCTCGTAGAACCCAAATCCACTGTGGCATCCCAGGACCAATCCTCCCAACCCCTGGCTAAACGATCATCGTAGATGGTCATCGTTCTGGAGCGATCCGGCTGCGGGATGAAGATGGGCTTGGTATCCGTCCGCGGCGGAGCGCCATACCAGGCGCGCAAGACGTCCTCGGCGGGCTTGTCGTGGGGGGTGAAGCCGTCATCACAGGGGCCACCGTCAAAGGGATCCGGGCTCCAAACCCACCAGAACATCCCCGCACACCAGGGTTGGTCGTAAAGGCTCTCAAAGGCGGCCTGGTAGCAGAGGGCTTGCTCTTGCAAGTCCACCGTGCCCGTGGTTCCCCATTCCCAAGGGCGGCGATTAGCCCCATCCAAACTGCGATAGCCGATCTCGGGGAAGAGGATGCGCCGGTTCCAACGGGCTGAAAGGGCCGCCAAAGTGGGTAGATAACGTTCCCAACCGGCCTTGAGCTCGGCCAGGGTGGGATCGTTTTGATCCGTCAAGGGGTAATAGCCGCTGATGCCGATGTAATCCAGGGCATCCCACCAGGTGATGGAAGTCTCCTCGCCGGAGTGG
Source organism: Anaerolineae bacterium (assembly GCA_034436315.1). Classification (GTDB taxonomy): domain Bacteria; phylum Chloroflexota; class Anaerolineae; order UBA1429; family UBA1429; genus DAOTVR01. Next base: position 9,737 of record DAOTVR010000214.1, read on the forward strand.
TTGGCCTCGTAGAGGACCGTCCCCGAGAAATGCGCGCGAACCCCGGCGACCACGGCGCGCCAGTCGGCCTCGCGGCTGCTGGTGCCCACCAGCTCGGTGCCCAAGCAGAACTGCTCCACGCCGTGAGCCTGGGCCAGCTCAGCATAATGTTCTATCATGCGGCGATACGCCGAAAACCAGGCCGCCCACTGCGCCTCACTGGTAAAAGCCGTGCCGATCTGCCCACGCCAGTGATCGGGATCATGGCTAAGATCCAAATGGGGCTTGAGCATTACTTTCAATCCCAACGCATGGGCTTGGGTGATGACGTGGATGAGGTCGGCATCCGTGGCCGTTTGTTCGGTGGCGGTAATGGTCGTCGAGGCGATATCCTCCTGGTAGCAGGTGACCACCAAGCCCAGCCATTCGCTGCCCGTTGCCGCCAGGTGCGCCAAAGCGAGGTCGGCATCCGGCTTGGAGTATTCGCCCGATTGCCAACTAGCATAGCAAAAGCCCTTCTGCTTGGCAGGGGCCTGCGCTATCGCACTATCTTTCCGCCCAACAATCACTATGAGAAACAATGCGGCTACAAACCCAACCAGAGCAAGCCAGCGTGTATTCATTCCCCCTGCTCCTTTCGAGCCCATTATACCAGCTCCCATCCGCCCGTTTCAAGAGGACGTAGTCTCGCGTCTGGGGCTTAAGCCCGGCACGCAATCATCTCGGCGAGGTTTCCCGACCCCGTAGGTGCAGCTTCCGGCCGTGATGACCTCACTCGCCAAACGACCCCCAAACCTTTGCTCCGCTCACCACACTTGTAGAAACGGCGGGGTTGAACAAAGGCGGGGCCGCTTTGCTGCGGTAAAACTGCCAGTCGGGCCAGGTAGCCTCTAGGGCGAACTCATCCAGAGGTATTCCACTGAGCGCGGAGGGCGAGCTGCCCTCTTCAACACTCAACAGGATGTACTTGACTCGACGCCCAGGGTCGCTCATGGCCAGCTCAAAGGTCGCATCCCCTGGGAGGACGAAGGGCCGAGCTGTTCCCGCGCGGGCGATGAGGCGGTAAGCATAGCGATCATCCGTTAAGATGCTATGCGGCGTCGCCTGGCGAAGACGGGTGGCCACCTCACGTTCCACCTCATCTGTCGCAAACGGCCTACCCTCCCGCAGAAAGTCTCGCCAGTGCACCAGCTCTTGATCTCGAGCGGGCAGGGCGATACCCAGAGCCACCTGAAGCAGGGCCACAAGAACTAGGAAAATCCCCCAACGCCGCGAAGACCATCGGCAAAGAGTCCCCAGGGCCATAACGGTGCAGATGATCAAGAGTAAGGCCTCAGAGAAATAGAATCCCAAGGCGCGCAGGAATGTGGCCGAAACAAGGGGCACGAGATAAAGCGGCAGCCAACGGCGTGCTCTCAGGGCGACGATCAGCCCGACCGCCCAATAGAGCGGCAAACGCAAGAGCTCATGCCCCGTCCCGCGCAAAGCTGCGACTAGGCCGATCATCGGCGGGGCATCGCGGTTCAAGTAGGCCAGGGTGCCGCTCAGAGGATCCCTGAGGAAAAGCCAGGGATCTCCGCTGGCGACCCAATTCAGGTAGGCCCAGCTTATGAGGGCCATGAGCACGGGGAAGGCGATGACGAGTATCTTCGCCAGCAGGGCCTCGCGACATTCCTTTGGCGAGGTTGACTCGGTGGCTGATGCTGCCCAGGGCGTGACCAACGCCCAGAGCAATCCAAAAGCCAAAGCGTACAAGCTAGCGTAGAAAGCCAAGCCCAAGCACATCCCGGCCACGAAACCGGCCCAGGTACGTCCATAGATCAGCCAGTCACGAAGGCTGCGCCAAGCAAGAAAGAAGAGAAATGAGCTGATCATGTAGCTGAACGATTGTGTGGCCAGGAAAGCCCAAGCTGGCGTCATGACCAAGGAAGCCAAGAGGGCCAAACGCACTGTGAACCCTAGCGGCCCTTGCGAAAGGTCATTCCAGAGCACCCAGGCCATAACCCCGGCTAATAAGCCCCCGGCCAGACTGAGGGTCAGCGCAGAGGGTTTGAGCAAGGCCAAAAGAAAGGATATGGGCGGGTAGCTAGAGATGATCCACTCCGGGCGGTTACGGTCAAGGGCCACGAGTACTCTGGTCACCAAACGCGCATGGTGCTGGCTGAGGAAAAGCTCCCCCTGGGCCCACAGACTCAGCCCCAGAAAGGGCAGGCTAAAGGCCAGCGCGCCCAGTAGATGGCCATACCAGGCCAAGGCGTGTTCAGTTCGTGGCCGGCTGACCGCGGATCCCCGCCGGAACAGGAGGAGCCGGCTTGCGAGTGATGCCATGGACGGTTTTCTCCCAAAAGAAAGGCTTGGTGAAGAGCTGCCAAAGCGCCTTATAGGCGGCTATGGCGTGCAGCACCCAGTAAAAGGGGTTCAGCAGAGCGAAAAGGATCAGCCGATAGATACGCCGTTTGAACACGCCCAGCATGTTCAGATAGATCATCAAACCGTTGCCGATCACCAAGTTGAAAAGGCCGATATAGAAGGCAATCGGAGGGAAAAACGCGGTCAGCTCTGGGATACGGACCAGCGAGGAGACGACAAAGAGCACCCATAAGGGCAAAGCGCAGAGAAAGGTCAGCGGTGTGCCTGCGATGAGCATGATAAAGCCCAGTGTGTTGCGCCAGCCGATGCGTTTCACCAGGCCGATGGGATCGCGCAAGTGGATCAGAGAGGTCTGCATATAGCCCTTAATCCAGCGCGAACGCTGCCGAATCCAGTTGCCGACGCGTGTATTGGCCTCCTCATAGGTGGTGGAATTGATCACCGCCACGGTATAGCCGTTGGCCGAGGCACGGATCCCCAGATCGGCGTCCTCGGTGACGTTAAATGGATCCCACCCTCCTAACTGGCGCAGCAGGTCCGTGCGAAAGTGATTGCTCGTACCGCCAAGGGGAATGGGCAACTTCAGGCGATCCAAGCCGGGCAACATGTAATCAAACCAATAGGAATATTCCAGAGTGAACATCCGGGTGAGTAGGTTCTCTTCGGCGTTAAAATAGTTCAGGGCAGCCTGCACACAGACGAGGTTTGGCGGTCCCTTGCGAAAGGCTACAATTGCCTTCTTCAGTTGGTCCGGTTCTGGCCGATCCTCAGCATCATAGATCACCAGATACTCGCCGCGAGCGAAGAAGAGGCCCACATTACAGGCCTTGGGTTTGCTCTTGGGCGGGGCGTCGGGGATGATCACGAAGGTGACCGTCGCCGGCGGATGGGCCGCGCGCGCGGCCTCAATGGTCTCCTTATCGTTCTCCTCCAGGAGGAGCAGGATCTCCAGCTTGCTGGGCGGATAGTCCAGGCTACACAGGTTCTTGATCAGCATCTCCACGATCTCGGCCTCGCGATAGACCGGCAGAAGGATGGTATACATGGGTAGCTCGCTATCCTGAAGGGCTTTCACCTCCTTATCGGTCACGGGCACCTGCCATTCATGACGCGCTCCGGCCAGGGCAACGACGAATTTGAAGAGTATGCTGAGTAAAAAGCCGACATTGACCAAGAGGTTGAGGAAAGTGAGCATCTGCCGGGGAGCGAGGTAAAGCCCCACGAGCCCCAATAAGAGGATGGCCCCCAGCAGCGCAAACTGCGGTGGGGTCATCACCGTGTAGGCACTCTCGTTCGGGTTACGCCGATATAGCCCCCGCACGGCGTGGTCCAGCAGCTCGCTACGAAAGACGGAACGAATGGCATAGTCAACATCCCACTCCGTGGTCACCCAATAGCGGACGCTCACCGAGCCGAGCACGCTGCGAATGATCAAAGTAAGCGTCTCAGAGGGACGGTCGGCGGTAGCCACATCCACCACATCACCATGTTGGGCGATGGGTACAAAGTTGTGCTGGACGAGGAGCTGGGGATCAAAACGCCGCGCCACCCCCGCGCTGACCGAAGTGACCTGCAGATCTACGAAAGGATACCCCCATAACTCGCTGAGGACCTGGTAAAGCTGCTGCCGTCGCACCAGGTTCAGGGTCAGCAGGATGCGGCCCAAGCGCTCACCAGTGCGGGCCTGGACCTCCAACGCCCTCTCCAGATCCTCCGGCTTGAGGAGCCCCTTTTTCACCAGGGCCTCGCCTAGCCGCTGGGTAGGCGGTTGGTCTAAAGTCAGCGAGGTGGTCATCACCGGGTTTTCCATTTGCCCCTCTCGGACAGACTATTGGCTCAGGCCATGGCGCACCACGCGCGGATAGGCCCAGGCCAGGAAAACAAGCAACAGGCCCGAAGCCGCCAAATAAAGCGCTGAACGCAAGCTAGGCCACCAAGAAAGCTCGGCAATCGTCAGCGGCTTGACCTTCAAACCGCCCCCACGCAGCCGCAACGCCTGGGGCCTTGCCGAGCCCGTTTGCAAGAGCACATCCCCGCGTAAAGCACGCCACCCCTGGGGATGAGCTTCCAAAGCGGAGACGAGTTGTCGCTGAAGTTCACGTCCTTGGTCGCCTCGGCACGTCAAGAGCAACACGTCGCGCCCTCGGGATTCAAAGGCCTCCAGAGCAGCAAAGGTCGCCTCGGCCTCAAGGCGCAGTACCTCATGGCCATGTGAATCTGTGATCGCCAAAGGTTCGGGGATAAGGGATGGCCTCAGCGCCGCCACACTATGAGGATGGGTGGCTACCAACAGGGCTGGCTCCTTGCTCGAGAGTGCGCTACCCCAGGGTACCACCGTCAAGCGCAGGGGGCACTTGGAGAGCCTTTGCAGAGCGACGACCAAGCCCAGCGCGTTGGCCAAGCTATCCCGGTCAAACTGCTCAAAGGCCACCTCAAAGCCCTGGCTCAGCGCTTGCGGGAACCGATTGAAACCGGGCGGGAGGGCCTGGCCTCGCCGCACCCGGATATACGATTCGGGGCTGATCTGCACTGTAAAGGGGGCTTCTTCTAACCGATAGCGCCCTTCGGGTGGGGTATAGTCAAAGCGCACTACCAGCACATTATCCCGGTAAAGCAACTCCTTGGGTATGGAGAAGTGAAGGTCAAAGGCGCCCTTCCGCCCCAGAGGAGCCATCCGCAGCAAGGCCGAGTTGAAATAGATGGACAGGATAGCTTGCGCGCCGGTGGCCGGGGGCGTGTATGTGCCGCGAAGACGAAAAGCTAAAGCGCGAATCGGGCCTCCTAGATCGGCCTGAGCGAAGGAGAAGGGGATCTCCATACGACCTACCCCACTCACCCGCAGTTTTGTAGTGCCCAGGCTAGAGAGGGCCAAACGCTCCCCTTGGAGCTTCTCAATCGCGCCCAGTGTGGGAGCAGGGGCCGCGGGAGCCAGTTCATCGGCCAGAAGGCGACTCGCATGACGCAGAGCCGAGGCCGGCCCACTCAAGAGCAACGAGGGCCAGCCACTAGCCTGGTTAGGCTCCAAAGAGACCTGCGTAGCAGGTCCTTCCCGGATGATCACCGCGCGCTCAAAAGGCGTGGCCTCGGCCTCAAGTGGGAGAGCCTCATCTTGAGCCAGGGCCTCTAGCTTGATAACTGGCTTCTGAGGGGCATAGCGATGCGCGACCGCCATCGCCAGGTTAAGTGCAGCCTCGGATTCTGCCGACGTGGGGCTGGGAGACACATATAGCCTGAGTACGCTGAGGATAGGCGGGAAGAACGTGTCCACTTCACTCGGCGGCCGCGCTTCGCCCCCCAATACCAGTGTCGCCGAGCGTAGCTCGAGCCATACGCCAGTTGAGTCCGCGCAGGTATCCTCTACGGTGTGCAAGTGCACGAGGAAGCTCAGATAGAGCCTCTGGCCTTGCACCGCCACGTCATCTAAAGGAATCCTCAAGGACATCTGCGGCGGCGAAAGAGCCAGCGTCAGGAGAGCGTTCTGGCCGTTCAATACTTCCATATAACCGCCCTCCACATCGGGAGGGGTGAACGCCTGGGCACGAAGCTCAAGTGGATTCAGTCCATCCGGGATGGGTAAGACGAGTTCCTGCTCCCCCAACTGCCCGCTGAGCCGCAGCGTCTCGCCGTAACCCAGCAAGGCCAGGGGCAACTCCCACTGGCCGGCGGGTGTACGACCAATGGTCAAAGCTCCTCCAGGCCTGGCCTCGGCCAAAACTACAGGTGCGCCGAGGAGGAGCAAGGATAACATCAGGATAGCCCAAAAGGGCCGAATCTTCATTTTGCCCCCAGAGATCCTGCGCCCTGTTCTCGCTTAAGGTGGGCGCAAACAAACTCAACCTTTAGCTGAGCTGCTCGCCTCTATATTAGGGCAAACGGGGACCGAGATGCGTTAACTTGGCAACAAGGGGAGATTAAGATTGTGTAAAAGCGTCCGTGCCAGCACGGGCTAGAGGGAGCATAGATACAGTAGAGAAAACTCCTCGATGTCGGCGATCAGCCGGCACCTGCTTTTTCCTGTTCTTCGCCGGCTATAAACGCGGTTAAAGCAGACGCCCCGCCCCAGACCGCCCCTGCACCATAGGCATA
>DAOTVR010000215.1:0-9632 GCA_034436315.1 Anaerolineae bacterium
TCCGCCGCACACGGTGGCCGTGGTGGGGGCCGTCTTGCGTGCCGTGGGCTACGAGGTTACGGTCCTTGATGTCCCGGCGCTGGGGTATGATCTGGGCCAGGGGGTGCGGGCCGTCGTGGAGGCCCGGCCAGAGCTGAGCGGCGTTTTCGTCTCCTGGGCCACGCGAGAGGCCGATGGCTCGTTTTTGGCCGCGCTGCGCCAGGAGGTGAGGGGGGCCTATCCCATCGTGGCCTTTGGGGTGAGCGTGCGCTTCATGCGCGAGGCCCTGGCGGGGGCCGATTATCTCCTGGAGGGCGAGCCGGAGCTGGCCTTTCGCGCCCTATGCGAGCGGCTCCTGGAGGAGCGGGGGGCGTTGGAGCGCGTGCTCAGCCCGGCGATGCTGGGGGTGGCGGGGTATGATGCCCAAGGGCTGCTGACGGATTTGAACGCGCTGCCGATCCCCGCCTGGGACCTTTTGCCCCTGGAGAAGTACCCCTTCCTCAGCGTGCTCGGCAGCCGGGGATGCGAGGAGGATTGCCACTGGTGTCCTTACGTCGTGGCCCAGGGGCGGCGCTTTCGGGCCTGCTCGCCGGAGCGGGTGGTGGAGGAGCTGCGCGAGGTTGTGCGCCTCTATCATCCCCGGCGCATCGTCTTTCGGGATCCGGCCTTTGCCCAGCGGCGGGAGCGCGTGGAGGCGATCTGCCGCCTGATCCTCGCCGAGCGCACCCTCAGGCCGGGCAAGAACCTCTGGTGGGAATGCGAGTCCTACCCTGAGCATCTGGATGGGGCGTTGCTGGGGCTGATGCGTCGGGCGGGATGTACGGGGATCAAGATCGGCCTGGAGACGACCGACGCCGGGGTGCTCTATCGGGAGGAGCGGGTGCGCGAGCAGGCCGACGTGGCCGGCTACCTGAGCCGCATCGCCGCGCTGGCCCACGATTGCGCGCGGCTGGGGATCGCCTGTCGGCTCTTTGTGCTCGTCGGGTTGCCGGGGCAGAGCCTGGATTCAGCCCGGGAGACGGCGGCCTTTGTGCGCGGCCTGCCGGTGACCTCGCTGACCGTCAAAGCCTTCAAGGCTTATCCTGGGGTGCGTACTGTGGTCCGGACGGTTGACGAGGAGGCGATCCGGACCCAAGCCGAGGTGCTGGAGGGCGTGGCGCAGGCCATCCGCGAGCGCCCGAAGCGCCGGGAGCCTCGCTGGCGCAGGCTCCTCGGGCGGCTGCGGTAGGCGCTGGCGGGGAAACGAGATGGGGGATAGGCGGTTGCGATGCGCGCGTTGGTGACGGGAGGGACGGGGTTCGTCGGCTCGGCGGTGGTGCGCGAGCTGCTCGCCGAGGGCTATCAGGTCGTCTGCCTGGTGCGCCCCGGGAGCGACCTGCGCAACCTGGCGGGGCTGCAGGTGATCTTGGCGCAGGGCGACCTGGAGGAGGCCGATTCCGTCCGGAAGGCCCTCAGGGGTTGCCAGGAGCTTTACCACGTGGCGGCATATTACAGCACGCGGCCGGAGGACGCCGAGCGGATGTGGGCGGTCAACGCCCTCGGCTCGCTCCACGTGTTGAGCGCGGCCGCCGAAGCGGGCTTGAGCCGCATCGTGCATACGAGCACCATCGGCACGATCGGCCGGCCCGCCGATGGGCGGCTGCCCACCGAGGAGGACGTCTTCACGGATTGGGAGCGGGCCAGCCCTTATGTGCGCTCCAAGTTAGAGGGAGAGCGCCTCGCCCTGGAGCTTGCCCGTCAGGGGGCGCCCATCGTGGTGGTCAACCCCTGTGCGCCCGTGGGGCCGAGGGACATCAAACCCAGCAGCACGGGGGCGCGGATCGTGGCCTATTTGCAGGGCCGCCGGCCCTCGTTTTTGCCGGGGGGAATCAATTTCGTCGCCGTGGAGGATGTGGCCCGGGGGCATTTGCTGGCGGCGCGGCATGGCCGGGTGGGGGAGCGCTATATCCTGGGCAACGCCGAGGGGAACCTGGACCTGGCGGGCTTTTATGCCCTGATGGAGCGCGTCTCCGGCGTGCGCGCGCCCGAAGCGGGGCAGGAAGGTGGGCTAGGGCGCGTCCGGGCCGCCCTGCGCCGGCTCGTGTTGGGCGGGCCGAGGGCAGACGCCAAGGGGATGGGCTATCGCCCTGAGGCGCTGACCGCCAACCCCTCCAAGGCGATCCGCGAGCTGGGTTTGCCGCAAACGCCCTTGGAGGTGGCCTTTCGTCGGGCGGTGGAGTGGTTTCGGGAACAGGGATACGTCTAGGAGGGAAAGGGGTGAGCTCGTTGGGTTTCAGGGCCAGACGCGCGCTCGCCAGGGCGCTCATGGAAGCCTCCACGGCGCCGATCGTCGGGCGGCTTTGCGTGCGTCTCGCGGGGGCCTTGCGCGGGCCGTATAAGGATAAGCGCATCCTGGCCACGTTGACCGAGAAACCCTACATCTCGCCCAAGGCGCAGATCTGGGCCCGGCGGCTGACCATCGGGCCGCAGTGTTTCATCGACGATTACGTGACCCTCTACGCCCATCCCGACGGCGGCGAGATACGCCTGGGGAGGGGGGTGCACATCTACCGGGGGACGATCATCGAGGTGGGGCGCGGGGGGAGCGTGATCATCGGCGATGATACCCACATCCAGGCCCATTGCAACATCAAGGGCTTTCTGAGGAGCACGATCATCGGCAAGAACGTGCAGATCGCCCCCCATTGTGGCTTCAGCCCCTACGAACACGGCTTCGCGGATCCGAACGTGGCCATTCGCGAGCAAGAGATCACCTCGGCCGGGGATATCGTCCTGGAGGATGACGTCTGGCTGGGGCTGAGCGTGCAAGTGTTGGACGGCGTGACCATCGGCAAGGGGGCGGTGGTGGGGGCCGGGGCGGTGGTGACCAAGGACCTGCCGCCGAACTGCGTGGCCGTGGGCGTGCCCGCACGGGTGATACGGTATCGCCGGGGGCAGCAGGGGTGCGAAGGGGAGATGGGTGAAGATCCTGTCATATGAAGGGCGAGGCGGTTTCATCGGCGATTCATTTTGAGCTGCTAGGATGAGATGATGACTGAGGATCCTGAGCGGATGGAGCAAGGAAGCGGGCGCATCTCGGTGGTGATCCCGGTCTATAACGGCGCGGACACCCTGGGCGGGTGCCTGGAGGCCCTGTATGCCTCTACGTATAGGGATTTCGAGGTCATCGTGGTGGATGATGGCTCGACCGACGCCACGCGAGAGGTGGCCTCGCGCTATCCTTGCCGCCTGGTGGCCCTGCCGCAGAACGTGGGCGCGGCGCGGGCAAAGAACGCCGGCGCCCAGGAGGCGACGGGCGAGATCCTCTTTTTCACCGATGCCGACGTGCACGTGCGCCCGGAGACGCTCTCTTACGTGGCCGAGGATTTGCGGGATCCCCAGGTGGATGGCGTGGTGGGGTTGTTGGCCAGGGATTGCCCCTACACGAACTTTGCCAGCCGCTTCAAGAACGCCTGGATGCACTTTACCTATCGCCGCCAGCCCCGGCGCGTGGGGCTCTTTTTCACCAGCGCGGCGGCCATCCGCCGGGAGCTCTTTCTGGCAGAGGGCGGCTTTGATAGCCATTATACCGGGGCGAGCATCACCGAGGACATTGAATTCGGGCAGCGACTCCTCAGCCATGGCCGGGTGATCGTCATGGACAAGCGCCTGGAGGTGGAGCACAACAAGCGCTACGCCGCCGGCGAGGTCTTGCGCACGGACCTCTTGCGCGCGCGGGGGCTGGCCCAGACCTGGCTGCGCAACCGCTTGAGCCATGAGGGGCGCGCGCATTACGCCTCGGTGCCCTGGTATTTCGGGGCAGGGGTGTTGGCGATGGGTTTGGCGACGCTTTGCCTGCTCCTCGCCGCCCTGCCCGGCCTAGGGTGGCTTGCGGCCGGGGCCTTCGCTTGGGCTTTGATCGCCTTGGGGCTGAACACGCCCTTCCTCTTGGCCCTGGGGAGGTGGTACGGTTGGCGCTTTGGGCTGATGAGCGCGGGGTTCATCCTCTTGGATCTCTATGTTTCGGGGTTAGGGATCATCTGGGGAGGGTACGATTACCTCCGTGGGGAGCGTTACTGAGCGGGGCATGATTTCGCCCTTTGGGGAGGGCACGCTATAATGTCATTTATGCTTATCGCCGGGCCTTTGGGGGTGAGATGAGCTCTCTCCGCTACCTGAAATACGCGCGACGCATCCTGGATAAGCGCGGGGCTGCGCCGCTTTATTTCGTCTATTTTGTCACCGAGAACTGCAACGCGCGCTGCAAGCATTGTCTCCTGGGAGAGCGGGAGGGACGGGTCACCGGGGAGCTGACCATTGACGAGATCGAGCGCGTCTCGCGGAGCATGGAGGACATGCTCTTTTTCACCCCGACGGGCGGCGAGCCGTTCTTGCGCGCCGACCTGCCAGAGATCGTCAAGATCTTTCACCGCAACAACCACGCCCTCAACGTGGGCATCCCCACCAATGGGAGCATGACCGCCCGCGTATTGCGCTCGGTGAAGACGATGCTGGAGGAGAACCCCGACCTGGACCTGCATATTGACGTCTCCATAGACGGCCTGCCCGAGCTCCACGATGAGATCCGCGGCGTGCCGGGCTTGTTCAACCGGGCCATAGAGACCTATAAGCAGTTGCGCGAGCTGGAGCGGCATTATCCCAAGTTCAGCACCTGTATCCAGGTGACCGTCTCGGCGTTCAACCAACATCAGTTGCTGGAGCTGTACGACTATTTGAAGCGCGGCGTGGGGGTCAACACCGTCTTCACCCTCCTGGCGCGAGGGGAGCCACGGGATCCGGCGGCCTTGGGCTTTGACATCGCCAAATATGAGGAGTTCCACCGCGTCTTGGAGGCGGATAACAAGAGCCTCATCCTCAGCGGCTACTACAAGATGCCCTTCTCCGACGTGCTCAACGCCAAGCGGATCGTGCGCCCGCGGATCATCGCCAAGACGGTGCGCGAGAACCGCTACCAGATCCCCTGTTACGGGGGCACGTTGGGGGCGGCGATGTTCAGCAGGGGGCAGGTCTTGCCCTGTGAACTGCGTTGGCGCGATGTGATCGGCAACGTGCGCGACGTGGATTACGACTTTATGCGCCTGTGGCGCAGCCCCAAGGCCGAGGAGTACCGGCGGGATATCCGCCAGAACAAGTGTTTCTGCACCTATGAGTGTTTCCTGACCATCAACATCCTCTTCAACCCGTGCGTGTTGCCGCAGGTGGGCTGGGAATGGGCGCAGCTCAAGGCGGCCAAGCTGCGCCATGCTTTAGCCAGGGATAAGGATGGGAAGCGAGATTGAGCTCCATTTTGTTGGAACGTTCTAGCGATGTCTCGGCATCCCGGTTCAACAGGAGGATCCGTGTATAAAGGGCGCACCGTCTCGCTGGTGATACCGTGTTACAACGAGGAAGCGGGCATCGCCATTACCTTGAGCGATGTGCCGAGCGTTGTGGATGAGATCGTGGTCGTGGATAACAACTCCTCCGACCGCACCGCCGAGGTGGCGCGCAGCCTGGGGGCGGTTGTGGTCCACGAACCCAAGCAGGGCTATGGGGCGGCCTATAAGCGGGGGTTTCGGGCCGCTACCGGCGAGATCATCGTCACCATGGACGGCGATGGGACCTACCCGCGCTCCTTCATCCCCGTGTTGCTGGACGTCCTATTGGAGGAGGATCTGGATTTCATCACCACGGACCGCACGGGGCACAAGAGCAAGGGATCGGGCACGGCGCTGCGGGTCTTTGGCAATTGGGTGCTGAGCATGGCGCTGACGCTGCTCTTTGGGCGCTACATCTCGGATTCGCAATCGGGGATGTGGGTTTTCAAGCGCTCCATCCTGCCCATGCTGGAGTTGGTCAGCGATGGCATGTCCTTTTCGGAGGAGATCAAGGTAGAGGCCTTCATCAACCCCAAGATCAGGGCCCAGGAGGTGCCCATCTATTACCGCGCGCGGGTGGGGGAGAGCAAGTTGAACGTGTGGAAGGACGGGTTGCGGAACCTGCTCTTTCTCTTGCGCAAGCGTTGGCTGACCTTGGGTTTCGTCCGCCGCAGGCGCGCGTTTTGTCCCGTGGTGCCGGCCACGGAGCTGGATAGGAAATGAGTTGAGGACGATCCATGACGGCGGTGGTGGGGGATCGGGGCCATCCGGGGGAGCGCTTGGGCTCGTGGACGACCAGGCTCTTCGTCCTGGTGCTCTTCCTGGTCCTCAGCCTGGGGATGACCTGGCCGCTCGTCCTGAACCTGCGCACGGCGGTGCCCGGAGCGCCCTGGGATAACCTGGTGTGGCTCTACGACCTCTGGTGGTTTCGCCATAGTGTCGTGGAGCTGAACACCTGGCCCAAGGTCAACCCGCTGATCTTTTATCCCTTCGGCTACGATCTGCGCCTTTCGGAGACGATGTGGGCGAACAAGGCGCTCATCGCCCCCGTGCTCTTCTGGGGCGATGAGGTGCTGGCCTATAATGTGCTCTTGTTGCTCAGCTTCGTGTTGACGGGCTATGCCACCTATCTCTTGATCGCTTACCTGACGGATAACCGCTACGCGGCGGTGGTGGGCGGGGCGGCCTTTGCCTTTTGTCCTTATCGGATGCACGCCATGGCGGCGGGGTGGTTGCCGCTGATCTCCACCCAGTGGATGCCCTTGGCCTTCTTGTATCTGGAGCGCACCCTGAGCGAGCGCAAGGCGGGCTATGCCCTGGCGGCGGGTCTGTTCATCGCCCTGAACGTGCTCTCATCTTGGTATTATCTCTATGTGGTGGGGGCTTTCGTCGTCCTCTACGTCTTGGTTCGCCTATGGCCCTGGCGCCGAATCCTCGCCGAGAGGGGCCTGGTGGGCCGGCTCGCCCTGGTGGCGGTCGTGGCGTTGGCGATGATCGCGCCGGTGGCGGTGCCGGTGGTCACGGCCCATGCGGGGGGGATGAGCTGGTCGCTTCAGGATGTGGAGAAATGGGCGGCGAGCTTGGAGGACTTTTTCCTGCCCAATGTCTATCACCCGCTGTGGGGGGAGCATTTCCTGAGCCTGCGAGGCTATGCGCCGCGATACCCCTGGTATACGCCGGGCTTTGTGTATCTGGGGATCGTCCCCTTGCTCTTGGCGGCCATGTGTTTTGGCGCGCGAGCGGTTTCGCGTTCCACCGTTCCAACACGAGGCGCGTACCTCTGGTTGGGGGGCGTCTCCTTCGTGTTGGCGCTGGGCGTGGTCTTGCATTGGCGCGGCGAAGTGTTGGGGATCCCCGTGCCGCCGGCGGTGGAGGCGTTCTTCGTGCGGGGCATGTCCACCCTGATGAGCAAATGGGCCTTGCACAAGGCCTCTTACTACGAGATCTTTACGCGCAGCGGCACGATCCCCATCCCCTTGCCGGCGCTGTTGCTTTACCTCTTCGTGCCCCTGGGGAGCGCGCTGAGGACGCTCTACCGTTTCGGGGTGATCACCATGTTGGCGGTGGCCGTTTTGGCGGGGATGGGCGCGGCCGGGGCGCTGGCCAACGTTCAAACGTTTAAACGTTCGAACGTTCTGAAAACGGCTCTCTTGCTGGGTTTGGTGCTTGTGGATTTCTGTTGCGCGCCCTTGCCTTACGGCTTCACCGAGGTCAGGGCGCAGCCGCTGGATCACTGGCTGGCCGCGCTGCCGGATTCGGCGGTGCTCATGCAGTTCCCCTTGGTGCGTGCGCTGAGCGGGGATAGCCTGTATCGGGCCAAGTACCACGGTAAACGCATGGCCTACGGTCACGGCACGTTTTACCCGGCGGCCTATGTCGCGGCCATGCCGGTGCTGGCGACCTTTCCCAGCGAGGAATGCCTGGCGCTCCTCAAGAGCTGGGGGGTAAGCCACGTCATCGTTGGCTCACAGGCCTACGATGTCGGATGGGGGGATAGGCCGGGGCAGAGCTGGGACGTGGTGCGCGGGCAGATTGAGGCCTCCTCACGCCTGCGCCTGGTGAGCATCACCCGCGACGAACCGTTTTGGCGCGATGAGCGCATCTCCGGGGTGATCTATGGCAATCCGCCGGTGGTGCCGGTGTTGGTGGATAAACTCTATGTGTATGAGTTGCAATGAGGATGGGAAACGAGGCACAACGGGCACGCAAACCTGTATCTCCGATCCATCGCGCGACGATCCCTTTGGTTTTACTGGCGCTCATCGCCCTTTTGGCCAACTCGCTGTGGCCGAGCTCGGCGGCCCCCGGTAGGAGGGTGAGCGGTGGGCTGACTTCGGTGACGGTGGAGTTTCGCCGCGGCTATCAGGGCTACGATGGCGTGAGCGATACGTATCTCGCGAACGAGACGACGCCGGTCGCGCACGGGACAGAGTGGAAGCTGCACATCAAGGAGTTGGGGGGCGGGAGCACGACCAAACGCGCCTTGATGCGCTTTGATCTCTCCAGCATCCCGCCGAACGCGAACGTCACCGCAGCCTCGCTGGAGCTTTATCTGATCGAGCTGATCTCGGGGACCCCCGTGGGGGTGAGGCTCTATCGCCTGCTCAAGCCCTGGTCGGAGGCGAACGCCACCTGGACGAGCACGGGGCTGGGGCAGGATTGGACGGTGGCCGGCGCCGGCGGCGAGGGCAGCGATCGCGAGGCGACGCCCTTTGCCACGGGCACCTTGGGGACGCTCAAGGCCTATAACCGCATCGACGTGTTGGAGGCCGTGCGCCATTGGGTGCGCGAGCCGGAGAGCAACTATGGCTTTGTGATCATGGGCATAAACTCGGCGGAGGCGCGCGTGTGGAGCTCGGAGGATTCGCGCGAGAACGAGCTTCCGCGGCTGATCGTGACCTATGAGCTGCCCCCCGGCACCCCTGAGCCGACGCGCACCCCGACGGCCGGGCCTACGCCGACCAGCTCTCCGGTCGGGCCTACGCCGACGGGGATGCCGAGCCCAACGGCCGGGCCTAGCCCAACATCCTCGCCGGGGAACATCGTCAGCTCCTTCGGGCCGTACGATGCCTTTACCCCCGACGAGAAGGATTTCCGGGAGCGCAATTGCATTGAGGCCGGGCCGACGGCCTCTAATCCCGATAACACCCATTTGCTGCTGCTCTGGGAGGGCACGCCGGCCTTTGCCCGGGTGACCTTCAAGTACGCGAACAACAACAACCGCCACAACTCGGTCCTGGTCAACGACCAGTTCATCGGGCGGTTGCCGGGGGATAACTACAGCTCGGCCTGCTCCGGGGGAAGTTTTGGGACGATCTACTTTGACCCCGGCATCCTGGTCAAGGGGATGAACAAGGTCAGCATCCTCGCTGACGTACCGGGGGAGACGAATAGCTGGAGCATGCAGGATATCCACATTGAGCTGGGCGGCGAGATCCAGGGGCCGAGCATCGTGGTGAAGCGGGACATCCCCAGCACCTGGGATGCCCGTTTCCCGCAGCGGGCGATCATCCAAAAGCCCATCGGCTATAGGCCGGGCACGCCGACGCCGCTGGTCATCGGGCTACACGGCTGGGGCGGGCGCGATTACGACGCGCTGACCTGGCTGGCCAAGGCTTGTAACGAGCGCGGCTGGCTGCTGGCCTGCTCGGATACGCGCGGCCATTCGGAGCATACGGCCTCGCCGGCGGTGCAGCGGGATATCATTGACCTGATCAACTATATGGTCAACAGCCCCGAGTACACGGTGGATACCTCGCGCATTTACATCACCGGCATCTCCATGGGGGGGATGAT
>DAOTVR010000216.1:0-5670 GCA_034436315.1 Anaerolineae bacterium
CCAGCGTTTCCTTCAGATGGAGGGGGATGATACCAGCGTGGCCCTGGTGCGCTTTGTCAGCGGCGCGGTGGGCACGCTGGTGGAAAGCTTTATCATGAAGAGCCTGAGCACCGCGGCCGGCCCCGAAACGCATACGTTGCGCATAGATGGCGAGCTGGGCAGCCTGGCCGTGCGCGACGGGCGCACCATCCGGCTGTTCAGCGAGCGGGAGGATTACCGCCTGGGCGAGGCGTTGGTGCAGCACGACATCTACGTGCCCCCGGCGGATACTTTTGCCCTGGAGGTGGCGCACTTTATGGAGTGCGTGCGCACGGGCGCGGAGCCGCTGACCAGCGGGCGCGCGCAGCGGCGGGCCCTGGAGGCGGTGCTGGCGGCGTATCGCTCCATGGAGTTGGGGGGAGAGGTCGTCAACCTAAGCCGTTAGCGATCAGTGGCAAATCCGGCTGATCGCTGATCACTGACGGCCAATGCGGAGGCGATAAATGGATGAAAAGGAGCCACTGCCTGGAGAAGCCTCGGCAGTTGCCGACGGACAAGACTATGAGCTCGTCCCTTGCTGGGCCTCCTGTGATGGCGCTTGCTGTGCTGGCGGGGCAGCGGTGACGCGCGAGGAACTGGAGCGCATTGAGGCCGCTTTACCCCAGATCATGCCCCTGCTGCGCCCGGCCGCTCAGCGGGTCGTGGCCCGGCAGGGATTCTACTGCGCGCGGGTTATCCACCGGCCTGACTTTCGCCCGGAGGAGGAGCCGCACTGGCTGCGCGTCGTCAAAGGGCGCTGCGTCTTCTTCGGTGATTTCCAGGGCGGGCATTGCGCACTGCACGCTTACTGCGTAGCCAAGGGGCTAGAGGTAGCCGCGCTCAAGCCGTTGGTCTGCCGCCTCTTCCCTTTCTCCAAGCCGCTGAACGGCGTCACCAGCATCCGCCACTGGGAAGGGCTGCCCTGCGTGAGGGCAAAGGGCAGTTGATGCCCTCCTCGCCGTGAGGTATAATGTTTATGGCCCAGGCTGATTCTCGACCAATGCGAGGAGGGAAAGCGCACACATTCAGCGTCACCCTAGGGACCGAGTGAGAAGGGGGTAAATCATGTTGCCAGGCCTAGATCGGATCACGTTCAACCCAAAGATCATGGGAGGGCGCGCATGTATCCGGGGGATGCGCCTTACGGTGGCCCTGATCTTGAACCTGGTCGCCAATGGGATGAGCACGGAGGAGATCCTTGAGGCCTATCCCTATCTGCAGGAAGAGGATATTCGCCAAGCCTTAAGGTATGCTGCTTGGCTGGCCGAGGAGTCGGTGTACGAGCTCGAACAGGCATCCTCATGAGATTCCTAGCCGACATGGGTATCTCGCCTAAAGTGGTGGACCTCCTACGTGCACACGGGCATGATGCGTTACACCTGTACGATCAGGGCTTGGGTCAATTGCCCGATGCTGACGTCCTTGATAAAGCCCGCCAGGAAGGACGGATATTGCTTACTCATGATCTTGATTTCGCTGACCTAGTCGCGCTGGGGCAAAGCGGGTCGCCGAGCGTCGTCATCTTCCGCTTGCGGGACATGCGTCCTTGCAACGTTTACCGGCATTTGCAAGCGATCATTGCCCGCCACGCTGATGCGCTCACCATGGGTACGGTGATCAGTGTAACCGAGGGACGCGTCAGGGTGCGCAGCTTGCCGATCGGTGACCGCTGAAGAGCTCATCTGTCTTTGTGTGCTCCGCGATCTTTTAAGACCCAAGCTGCGGCTACGGCCGGTGCGGCCAGGGCGTTTCCAAAGTCGCTCGACAAAGGAGGCTTGGCACGCCGGCATCGTTGCTGGCCTTTGGTCTTGTGCAGCCCTTTGCCGCCTGGAAGGCAGCGTGCCGGACTTTTTGGCACGCCGGCATCGTTGCCGGCCTTTGGTCTTGTGCAGCCCTTTGCCGCCCGGAAGGCAGCGTGCCGGACTTTATGCCCCGCCCATTGACGTAAGATGCAAGAGTTCGTATAATGTTTATAGGGTGCATGGGCACTTGGTGCGGAGGGACATCATGGGCAAGAAGGGCATCTCGGTCAAAGGGGTTACGGCAGAGGGCATCCATCTTCCGGCCATCCGGTGGCGCTGGGTGGCCTTTTTTGTTCTCGCCGCGCTATTGATCGTCGCTGCAGGCCTGGCGTATTATCAAAATGAGCTTCGCCGCATCCGGCAGGAGAAATACCACGAGCTCGCCGCTATCGCCGAGCTAAAGGCCGGGCAGATCGTTCAGTGGCGGCAACTGCTGCTCGACGACGCCCGCCGCCTGGCGAACAGTCCCTTGGTACGTGAGGCGGTGGCCGAGTGGCTTCAAGGCTCCCAAAGCTCCAGCCTTCAGGCGGACTTGGAGGAGCGCCTCAAGCCAGATCAGGAGATGGGCATCTACGCCGCCATGCTCCTGGTGGATCCGCGCGGCCAGGCGCCGATTCCCCTCCTCGCGGAGCCGGCCCCGCTGGAGCCCGAGGAGCGGCGGGCCTTGGAGGAAACCCTCGCCCGCGGCGAGGCAGTGCTAAGCGATTTTTACCGCTGCTCGCTGGGCCATATCCACCTGGACGCTATCGCTCCCGTCCTGGATGCGGGCGGCCGGCCGTTGGCCGCGATGGTGCTGCGAGCTAACGCCGCCGATGTGTTCTATCCCCTGATCTGCTCCTGGCCCGTCCCCAGCCAGAGCGCCGAGACCTTGCTCGTGCGCGTTGAGGGCGAGGAGGTGCTCTTTTTGAATGACCTGCGCTTTCGGCCCGGCGCGGCCCTCTCTTTTCGCCTGCCGTTGAGCCGCACGGAGCTTCCGTCGGTGCAGGCGGCGCTCGGAAAGCAAGGAATGTTCGAGGGCCGGGACTACAGGGGGGTGAAGGTCTTGGCCGACCTGCGGCCCATCCCCGGCTCGCCCTGGTTCATGGTGGCCAAGGTGGACCTGGCCGAGATCCTCGCCGAGGCGCGCTACCGCGCCGGGGTCGTGGCCTTCTTCACGGTCGTCTTTATCCTCCTCGCCGCGCTGACGGCTATCTACGGCTACCGCCAGCGGCAGGCGCGGCTTTACCGCGAGCTTTACCAGGCCGAGCGGCGCGAGCAGGAGGCCCAGAAGTGGTTCCGCACCACCCTCTACAGCATCGGCGACGCGGTCCTCACCACCGACGCCGCCGGCGCGGTCAAACAGATGAACCCCGAGGCCGAGCGGCTCACCGGCTGGACGGAGGCCGAGGCCCGAGGAAGGCCCATTGAGGAGGTCTTTCGCCTCCTCAACGAGGAGACCCGCGCGGCGGCGGAAAACCCCGTGCAGTGCGTCTTGCGCGAGGGGGCGGTGGTGGGGCTGGCTAATCACAGCCTGCTCCTCGCCAAAGACGGCGCGGAGCGGCCCATCGCCGATAGCGGCGCGCCCATCCGCGACGAGGCGGGCGCGATCATCGGCGTGGTGCTGGCCTTTCGCGACCAAACCGAGGAGCGCGCGGCGCAGAGGGCGCTAACGGAGAGTAACGCCAGGCTGCAGGCCCTTTTGCGCGCGGCGCCCGTCGGCATCGGGCTGGTATCCCCACCGCCGGAGCGGCGGCTCCTGGAGGTCAACGAGCGCCTCTGCGAGATGCTCGGCTACAGCCGGGAAGAGCTCATCGGGCAGAGCGCGCGGGTGCTCTATCCCAGCGACGAGGATTTCGACCTCGTGGGCCGCGTCAAGTACGCCCAAATTCGGGAGCGGGGCGTGGGTTCGGTCGAGACCCGTTGGCAGCGCAAGGATGGCTCTATCATCAACGTGCTGCTCAGCTCCGCGCTTGTGGACCCCGCTGATCCCTCCGCCGGCACCACCTTCACCGCCCTGGACATCACCGAGCGCAAGCGGGTGGAGGAGGCGTTGCGGGCAAGCGAGGGGCGTTATCGCCTGCTGGTGGAGACCGCCAACGAGGGCATCTGGACGATGGATGCCGATCATGTCACCACGTACGTCAACCAGGCCATGGCCGATATGTTGGGCTATACGCCCGAAGAGATGCTTGGCCACAAGGTGGAGGAGTTTTTCTTCCCGGAGGACATGCCCTTTCACGAGGAGCGCATGAGGAAGCGCCACGCGGGAGAGGATGAGATCTATGAGCGCCGCTTCAGGCGGCGGGATGGCTCCCCGCTGTGGACGTTGGTTTCGGCCAGGGCGCTCAAGGATGCACAGGGGCGCTTCGCCGGTTCCTTCGGCATGTTCACCGACATCACCGAGCGCAAGCAGATGGAGGAGGAGCGCCAAAAGCTGGAAGCCCAGCTCCGCCAGGCGCAGAAGATGGAGGCCGTGGGCCGCCTCGCCGGGGGCGTGGCCCACGACTTTAACAATATGCTGGGGGTCATCCTGGGCTACGCCAGCATGGCCTTGGCGCGCCTGGAGCCGCACGATCCCTTGTATCAGGACCTCCAGGAGATCATCGGCGCCGCCAAGCGCTCCGCCGAGCTCACCCAGCGCCTGTTGGCCTTCTCCCGGCGGCAGACCATCGCCCCCAGGGTGTTGGATCTCAACGAGCAGTTAAAGGGCATGGAGCGGATGCTGCGGCGGATCGTCGGCGAGGATATCACCCTGGAGTTCAGGCTCTCGGCAGAACTATGGCCCGTGCGCTTGGATCCCTCGCAGATCGACCAGGTCCTGGCCAACCTGGTGGTCAACTCTCGCGACGCCATGCCCGAGGGCGGCATGCTCGTCGTGGAGACGAGCAATGCGACCTTGGACCAGGCCTACCTCCGCGCCCACCCTTGGGCTCGGCCGGGCGATTACGTGCTCTTGACGGTGAGCGACACGGGCTGTGGCATGGATCGTGAGACGCTGGAGCACGTCTTTGAGCCCTTCTTCACCACCAAAGGCCCCGGCAAGGGCACGGGCTTGGGGCTATCTACCGTCTACGGCATCGTCAAGCAGAACGAGGGCTTCATCGACATCTACAGCGAGCCGGGACGGGGCACGACGGTCAAGATCTATTTCCCCCGCTATCGGGGAGAGGAAAAGCCCCAGCCGCTTGAGGCGCGCAAGGCCGCCCCGGCCGGGGGGCAGGAGACGATCCTCGTGGTGGAAGACGAGGACGCATTGCGCCAGTTGGCCCGCCGGCTCCTGGAGCGGCTGGGCTATCAGGTGCTAGAGGCGGCCAACCCCAACGAGGCCCTTGAGGTATGCGCCCGGCATGATGGCGGAATCCACCTCCTACTCACCGACGTGGTGATGCCCCAGATGAGCGGCAAGGAGCTGGCGGAACGGATCAGGGCCACGAAGCCCGGCCTCAAGACCCTCTTCATGTCCGGCTACGCGGCCGAGACCATCGCCCAGCGGGGGGTGCTGGAGGAGGGGATCCACTTTCTCCCCAAGCCCTTCTCGCCGGACGATCTGGCCAAGAAGGTCAGGGAAGCGTTGGGGAGCTGAAGTGCCGGGAAACGCGCCGAGGCCGGATGAAATGGTTCAAAAGGTAGGGGGATGCTGAGCAATGTGGCCGCTCGCCGAAATAGAGGCGGGCTAGGAGAGAAGGCAACCCGGCATCTAGGCCTCATGAGCGCAGTTGCTAAACATAAACAGAAGGGAGATGATCCTATGGGCGGGTTGGATAGCCTACAATCTGTACAGTTCGTAACCGTTAGAGGCAAGCGATTTGCCGTCCTAAGTGTCGATGATTGGGAGGCACTCATTGAATGGCTGGAGACTCTGGAGGACTTG
>DAOTVR010000217.1:0-14367 GCA_034436315.1 Anaerolineae bacterium
CTGAAGAGTATGTTGATCCCATTGGCATTGCAGGAATCTACGATGCGATCCAGCGGCCCCCAATCATACACGCCGGGCGCCGGATTGTAACGGAACCATTCCACTTGCTGCTTGACCCAGGTAAAACCCAACGTCTTGATATGGCTGATGATGCGTCCGTGATTGGTATCGGTGACCATATCGGCCTGGATGCCATAGCCGAAGAAGCCGGCGGTTCTTGCGGGGGCCGCTGCAGGCGCGGGCGCGGAGCCGGCGGCCGTTGTAGGCTTGGGCGTCTGGGTCGGCTTGGGGGTGTTCGTCGGCGTGGACGTCGGTGTCGGTGAAGGCGTGCTCGTCGGCGTGGATGTCGGCGTGGACGTCGGCGTCGGCGAGGGCACTTGGAAGCTCAGCTGTGCCCCCGTTCTCAGGACGGTCTCGCCGCCGTCGTCAGATAAGGCCGCCTTGACCACATACTGGCCCGGGCTGCTCGGCGCGTTCAGGCTCAGTTCGGGATCGTCTAGAGGAGCTACTTTCTGGCTGAGCACCTTGCCGGAGCTGTCCTCGACAGTCCAGACGTACGCAAAGCGAGGCGCGGGCGGGGCCAAGTTATCCTGATAGTTGCGCACAACGTCCATGATCGTAGGGTCGTTTTGCTCGTCTAGCGCGTTCTCCAGCGATACACCTCCGAGCGCGTAACGGCTAACGTACTGCAATTTACGGGCGATGCTAGGGGCGTTCTCCAGCCAGATCGTGTGTTCTTTGCCCTCCCTATCGTGGCAGGTAAACCAGTAGACTTGGGCGTCCTCGTCGAAATGCAAGGTGTTTTTGCTCACATTAGGCAGGGAGAAGTTCACCGCCTCACCGGGGGAGAGCAGCTTATCTTGATCTGTCGTGGTGATGTCCGACGCCAGTAGAGCCAAGGCCTCTTGATAGGGGATGCTCTTGCGTTG
Organism: Anaerolineae bacterium; assembly: GCA_034436315.1. Lineage (GTDB taxonomy): Bacteria > Chloroflexota > Anaerolineae > UBA1429 > UBA1429 > DAOTVR01. The sequence goes on from DAOTVR010000217.1 coordinate 930, forward strand.
CCCCGCCACGAGATCGTGGGCGTTGGCGCTGAGGCAAAGCTCGATCTTGCGACGATCTATCAGGGAAGTGGCCCAAGAGAGTAGCCTCTCTTGGACGCCGCCGGGAGCATGTGCTGTCGGATCAGCGAAGGCGGGGATGCGCAGCCAGTCAACAAGATGCCCCAAGACCGGCCAGTCGTATGCACCGGTATCCCAACTATCCCCTTTGAGCACCGGCTCATCTACGCGGACGGCCAGGATCTTGTTGGCACTATGTAATGCCTCGGCCAGCTTGGTGATGAAGGCATTGAACTCGGCCCGCAAGGAGGGGTCTATATCGGCATAAGCGATCTCAATGCCGGCGTAACCGCCCGAGGTGGCCAAGGCGACGATTTTCTGGATGTGGTTTTGGAGCTTTGCGTCATCAATGAGCAGGTTATCTACAAAGTCGCTGCGTACGATGCCCTCCACAATGTTGGAGATAGAGAGGAGAAGAGGGAGCCCCTTGGCGTTCAGCTTTTCAGTGGAAGGTGGGTTGCCGATGAGGTTCCCCTCGCCATCTAGGGCGATCCCCACCACATTGGCGCTGGTCATCTTGGCATCTATGGAGGACAAGGGTGCCCCATCGGCTGAGGCGCCCAGGTGAATACGAGGCTCTCCCGCCTGAGCTGAGACCAGTGCTATCAGCGAGGGAGCCGGCGCGAGCTTGGCTTGCAAGCTCTGGCCATCGGTGGCAAATTGCCGAGGCAACCACTGCCAGGTTTTGCCGTCCCAACCGTAGAGCTCAAGCGTCTCGGTAACTACGACCTCAAGCGGTATGGGAAGGCTCAGGCTCGCTTGAGAGGGCCTGGTGCCTAGAGCGTCAAGATGGTAAAGAGGCCAGTGTACCAAGACATCTGAGGGCAGGCTTTGCGCGGCGAGAACCTCCGGTCGGTCGGGTTTGAGAGCTGTGAGCGCTTCTTGGTTCAAGGCCACCAGGCGCATACGCAAGCGCTTGGCGACAGCCCCGGCGGGAACACGCAGGACGGCTCCCATCGGGCCGGCAACTTCACCGCCTTCAGCGGGCGTGATCAGGGGGTAATCTAGATGGAATAACCTGGTACCTATTGAGGCTGGAGGTAGCCACAGCGAGTAAAGCAAAAGGGCGGGGATCACTATAAAGGCCACAATACGCTCGGTCCATTTGCTTCTTATGAGCGTGGCAAACACGTTTCGGGAGTGGCTTTGCTGCATACGTCCCTTCGGAGACTCCTTTCGCTAAGGTAGATGAGGATGTCCAACATTATGGCTTAACAGGATACTTCCTGGGACCTGAGAGGCTAGCAGAAAGTAGGATAAAGACTGGTCAATAAAGTGAAAAAGAAGGCGCATCAGGTGTCCTACAACTCTCTTACCCAGTGGCGGGATTGTACCATAGGGTGGCCCCTTTGACAAGTGCATAGGATTTTAGAGTAGGACCGGCGCCGACCTAGCACATTGGCCAACGATACTCGCGCTCCGCCACGAACGAGTGGCGGAGCGCTGACTCTCTACCACTGGCTTAGTCTGCGCACCTCGGGGAAGAATGTCAGGTGGGCGTTGATAATGATGGGTGTCCGTAAGGTTCGCTCAAGGCCTCCTGCGTCGGTCAGCGAGGCCTGGTTCATCACGGTCTGGGTGGGAGTACCCGGTGGTGCGGTCACCTGGCAGCGCAAGATGACCATAGCCTGGGGCAACACGGTTCCTTGCCAGTTTATTTCCTGCCCTTGCTGGGTGATGACTCCGGAGCTCGTATAGGCAGTCCCTGTGACGATCTCAATCGGGGCAGGAGGTCGGTAGCGCAAAAGCCCCGCGATGGGAACTGAGCCTGTATTGCGTAACCGGATGGTCAAAGTCACCACGTTTCCTGGGATCAACCAAGCGGGACTGGCGGACATATCTGAGCTGGAAAGGTCGCCGCGAAGGACCTTGGTGGTGGCAACGAGCGTGATAGGGGAACTGTGGCCGTCCTCAAGAATTGCGGTGTTCGTGATGAGCGTCCCATTAAGGAGGTTGACACTCGTGTTGACTCGGAAACGCATCATATGCTCCCCGCCTGGCCTCAAGGCGCCTGCCCAGGACACCGTTCGTTGCTCACCATTGTAGATGCCGCCCTCTAGGGACTCGGGTACCAAGTCCACCATAGCCGGCAGCTGGTCTCTCAGCGTGACGTTCTCAGCTTGAGCGAGGCCCGTATTGCGTACAGTGATCGTGTAAGTGATAGGCGTGCCGGCAACGATCTCGGAGGCGTTGGCTGCCTTGGCACTCGCGGCCAAGTTAACCTCGTTCACCAAAAGGCCTGCCTGCAAGGCTCCCATGATCACACCCTGGACGGAGATGGTGGCCGTGTTTGTGATCCAATAGTTCGTGGATAGGCCCGCGTTCACTCTGGCTTGATACGTGATAGTCTGTATTGCGCCGGGAGGCAGTGTGCCGCGCCATTCAATGCGTTGTTGAGCGGCATTGTAGGTAGCTCCCTCTCCTCTCAGACTGCCGGGAATATAGGTTATACCCGTTGGCAGCGTATCGCTCAGGAAAGCGTTGGTCGCGGTAACCTGGCCCGAGTTCATCAAGCGCAACGTATACGTCACCGTATCGCCTGAAAGGGCTCGGGGTGGCAGCACCGTCTTGCTGGAACGATCAAACAAGGGCGAGTAGATCGTCGTCGTAACGGTGCGGGTGTATGTGGCATACGCATCGGAGATGATAACCGTGTTGCGGATGACAGTGAGTGGCGGGGGTGCGCTGTGAACGCGCACGGCGTAAGCTATCGTATGCACCGACGCCTTGTTCGTGCTTGGCTGGATCATTTCGAGAGCAAGCTCGCCTCGGAGCGCGTGCTCGGAGGGCTCGCCGTTAAACAGATATTGGATCCCCTCCGTGCCATCCTGGTTCTCGATGCCCACGGTGGCCGAGCTGCCCATTCCCCGGGAGCCGTTGATATCTAGGTATTGAAAGACGATGCTGTTTGAGCCCTCGTATAGGATCACTTCAAAGGTTTGTCTTTCAGATTGTCCGTAGAAGGTAACGTTATGCCATTCTATGACTGCGTAGCGATTAGGCGCTCTCCCGAAAGTGGCCATGTAGATAGCGCCGTTGCCGGGAGTCAGGTCATCCCAGAAGGGGGCGATGAAACCGTTCGGTTCAGAGGAGGAAGGGATGGCCTCATTACGGTAAGCCTGACTGCAGCTTTCAAAGAGCACCATGCCGTTGCTATTGACATAGATTGTGGCGTAACGGCGGCCGTAGAATTCAAACTCAAAGCCCAAGTCCAGGGGGCCGACACAAGAGTCATCGGATAGTGACAACGGTTGGCCGCCGGTTGCGTCAATCCATTGGAAGGTTGGCTCGGCCGACTCCGCTGGCGGCAGAGCTCCCATCCACTCAACGCGATTCTGCGCAGCGTTATAGGCGGCACCGACGAGGCTGCCAGGGATAAGCGTGGTGGAGTTGGGGATGCGAGCTGTCAGCGAGGCGTTGCTGACGGTAAAGGGGGAGCTATTCATCAATTGGATGGTATAGCGCAACTCGTCACCAGGAGCTGCCTCGGCTTTGTCTACTTGGAGGGTGGAGCGAGCTAGGCTTGGCTTGAAAACCTGGGTTGTAGCGGCCAATTCAATGGGCGTGCAGCCCCCAGCGGTTGCGGTTACGGTGCTGGTGATAATTGTACCGTCGGCAGTGAGGGGATTGATTGCGGCTGAAAAGGTGAATGAGATGGTCCCGGACGCTTCAAGGTTGCCCGTCCAGTTTAGCTCTCGGCGCGATGGGTCATAGACGGCGCCTCCCGTGGCTGAACCCTGGACGTAATCCAACAGCTCTGGTAGAGGATGTTTCCAGCTCACGCGAACGCCCGTCGGGCTAGGGTTTTGTAGCCAAAGGGTATAGCGCAGAGTATCACCTATCTTGGTTCGGGGCGCGCTCACACTGAAGGACGAACCACCCAGAAGGGGCTTGAGTTCCAGGCTCTCAATGGTGCTAGCTGCTATGCTGGTGCCACCTAGCACATAGAGTCTGCCGTCCAGGAATGCGCCCGTGCAGCCGCCCCTATCACCGACGCGCAAGGGCAAAAGCTCCGTCCAGGAGTCGCTAAGGGGGTCATAGCGTTCCACGGAGGTTATCCCATTCCACTCGTTGCCCCCGCCAGCGACGTAGAGGAATCCGTCTACAGCAGCCATCGCGAAGCCTTGGCGGCCAACATGCATAGGGGATAGGGTGGCCCAGGAATCAGAGGCCGGGTCGTAACGCAAAAGGTCCGCGCTGTTAGGCCAGCCGCCCGCGAGATAGATGAAACTGCCCAAGCTGACGGCCTGGCCATAGGACACGTTCATGGGCAAAGGAGCTCTTTGAGACCAAGTGCGCGTCTGAGGGTCGTATAGATACGTGTCTTTTGAGGGGCCGTCCTTCCCGCGGCCGCCGAAGGCATATATCTTGCCCCCTGCAGCTACCGCAGCCATGCCGGCCAACGGCTTGGGCAATGGGGGAGCAACAGCCCAGCGATTGGCCGCGAGGTCATAGACTTCTACGCAATTCAAAAACTCGGTGGGCGAGTTGGGATCCCAGCCGCCGATCAGGTACACGAGCGTGCCGAGCTGAGCTGTGGCATAGTTAGCGGCCAGAGTGGGTTTCGGCATCCCTCTAGACCACGTTTGCGTTCTGAGGTCAAATATCTCAACGGTGTTCGTGATCGTTCCGTTCTCGTCGTTCAGCAGCCCCCCGAACGTATAGAGCGCGCAACCCCATGCCGCACTGCCCAAACGATAACGGGGCGTGGGCAGGTTAGTCACCTGGTTCCAGGGCGCTAGAGCGGTGATCTCTAAGGTTTGGGTAGCACTGACGGTCGGCGAACTGGAAGCAATCGCCCTAATGGTAATGGTCTCCGTCTTCGCCGGGATGGCGTTTTGAGGAATAGTTACCAACAAGCGCAGGGGAAGCGCCGCGCAGGGCGTCATCTCAGGGGTTTCGGTGATCGTTTGCCCCGTGATGGGATTCACCAGCCTTGCCGGGAACCCCGGTGCATTCAAAGAGAGCCGAAAGCGCGCACTGTTTAGGCCCTCGTTGATGATCACCACATCGTGAGCGATGGAGCTACCAATCGCTCCGACCAGGGAAAAGCTGGGCGAGTATAGACTCACCTTTTGGGCTGGTCTGGCAGCGGCGAGCCAGTTGATGGCGCGCAAGAGGAGTTGTTCACGAGCTGCTTGAGGTCCTGTTCCCTCCAGGCCAAAACCAAGGTAGATGACACGATAGGTGCAAGGATCGGCGCGTAGCCCAAAGAGCGTGTTAGAGCGGGAAGCGATGATGGGCCTGGCCAACGTATCGTAAGGAACAAGGGCATCGGGAGCGGTTTGGTTTCTGGCACTATCAGGGGTGTTAAACTCCAGGGCGATCCCCTCCAGGATGTCGCCCCGGATGCCTAAAAGGGAGGCCATACCGCCATCGTCGCGAAGGTAACGCGCATGCAGATAGTCCTGGTAGGCCTCATTTAGATGATCCCAATAGCCGATATCCTCTCCACTGATGAAAAGTCGTCCGCCGCGATCTAGATAGGCTGCCAGAGAATTCCAGGCCTCGATGTAGCCGGGCGAAGTCTTGGGCTGAGACCAGATCACAAGCTCATACTCTGCTAGCTTGTTCGCCGAGGGGTTATCGTGCGGCGGATCCAAGATGGCCCATGTATCGTAGCTGTAGAGCAAGTTGTCTAGAGCGCCCTGGTAGTAAGCCAAGGTATTGGTAGCTTTCCAAGCATCGGCGTCAACGAGCAGTATGCGCGGGGCCGGGCTCAGGGTGAGATCGAGCACTTTGGTCTCTCCCTCGATCAACGTGACGTCTCGCACTTCGGAACCGCGATATCCTGGCCTTGTGGCTGTCGCGCGCACCGTATAAGTGCCCACAGGGATTGTAAGCGTGTAATAACCCTGGCCGTCTACGGTCGTTTGTGCCGGGGTCCCGAGCAGCTTCACTGTCGCGGGTACGGGCTGCCCATCCGTTGAGCGGGTTACGCGCCCTTGGACGGTGCCTCTAGGCAAGGGAGATAAAGAGAAGTCAAGCTGAGTCGTCGTGTTGGCCAATACTTGTACGTTGTGAACGATACTCTCTTGGTAACCGAACTTGCTCGCCGTGACGTTGTATATTCCCTGGGCAACGGCGAAGGAGTAGGAACCATCCTCGGCTGTTTGGGTTGAGGCTCGCCCACCCGTTGCCGTGTTATACATGACGATGAGCACGTTGGCTAGGGGCATACCGGTGCTCTTCTCGGTCACTCGGCCAGCGAAGGTGCCCGACCGAATGACTGTGCCAACCGCTTGATAAGCGTCAACGCGCCCGTAGCCGTAGGTGTTGTCTGCACCAGAGACTCCCAGGTCAACTGCTGTGTTGGTGATGATGTGCTCGGTGGTAGTGATATCCAGGCTTGCCCCTGAGATACGTGCGGCTTGCAAGAGAAGAGCGGCAAGGCCGGCGACATGAGGCGCAGCCATAGAGGTGCCGTTCCACCCTCCTTCGTAGGTGCCGCCGGCGATTGAGGAGCGAATATCTACTCCAGGCGCCGATACATCGGGTTTGATCTCTCCCCAAGGGGAGGGGCCTCGTGCGCTAAAGGAAGCGATGCTATCCCGAGCATCTGTCGCTCCTACCGCAAAAGCCTCCGGTAAGCTGGCCGGCGAGCCCACAGTGCCCGAATCGGGGCCAGCGTTGCCGGCCGAGAAGGTACAAAAGATGCCCGCGGCGCGCATGGCGATCACGTCGCGCCGAAAGGTCTCGTCTGCGCCGTTATCATCTCCCCAAGAATTATTGATAACGTCAGGTGCCTTGCGTGGGTCGGGGTTGTTGCCTTGCAGGTCCGTAGGAGCCAGGCACCATTGGAACGCTGCATGCAGGTTCTCATCTGTGGCGTTGCCACGATCATCAAAGGCTTTGACGGCAATCCACTTGGCCCCCGGGGCGACGCCGATCAGGTTTTGGCCCTCCACGTCTGAGCCGACCATCGTGCCCATCGTGTGCGTTCCGTGATCTGAAACGTTGCTGATGTGTCCTCGGTTGGGCCCTGGGGCATTGGTGTACGTTCGGGTGAAATCAATCCAGTTGTAGTCATGAACTGAGGCAGAAGGGTTTGCCGGATTGTAGCCACGATATTTGCGTTGGAGGGCCGGATGGGTCCAATCTACGCCCGAGTCTATGTTGGCGACGACGATGCCTGCACCCGTGATGCTGTATTCTTGCCAGACCCGATCTGCCCGAATTTGGGCTATGCCCCAAGCCACCTCGCTATCCGCTTGCGGCATGGCCTTGGCTTCGGGCGCAGGCAGGCGATGGAGGCGATTGGGGCGAATGGATTCCACCTCAGGCCGCAGGGCTAGTTGGATTGCCGTCTCCAAATCACCATCCACGGCCAAACCGTTAAACACCCAGTAGCTCTGGTAGCGACTGATGGCGCCTTTTTGGAGTTGTTGATCCAGATAGGATACAAGCCCGGCCTGGCTGCTATGGGCGGTGCGCTGCAAGCGCTCAACCAAGCGCTCGCGTCGCTCCTGCCGGTTAGGCAAAGCCATCAGGTCACTAAGAGGTGCCTGTTCGTGAAGATATACGAGAAAGGTGGTCCGAGAAGGGGGCTCGTACCGGCTTTGGCTCAGCGTATCCTGTTTAGCGTTAAGCAGTTGCTTGAGGAGGTCGGGATCGATTTTGAGGCGCGCCTGCAGGGGAATCTCTGCACATGTCAGGGATGAGGAGGACCGGTTTTCTGGCGATGGCCTTTGCCTATCCGGGCTCATTGCGTGAGCTGGCAGTGAAGCCAGCAGAAGGGCCAAGGTCAGAGCGATCACCAGCAAACGGTAACCTTTCATCGCACATTCCCCCTTCACCACCCGACCATCTTGGGTGAAATCAGATGTGAATTTGTCCTCATATTATAGACGCGCAACGACGCCTTGCAATGACGTGAAGACAAGGCGGAGACATCGGAAAAGCTGCCGGGCAAACCCTGAAGCCAAGTGCTTTTCTGGGGCCGGGCTGCCCATCACACAATCTCGCCGGAGCACGCCTGCTCTCACCTTGGGATGGGGAACATGGCGCTTGACAGTTTGCCGCTTTCGCGATCACAATAGGAACGGAGATGAGTGATCTCCGGTTGGGTTGGGAAATCATTCTGATGGAGGCGGAACATGAAAGTAGCCATTATTGGGGCGGGGAGCATCGTCTTTTGCAAGACGCTGATGGAAGACATCATGGCCACGCCGGGGCTGGAGCATACGGAGTTCGCCCTCATGGCTCCAACCAGGACGAGGATCTCGCAAGTGGAGGCATTCGCCCAAAGGGTTATCAAGGAGAACAACCTCGCTGCGACGGCATATGCGACAACTGATCGCCGAGAGGCCCTAAGGGGAGCGGACTATGTCATCGCCACTTTCCAGATCGGGGGGATCAAGGGGTTTGAGTACGATTACAAGATCCCCTTGAAGTACGGCGTTGACCAATGTATTGGCGATACGCTTGGACCGGGCGGCGTGTTTCGGGCATTGAGGAGCATCCCGGTGGCGATAGATATGGCCCGTGATATGGAGGAGCTTTGCCCAAAGGCCTTGCTGCTCAACTATGTGAACCCCATGGCCATGGTCTGTTGGGCGTTGGGAACCACGCGAGTCAACTTTGTGGGCCTGTGCCATGGTGTGCAAACCACGATGGACCTCATCTCGGGCTATGTGGGAGTGCCTAAGGAGGAGATCGATTTTCTTTGTGCCGGGATCAATCACATGGCTTGGTTCCTGAAGCTAGAGCATAAGGGACGCGATCTCTACCCGATTCTGCGGGAGAGATTTGAGCAGCCCGAATACTATGTCAATGAGAAGGTTCGTGGCGAGGTCTTTCGGCATTTCGGCTATTTTATGACCGAGTCCACCGGGCACCTTTCAGAGTATCTGCCCTATTTCCGCAAAAATAAAAAGGCGCTGGACCTCTACTGTGATGAGCCGGCCTTTGGTGGTGAGTCAGGGGCGTACTATACCTTCTGCGAGCGCGTGGCTGCCAAATATGAGAACCGGGATATCCTCGCGGGCGCCCCGACCAAGTTGCCGCCGAGGAGCATTGAGTACGGCTCCTATATCATTGAGGCCCTTGAGACGGGCAAGACGTTCAAGTTCAACGGCAACGTCAAGAACGAGGGGATGATCACCAACTTGCCGGCGGATTGCTGCGCGGAGGGGCCGATCTATGCCGATCGCACCGGGCTGCACAAGACGATCGTGGGCGACCTTCCTTCACAATGTGCTGCTCTCAACATGACCAACATCAACGTGCAGCGGCTCGCCGTGGAGGCCGCGCTCACTGGGGATCCGGAGAAAATCGTTCACGCCTGTGCCCTGGATCCGCTCACTTCGGCGGTTTTGACCCTGAAGGAGATCCGCGAGATGGCCAGTGAGATGCTTGAGGCGGAGAAGCAATGGCTACCACAGTTTGAGGGTAAGACGATTCGCCCAACTCCCACGATCGTCATCCCCAAAGACGTCAAGAGGGCAGTTGTGCCTCTGGATCCGGCCTTGGGAATCATGGCCAGGTTTGAGGAGCTGGCCAAGTAGGAGCCTATGGGAGAGACGCGTCGCTGACCATCTCTCCTATCGGCCACCCACAGGGTGGCCGATATGCGCGGCTACATGATCGCGTACCGCTTGTAGATGGGCGTTGACGTAGGTATAGTCCGGTGTCCACAGACGTGCCTCTAGCGCTTGGCGCGGAAGGACACCGGGAGGGTCGGGTATGTCTGCGCGGGCGGGGTAAAGGCCGGGCTCATACCAGGGCGCGTATCCTCCCTTCCCCGAAGTGTCTCCCATGAGCCAGCGGGCCAGCAGTTTGGCGGATTGAGGGTGCAAACAGCGGTCTACGATGCCCAAATAGGTGGGCCATCGGAGGCCTGCAGCGGGAGCGACCTCAAGTAAGGGAGTGAAGGAGAGCTCGCCTAGGCCCACCTTGGCGAAGCGTTCGTAGCTACATAGGCCGATCCAAGCCTCTTCTGACCGGGGATCACCCACTTTGAAAGCGACATCGGCATCACCGGGCAAGAGCACGGGTTGATTGGCCAGGAGGTCCTTGATCCATTGGTAGCCGGCGTTGGGACAATCCGCATCCAAAGCGAGCTGGCGTCCGAACTGACTAGAGTACGTTTCGGCCAGTTCTTCGCTATGCTGGGCAAGGGTTACTAGCAAATAGAGAGTCGGCTCGTGGTTGATCGGATCGGGCAGGACCACGCGCCCGCGCCATTTAGGAAGGGTTAGGTCCCACCAGCTCTTAATAGGATCGGTTTGCGAGAGCGTGGGACTGCAGATGAGCATGAGAGCTGTCCAATGATGGACGAGTAGAGGTTCCCTCATATTCTGAGGAAGCGAAGAGGCCAGGTCTGGAGATATGTAATTATGGATCTGGCCCTGGCTTAATAGGCTCAGAGTACGAGGGGGATCGCTGGCCAGATAGAGGTCGGCTTCGTGCCTTCCGTTTTGCAAAGTCTCGGCTAGGCGCAGGTAGATATCGTAGCTCCCCAGGGCTTGTATCTCGGCCTCTAACCCTGGGTAAGCGTGCATAAATGATTCCACGGCAGCTATGGCTCGAGCACTGTCGGCATACAGGGTGACATGGCCCTCAGCTCGGGCGTGACGCTCCATCTCCTCCAAGGGCTCCTGGGCGGATGCATAGGGTCCCAAAGCAGCATTGGCGAGCCAAGCGAACGACTCGGCGCGCCGAGTAGCTGTTGCCGCCAAATGGGGTGTAGGGCTTCGTTGGGGGCGAGGGGTAGGTAGAGAAAGGGTTTGCGTCGGGGTGTTTGTCAGCGTTGGGGGGCTTATGGTGGAGCTAGGTGGAATCAGAGCAAAGGGTGGGAGCCTCTCTTCGGTCATAGGCCGGCAGGCGATGAGAAGCAGGATAAGGCAGATGGATAAAGCAAAAGCGCGATGATAGGTCGCGCGTATTAGCCTTCTTAATAAGCGGAGATCATGGCACGAAGAGGTTGATACCTTGGGCACAGTTGATGGAAAAAGCCTTATAATGGTTCTACAGCCACACCGTATCGGGCCAGTGCCTGATGATAGAGGCGAAAGTGCTCCACAGGGATATCCTCAAAGATGGAGTTATCCGTTGACATAACATATCCGGGGAAGCCGGCTGCGGCCTCCAGGCACTCTTGTACGAGGTGAGGGATCTCCTCTACGGGGCCGGCATGGATTACATCGCAGTTCACGTTGCCCCACAAAGAGAGGCGATCTCCGTAATGAGCGATTATGGTACGCAGGTCATTTAGCCCGTACTCTATAGAGTGATAGGCGGCGATCCCGCAGGCGATAAGGTCATCCAAGATGGGAGTAATGATCCCGTCAGAGTGAAAGATAATCCGTGTCCCCGCTTGGATGAGCGGCTCTAGAATGCGCCGATAGCCGGGGATGATCAGCTCGCGAAAGAGGCGAGGGGAGATAAAAAGCCCCATGTTACCGGCGATGTCATCGCTAAACATCACTGCCTCAAAGCCAAGGTCGGCGAGCGTCTCCGCACAGCGGCGCTGGCGTTCAACGGTGCGTTCAAGGATCAACTCGGCAAAAGGACGTTCGGCGTAGAGGGCGGTCATGAAGCGCTCAAAGCCGGTGGTGCGCCAGGCGTAACAAAGCGTGCCGCCGAGTTGAGCGACGGCGATGACCCCAGCGCGCTGACAAGCCTGGATGGCCAGGCGCATCTCATGGGCCTCGGCTGCAGGGACACCCTGCATGTCCAGTCCGCCGCGCACGATCATCGTTTCCACCTTCGCAGGTGTATCCACCTTATCGCCCTCAGGGGTTGTGAAGATGCTGCCATACCAAAAAGGCTTGATCAGCCCGCGGCCAATCTCCAGCGATAGTTCCAACTCATCCCGCCATGTGAAGGTGGAGGGATGGCGGCCATAGTATTTGCAGATGAAACCTTGATCAAAGTGCATCTCGCCGTAAGGGACTAGACCGGAGGTGTTCTGCCTCTCCAGAGCGGCGCGTAGGAGATCCCCTTTGCCCAAATGCATGTATTGCCTCTTCCAAGAAGTTATATGGCAGGTGTTTGCGCTCAGAGCATAAACCGAAATGACGGGAAAATCAAGTTCAGTTTAATGAGAGGACCGATGGCTTCCATACGTGACGGCGCCTATGAGCAAGAGGTTCGCTATGTCTATTTGGACACCCCCAGGACGCATAGTACAATAAGACGATAAAAGCCATGAGACATCTTATGAGCATATGTGGCAGACGATAGGGCACGAATGGGCTGTTGCGCTATTGCAGGGCGCGATTGACTCTGAGCGCATCGCTCACGCCTATTTGTTCACGGGGCCGGCCAATATCGGCAAGACTCATTTGGCGCGAGAGCTGGCGGCAGCTCTGAATTGTACGGGCGATGCGCCTCCTTGTGGTGTGTGCCGCGCATGTACCAAAACCGCGCGACAGGCTCACCCTGATCTTACGTTTGTGGAGCCGGATGGAGCCAAGATCAAGATCGACCAAATACGCCAGGTGCAGCGAGAGCTCGCCCTTTCACCTTATGAAGGCCGCTGGCGAGTGTGTATCATCACCGACTTTCAGACCGCCACGGTAGAAGCTGCGAATGCCTTGCTGAAGACTTTAGAGGAACCGCCCTCTCGGGTGGTGATGATCCTCACGGCCATTGACGCAGGCTTACTTTTGCCAACCATTGTCTCTCGCTGCCAGGTGTTGCCGCTTCGTGGGGTGCCCTGTCAGACCATTGAACGTTGCTTGCTCACGCGCGGGGATGTGCCGCCTGAACTGGCCAGGGTGCTGGCACGGTTGTCGGCCGGGAGAATTGGCTGGGCGATTCGTGCGGTGGAGGATCCGTCGCTCCTGGCTGAGCGAAAGCATCGCCTTGAAGAACTGCTTAGCTTGTTACGCCAGGGTAGAGTGGACAAGATCCGAGCTGCCGAGCGACTCGCCGGCAGCAATGACCTATCTGAGATATTGCGTCTCTGGCAGACATGGTGGCGAGATGTCATGTTGCTGGGCTGTGGATGTGAGGAGCTTGTAGTCAACCTTGATTATCTGGAGACGTTGCGCTTGCAGGCACGCTATCACGATTTGTCTTCTGCCGAGGCGGCCGTGCGCAGCATAGAACTCGCCTTGGAGCAACTTGAGCACAATGTGAATCCTCGTCTAGTCCTGGAGGTTATGTTGCTCAGGTGGCCACGATTTGCTTCGGCTTAAAAGCGGGGATAAGGGCCATTTTACTATGCCAATAGTTTGTGGAGTCAAGTTCAGGGGAGTGGGAAAAGTCTACTATTTCTTGCCCGGCGAGGTGCAAGATTTACAGGTCAACGACCAGGTCATCGTTGAAACGGCCCGGGGTATGGAGATGGGCCGGGTCGTTATGCCTCCTCGTGAGGTGGATCAGTCTGAGATCGTTGGCGAGCTTAAGCCGATCCTACGTCGGGCGACGCCAG
>DAOTVR010000218.1:0-11316 GCA_034436315.1 Anaerolineae bacterium
GAGGCCAATGATCTCATCGGCGAGTTGGAGGCGTTGAACACCGCCTTCAGCCGGCGCCAGGACATCTTGATTGAGTAAGCGCCCTCAGCTTGGGCGTAAGTGAGAAAGGAGAGAAACCGATGGCACGGATTTTAGACGTCATTGAATGCCCTGATATGGCCGCTACGGATATTGTGCGGCGCGTCCCCTCTCAGGGGCCGGGTGACTTTCGCATCGGCTCACAGCTTATCGTGCGCGAGGGGCAGGCGGCGGTGTTCTTCCGCGATGGCAAGGCCTTGGATACGTTTGGCCCAGGGCGGCATACCCTCACCACGCTCAATATCCCCTTGTTGATTAACCTGGTGAGGGGGGTCTTTAGTGGCAACACCCCCTTTACCGCCGAGTGTTACTTTGTCAACACCACGGATCTCCTGGACCAGCGTTGGGGCACCAAAGAGCCGATCGCTTTGCGCGATGAGGTCTTGCGCATGGTGCGCATCCGGGCCCATGGCACCTACAACATGCAGGTTAGCGAGCCGCAGCGTTTCGTGGCCCAGATCGTCGGGGCGCGAGGCTATTATACGACGCCTGAGATCACCGACTATCTGCGCAGCATGATCGTGAGCCGCCTGACGGATCTCCTGGGCGAGAACGCTAAATCCATCCTGGACCTGCCGGCCCTGTTTGAGGAGATCTCGGCGGCGACGCGCGTCAAGCTGCGCGACGACTTTGCCGCCCTGGGCTTGGCACTGAAACAGTTCTATATCCTCTCCATCAGCCCCACCGAGGAGACCAGCGCGGCCATAGATGAGGCTGCCTCCATGGGCGCCATCGGCGATATGGACCGGTATCTCAAGTTCAAGGCCGCGCGGGCTATCGGCGATTCGGCCAAGGCTGGCGGCACGGCAGGGGAGACCACGCAATTGGGCATGGGCTTGGGCACCGGCCTCGCAGCGGCCAAGATCATCTCGGAGGGATTGGCCGGCTCAGGCCAGGCAGCGCCGGCGAAGGCCCCGGAGGATCCCGTCGTGGCCCTGAAGAAGCTCAAGGAGATGCTGGACGGGGGGCTCATCTCTCAAGAAGAGTATGATGCCAAGAAAAAAGAGATCCTGAGCAGGATGTAGTGGAGCGAGCGCCGGGCCGCTTTACCGTGGGCATAGCCTTTGGGCGCGCTTTGGCGGGTTTTCCGCCGATGCGCAACGCTATAGGCCGTGTGGTTGCGCGTGTGCAGGGCCTTGGCGCAAGCGCAGGAGGGATTTGACGCCTGGCCTCATATCAGGCAAAATATCTGGAAGCGCTATACGCTCAGGGTGTATGGACATTTGAGGCGAGGTTTATCTTACAGGCGGAGTTTTGCGATGCACAAGCTCGTATTCGTCAGGCATGGTCAGAGTATCTGGAATCTGGAAAACCGCTTCACCGGCTGGACGGATGTGGGCCTTTCGGAACAGGGGATAGAGGAGGCCCGCTCTGGCGCGGCCCTGCTGAAAGAGGGGGGCTATACGTTTGATCTGGCCTTTACTTCAGTGCTCAAGCGCGCCATCAAGACCCTGTGGATCATCTTGGAAGAGATGGATCTGATGTGGATCCCGATCTACAACTCCTGGCGCCTGAACGAACGGCACTATGGCGCCTTACAGGGCCTGAACAAGATGGAGATGGTGGAACGCTACGGGCCTGAGCAGGTGCATATTTGGCGGCGGAGTTACGATGTGCCCCCGCCTCCCCTAGACCCGAGTGACGAGCGTTTCCCAGGGCGTGACCCTCGTTATGCGACGCTTGCGCCCCATGAGCTACCGCGCACGGAGAGCTTGAAGGATACCCTGGCGCGCACCCTGCCTTACTGGCATGAGACGATCGCCCCTGCCATCAGGTCGGGCAAGAGGGTTCTTGTCGTTGCCCACGGCAATAGTATCCGCGCCCTGGTCAAGTATCTGGATAATGTCTCCGATCAGGAGATCACCGAGCTGAATATCCCCACCGGGATACCCCTGGTTTACGAGTTGGACGATGAGCTAAAGCCCATCCGCCATTACTACCTGGGCGATCCGGAGATGGTGGCCAGGGCCGCTGCTGCTGTGGCCGCCCAGACGGGGCGAAGGTAAAGCACAAGCAGGCCGAAATCAGCGAGACGCCGGACGAACGGGGAGTATGAGGCCGTTCCGGCGTCTCGTTTTGTCTCAGGTCAACGGGCCAACACTCTGGCCAGCTCGTAGTAGCTCTCATCTATCTGCGGCGTGCCCTCGGTGACCTCGGCCAGCGAGGGATACACCAATTGCCCATCGCGGAGCCCCACCATGATGCCGCTCACCCCTTGGTGCAGGCGCTCCACGGCGGCCGCGCCGAAGCGCGTGCCCAGCAGGCGGTCATAGGCGGTGGGCGAGCCACCGCGCTGGATGTGTCCCAAAGTGCTCAATCGCACGCCGAATCCGGTTTCCTCTTGGTGCTCTCGCAAATAGTCCGCGATGGCCGCTGCCTGGGGCTTGGCTCCCTCGGCCACGACCACGATGCAATGCTTCTTGCCCCGGACGTAGGCGTCGGCCACCTCGGCAGCGACCTGCTCCAGCGTGAAGGGCACTTCGGGGATGCAGATCATCTCCGCTCCGCCGGCGATACCCGCCATGAGCGTGAGGTATCCCGATTTGCTGCCCATCATCTCCACCAGGAAGGCCTGTTGGTGGGAGGAGGCCGTATCCTTGATACGGTCCAGGGCGTCGAGGGCCGTGTTCAGGGCTGTATCTACGCCGATGGAGATATCCGTCCCATAGACGTCGTTCTCTATGGTCCCCGGAATGCCCACTGTGGGGAACCCGGCTTCGGCCAGGGTGCGGGCGCCGCGTTGGCTGCCGTCGCCCCCGATGACGACCAGGGCGTCGATGGCCGCCTCATTCAGGTGGCGCAGGGCCTCGCGCAAGCCGCAAGGGGTCTTGAAAGCCTCGTTGCGGGACGAGCCGAGGAAGGTGCCTCCCTGGCTGATGATCCCGCTCACCGAGCGAGAGGTGAGCGGCACGATCTCGCCGGTGAGCAGGCCGGTGAAACCCTCGCGGACGCCGTAAGGCTCCCAGCCGTAATACAAGGCCATGCGCACTACGGCGCGGATACAGGGGTTAAAGCCCGGGCTATCGCCCCCGCTGGTCAATACGGCGATCCGCCTGATCCTGTTCTCCATCTTGCACGTCCGGTATATCCTGCCCTCTTGCCCCCATCCCTTCGCCTGAGCCCAGGCGAGGGATGGAGGGATGCAAAGGCTTTATTTGTTGTTCAGAACGGCGATGCCGGGTAACTCCTTGCCCTCCAGGAACTCCAGTGAGGCGCCGCCGCCGGTGGAGATGTGCGTAATGCGCTCGGCGAGGCCCGATTGCTCTACGGCCGCTACCGAATCGCCGCCGCCGATGATCGTCGTCGCGCCCGAATCGGCCAGGGCCTTGGCTATGGCGAAGGTGCCTTTGGCGAAGGGCGGGAACTCAAAGACCCCCATGGGGCCGTTCCAGACCACCGTTTTGGCCCCCTTGATCTTTTCGGCGAACAACTCCACGCTCTTGGGGCCGATGTCCAGCACACGCCACCCCGCCGGAACGCTATCGGCGCTCACCACCTGGCTCTTGGCCTCGGCGGAAAAAGCGTCGGCGATGACGACGTCCACGGGCAAGACGAGTTTGCTGCCCCCTTTCTGCAGGAGCTCGGCAGCGAGCTGGACCGAGCCCTCTTCAACCAGGGAGTCGCCCATCTGGTACCCCTTGGCCTTGAGGAAGGTATTGGCCATGCCCCCGCCGATGAGCAGGGTATCCGCCTTGGCGAGGAGGTTCTCGATCACGCCGATCTTGTCCGAGATCTTGGCGCCGCCCAAGATGGCCACGAAGGGGCGCTGGGGATTCTGGATGGCCTCACCCAGAAATTGGATCTCTTTCTCCATCAAGAACCCCGCCACCGCGGGCAGGTAAGCGGCGACCCCCGCTGTGGAGGCGTGGGCGCGATGGGCCGTGCCGAAGGCGTCGTTCACGTACACATCGGCCAGCTTGGCCAACTTCCGGGCGAACTCGGGGTCATTCTTCTCTTCTTCAGCGTAGAAGCGCAGGTTCTCCAGCAGGAGCACGTCACCCGGCTTGCTTGCGGCGACGGCAGCCTCAACCTCTGGGCCGATGCAATCGTCAAGTTTCTTCACCGGCTTACCCAGTAACTCGCTCAGACGCTTGGCCACCGGGTTCAGGCGCAAGCTTTCCGTCACGCCCTTGGGCCGGCCCAGGTGGGAACAGAGGATGACGATGGCCCCGTGGTCCAGGAGGTAGCGGATCGTGGGGATCGCCGCGCGAATGCGCGTGTCATCGGTGATGTTCAGGTTGGCGTCCAGAGGCACGTTGAAATCGCAACGCACCAAGGCGCGCTTGCCCGACCAGGAGATATCCGCGATCGTCTTTTTCTTCATCTCAGCCCTCCCTTGGCTCTATTCGTGTTAAGATGAAATCTAGCTGTTCATGGCGAGCATTCTAACACAAGCGCTAGAGGCTGCCAAGTGAGAGAGGCAAAAAAAGAGCTTGTTTGACAATGTGCCGTCTCAAGGCTATTTTGAAGGTGAACGCTTGCGATCGGCGTCTACTTTTGGGCTCAATCCGAAGGGAGGTAAGCGGCTGTGAGATCAGGGCGAATCTACGGGCTCATCGGGCGTTTGTCTTTACTCTTGCTCTTGCTCCTCACCTCAAGCTGTGCGCTCAAGCTCACCCCCACGCCTGAGCCGGTCGTGTTGCGTTTCGCTTATCGCCAAAACACGGTGGCCATGAAGCCCTTGTTAGAGGCCTTTCAGGCCAAATACCCCTGGATCACGGTGGAGGTCGTGGAGGCCCAGCGCTGGGGCAACCAATTGCAATCCATGGTGGAGAACGCCCGGGTGGACATCTTTCGCGAGGATAGCTCGGCGGTTCGCTTTGCCACCCAGGGCCTGATCCAACCTCTTGAGGATCTGATGTTAGATCAATGGAGCTCTATCCGCGATGACTATTACAAAGGAGCTTGGGAGAGCCTCAGTTTCAACGGGCAGCAATGGGGCGTGCCGGCCGGCCTAGATGTTTATGTGACCTATGTGAATGCCGATCGGCTCAAGGCCCTCAACCTGGCTGCGCCCCCGCCGACTTGGAATCTCATGGATTTTGTGGAGCTGGCCGTGAAGATGAACTACCCGGAGGGGCTGCCCGCTCAGGAGGGGGCAAGCCTCATCGGCTTTTGCACGACGGTGGAATCGGCCGATCCGTTGGTCTTTGTCTACCTGCATGGCGGGAGGATCGTAGATGACATCGCCAATCCCTCGCAGGCGACGTTGGATGATCCGTTGACGGTCGAGGCCGTGCAGTGGTATGCTGATCTGTTCAACCGGCATGGTGTGGCCCCGGACCCGGCGACCGTACGGGAGAGATTCTCTCGGGGAGGGGTTTATGAGGCGGCGATGCGGGGCTTTTGCGGGATTTGGCTGGGTTGGTACAGTGATCGGGGTGGGCTGAACACGCCCTATAAGTGGAACTTTGCCTGGAAGATGCTCCCGTTACCCAGGGATCGGGGGAATTTCTCCTACGGGGCCGTTGAAGGTTATTTTATCACCAAGAATTGCAAACACCCCATGGAAGCCGCCAAGTTGATCCGATTTCTCTCGGATTACGCCGAGGCCGCAGGGCAGAGACTGCCTCCTCGCCGCTCCCTGGCCAACTCGGAGGGTTATAAGAAGGCCGTCGGGGAGGATGTGGCGGCCATCGGCCGGGAGTCTGTAGATCATCTGATCTTGTTGCCCTATTCGCAGACCGAGCTGCTGGCGCAACTCGGTCCGATCATCTTCACCGCCCTGCACCAGGTCATTGAACAGGACCTGGACGCTGCCGGCGTGCTTGCCGAAGCTCAGGCTCAGTGTAAGGCGATCTTCCAAAAGCCCTAATTGCGCCGCTCACCAGACGAAGATGAAGGCCAGGTCGTTCACGTTGGTGTGAGTGGGGCCGGTGAGGAGCAGGTCTCCCAGGGCGGCGAAGAAGGGATAAGAGTCGTTGCGGGCCAGGTGCTCCCAAGGGTCTAGGCCGAGTTGCGCGGCGCGACGTACGGTGCTCCCATCGGCCAGGGCCCCGGAAGCATCGGTGGGGCCGTCCGTGCCGTCGGTAGCCAGGCAGACGATGGCCGCATCCTCGTGACCCTCAAGGCATATGGCGGCCATGAGGGCCAACTCCTGATTCCTTCCCCCTTTGCCCTCTCCTTTGACCGTGACCGTGGTCTCTCCGCCGGCGATGATGCAGGCGGGCCGTGGTAGGGGTCGCCCGGAGGCGAGCACCTCTTTGGCGATGGCGGCCAGGACTTTGGCCACCTCGCGCGCCTCGCCCTCCATATAGGTGGAGAGCACAAGGGTGTGGAACCCTAGCTCCTCCGCGGCGCGTTGGGCAGCGCGTGCGGCGTGGTCGTTGGAGGCGATGATCACGTTGTGCGTCCGCTGGAAGACGGGGTCGCCCGGCTTGGGCGTCTCGGCGATGGCCCCTTGGATCCCGCGTTGCAGGTGGCGCACGACCGCCGTCGGGGCCTCGGCGAGCAGGCCGTGGCGCTCCAGCACCCGATAGGCCTGGGAAAAGGTGCTGGTATCGGGCACGGTCGGCCCCGAGGCGATCACGTCCAAGGGGTTTCCCACGACATCGGATAGGATGAGCGAGACGAGCCGCGCCGGATACACCGATCGGGCGAGGCCGCCTCCCTTGAGGCGCTCCAGGTGCTTGCGCACGGTATTGAGCTCGTTGATCGTAGCCCCTCGCCGCAGGAGAGAGTCGGTCAGGGAGCGCATATCGTCCAGCGTGAGGCCCTCTGCCGGCCAGGTGAGGAGCGCGGAGCCCCCTCCCGAGATCAGGCATAACACGAGATCGTCGGGGGTGAGGTCCTGTAACAAGGCCGCGATCCGGCGCGCGCCCTCAACGCCGGCCTCATCGGGGATAGGATGGCCCGCCTCAACCAGTTTCACCACGCGCGTGGGCAAGGTATGGCCGTACTTGACGTTCACCAAGCCGGCGGTGATGCGTTCTCCCAGGACCTCTTCCACGGCCTGGGCCATCGGCGCGCCGGCTTTGCCTGCGCCGACGACATATACGCGCGTCAAAGGCCCTAATGGGTAGGGCACTTCCCCGACCCAAAGGATATCCCCCTCGCGTCGCAGGTAGCGGCGCACGGCAGCGGCAGGATCCACGGCTTCCAGCGCGGCTTGAAGCACCGTCACGATCTGTTTGCGGCGCACGCCCTCCAGTCCCTCTCGTTGATAGAAGGCCGGAGAAAAGCTCACCATCCCTCTCCCTCCTTGAAATAGCCAGAGATGAGTCTAGGCCCCTTTGGGAAAAACATTGTATTCCCACCCCAGAGGCGCGTCAATGACTTGTTGGGGCGCGCGAATGTGCGCTAAAATGGGCTTAGATCATCCGGGGAAGGGTTATGCCCTCCTTAGCGCATAGGGCCCGCGAGGAAGCGGCCGGCTTCCTTGCGGCCCTGCTCGATCTCCTCTATCCGCCCCATTGCGTGGCCTGCGGGCAAAGGGGGGCTTGGCTGTGTGCGCCGTGTGTTGAGAAGGCGCCCGCGCTGGGGCCGCTCATCTGCCCTCATTGTGGCAGGCCCGTAAGGGAAGAGGGCTTGTGTGCGGATTGTCGGCGGGGCCGGTCGTCGCTGGCCGGGATTCGCTCCGTGGCCCCGCATCTTCCCCCCTATCAGGAAGCCGTCCATGCGCTCAAGTATGAGGGGGTGAGGGTGTTGGCCGAGCCGCTGGGGGAGGTCATGGCGGCTTACTGGCAGCGGGAGCCTTTTCCCGCCCAGGTGGTGGTGCCCGTGCCACTGCATCGGAGCCGTTTGCGTCAGCGGGGGTATAATCAGTCGTTGCTCTTGGCGAGGGCCTTTGCCCGACGCGTTGGCCTAGAGGTTGTGATGGATTCCCTGGAAAGGGAGCGGAATACGCGCTCTCAGGTGGGGCTCTCGGCGGAGGAGCGGTGGGCTAACGTCGCGGGGGCGTTTCGCTGCACGACCCATGGGTTAAGGGGGAAGGGCGTGCTCTTGATCGATGACGTCTTGACCACCGGGGCCACGTTGGAGGCCTGTGCCGCCGCCCTTTTGGAGGGAGGTGTCCAGAGCATCTGGGCGCTTACCCTAACGCGGGCCATATATGGCCCAAGGACGGTTGTAGGAGAAAAGGTTCGATGAAGTTATTGCTCGCCACACATAATTCGGGCAAAAAGGCAGAGTACGCCGCCCTTTTGCAGGGCCTAGAGCTGGAGTTGGTGACTTTGGCCGACCTGGGCATTACGGATGTCATCGCCGAGGATGGCGAGACCTTTGCCCAAAACGCCCTGCTTAAGGCGAGGGGCTATGCCAAAGCCACGGGCCTGCTGACCTTGGCAGATGATTCGGGATTGGAGGTAGACGCCTTGGGCGGCGCGCCGGGGATCTATACGGCGCGTTATGGCGGCGAGGGTTTAAGCGATGAGGAGCGTTACCGGCTGCTTTTGAGGAACTTGCAGGGGGTTCCCGACGAGCAGCGCACGGCCCGTTTCCGCTGTGTCATCGCCTTGGCTTGGCCGGATGGACGCACAGAGCTTGCCGAGGGTGTCTGTGAGGGGCGCATCGCCCATGAGCCGCGGGGGGAACACGGCTTTGGGTACGACCCGGTTTTCTACCTGCCGGAATTCGGTCGCACGATGGCAGAGTTGCCCGCGGAGGTCAAGAATCGCCTCAGTCACCGCGCTCGGGCCGCGGCGATAGCCCGCGAGATCCTGAAGGAAAAGGCGCTCACGTGAATCCGGCCTCCTCGGAGAGGCTCGGTAGGCGCGCCTTGCCTACGTCTCGCGCAAATCCACCAGCTCGACCTGGAGGTTGCGGAGGATCTCTTCCAGCGTGGGGCGGTCGATTCCCTGTACCTTGAAGACGATCTCCCGGACGGTGGGGTCATCGCCATAGAAGGTGCCTAGGGTTACGATGTTGCTCCCATGGCTGGCCAATTGCTGCGTCAAACGGGCGAGGAAGCCCTGCTGCTCCGGGACTTTGATGGTGACGCGTAATCCCCAAACCCTGGCCCCCAAAAGCTCCAAAAAGACCTTGAAGAGGTCGCTTTCGGTGATCATCCCCACCAGTGTATCGCCGCGCATCACGGGCAGCCCGCCGATGTGGTTATCTACCATGATGCGCGCGGCCTCTTCCAGTGGGCAATCCTCCGTCACCGTGATCACGTCGCGCGTCATGAGATCCTCAACTTTAATCTTGGAGATGAGATAGTTCAGCTCATAAACGCTCAGGCTGGTTGCCGGGGAAGGGGAGGCATAGAGCAGGTCTTTTTCCAACACGATGCCCACCAACTTGCCCTTTTTATCCAGCACGGGCAATCGGCGGACCTTTGCTTCGCGCATGATGCGCAGGGCCTCGTTGAGAGAGGTTTCCGGCGTGATGGTGATGGGGTGGCGAGACATTCTTTCTTTGACCAGCATGGGAAAGCCTCCTAACCAAGCGCATTAGGCAAGAGCACCTTACCGCAATTATAGCTGAGGCAGCCGTCGCTACGCAAGGGGCATCATTCGGCCCCCATCAATCCCACCTCGCGCAGGAAGCGCTCGTCGCGCCGCCAATCTTTGCGCACCTTGACCCATAGGTCCAAGTAGACTTTGCGCCCGAAGAACGGCTCCAAGGCTTCTCTAGCCTTTGTGCCGATCTGTTTGAGCATGGAGCCGTTGCGCCCGATGACGATGCCCTTTTGCGATTCCTTCTCCGTGTAGATGGTGGCGGCGATGTAGAGGACGTTATTGGGGCGCTCCTTGAACTCCTCGACGACTACGGCCAAGGCGTGGGGCACCTCTTGCTGCAAGAGCTCCATAGCCTGTTCGCGGATCAGCTCCGAGGCGATAAAGCGCTCCGACTGATCGGTCAACTGATCCTCAGGGTAGTAGCGGGGGCCAAGGGGCAGGCGCGCGATGACCATCTCAAGCAACTTGTCCAGGTTCTTGCCCATCAGCGCGCTGATCCGCTCTGCCCCGGCAAAGTGTCCCAGGGATTCATAGGCCGCCGCATGCGCCTCAAGCTCGTCGGGGGAGAGGAGGTCGGCTTTGTTCAACACCAGGATGACGGGGGGAGTGGATGGGTTGGCGAGCATCTGGGCGATGGCCATATCGGCCTGCGTGGGTAGCTCCGAGACATCCACCATGAAAAGCACCAAATCCGCATCGGGGATCGCTTGCCGCGCGACCTTGACCATGTGCTCCCCCAACTTGGTGCGCGGTTTGTGGATCCCCGGCGTATCCACAAAGATCACCTGCGCGTCCGGCCGGGTGAGGATGCCCAGCAGACGGGTGCGCGTCGTCTGGGGCTTGGCGGAGACGGCGGCGATGCGCTCGCCCAGCCAGGCGTTCAGCAGGGTGGATTTGCCCACGTTGGGCTTGCCGATCAGGGCGACAAAGCCGCTCCGATGATCGGGGGGAAGTTCGGGTTTGATCAACACGCTCTCTTCGGTATCCAATTTCCCATTTCCTCTCAGGTAGCCGGCCCCCTGGAGGGCGCCGGCACGGCTTGATCCATCAGGCCGTTTGGGGGCGGCGGTATCTCGTCGTCGCGTCAATGGAGATGCCCCCGCGAACGTTAAAGCGCACGGTCACTTGACATTCAAGGGGGTCCAGCGCGCGCACGAAATCATCGAGGATCTGTTGCGCTAAATGCTCGTGAAAGATCCCCTCCTCCCGATAGGTCTCCAGGTAAAGCTTGACGCTTTTGCTTTCCACGATGCGCTTGTCGGGCTTGTATTCGATATCGATCGTCGCCCAATCCGGCTGCCCGGTTATGGGGCAACGGCAGGTGAACTCGTGGCAATGCAAGACGACGGTGATATCTTTGGCGATGTTTTCAAAGGTGTCCAATTCACGCGATGGCTTGGCATCCGGCTTGCCCAGGACTTTCATTGACGCCCTCCATGTGTTTCACCCAATTCACGACCACGTAAGTCAACGGCGTCGCGAGGATCTCGTAGAGGATCTTGAACGACGCCTGCCAGAAGATCATCACCGGGATCACGCCGCCCGGCACCGTGCCCCAAAAGGCGATGGTGATGAAGAAGGCGCTATCCAGCGTCTCCCCCACGATCGTGCTGCCGATGGTACGCATCCATAGCCACCTGGTGCCCGTCGCTCTCTTGATGAGGACGAGGGTCCAGGCGTTCGCGTTGGTGCCCACAAGATAGCCGATGAACGAGGCGACGAGCAGGCGCGGCGTGAAGCCGAGCACCGTCCGGAACGCTTCTTGACCCGTCCAGAAGGCCGGGGCCGGCAGGGCCAGGCAAAGGTAAAAGAACAAGACGGCCATCAGGTTCAGGCAAAA
>DAOTVR010000219.1:0-13923 GCA_034436315.1 Anaerolineae bacterium
GTTTACACCCAAAAAGAGGGCCGCGTGCTGTATCTTCAGCCGAAGCCGGGGGATACCCGTTACGATCGGAAAATCCTCGGCGTGGCACAGCCCGTGTTGGTGGAGGACATCGAGCAGCACATCCGCATCGTGGCCGGTGACCCCTTCGGGGAGGTCGGGACGAGCGATCAGTTCGTCGCCTGGATAGAGCGCAAATATGCCGACAGCCTGGCCATACAGGCGGGGGAGAGCTATGATCTGAGCATCCCTTGGCACAAGGAGATCGAGCCTTTGTCGGTCAAGATCGCCGGCATCTGGGAGCCGCTGGACCCGCATGACCCCTTTTGGTACGAGAACCCCGACGCCGGTTTTATGGATAGGCTCCTGACCACCGAGGCTCAGTATCGTCAGTACATCCTCCCTCTTACGCCGTGGCAGACCTACTGCAATTATTGGTATTACGTCCTTGACGATACCCGGATGAGCTTCGGGCATGCGGAAAGGTACATCAAGGCCTTAGAAACGATCGAGCGTGAGGTCAAGAAACGATTGCCGACGGCAGGGATGGATTTCTCGCCACTTCGCGAGCTCAAGCAAGGCTTACAGCGCAAGACCAGCCTGTTAGCGGTGCTCTTTGGCTTTAGCTTGCCGCTTGTAGGGGTATTGGTTTATTTCATGGCCTCGCTTTCTACGATGTTGGTCCGCCTTGAGCGCCAGGAGGTGGCTATTTTTTCTAGCAGGGGCACCGGCCGGCTTCAGGTTATGGGGGTGATGCTCCTTGAGACGGCGATGTTGCTCGTCCTGGCCATCCCCTTGGGGATCCTCTCTGGGCTTCTGTTAGCGCGGTGGATGGGTTACTCCCAGAGTTTCCTCAAATTCGTGCCCCGTACCCCGATCCAGGTGCATTTGGCAGCCCTAGATTGGCGGCTCATCGGCTTGGCCGCGGGCGTCAATGCCCTGGCTCGCCTGGTGCCGAGCTGGTCAGCCACGCAATTTAGCATAATAGCCTGGGAGCGCTGGAGCGCTCGCCGCCAAGGGGCCTTGGGGGTAGCGCGTTTGCTGCTCATGAGCCTTCTCGTTGCGGCCTCGGCCTATGCTTATTATCGCCTCAAGCGCATTGGCTCGCTGGGCCTCATCGGCTTAAAGCCCAGCGATCCCTCTTTTGATCCCCTTCTCCTGTTCGCCCCCAGCCTGTTTTTGCTCGCCGTAGCCTTTCTCGCCTCCGAGCTTTTCGCTTTGCTCATGCGTCCGTTAGCCTGGTGGGGCAAGCTACAGTCGGGGGCTACCGGCTTTTTGAGTCTGATCAGCCTGGGGAGAGAGGGAGGGCAATACCGCACGCCAGTCTATCTTTTGGTGCTATGCTTGGGCACAGGCGTCCTCTTCGCCTCCTTAGCCAAGAGCGCGGACACCTGGCTGGTAGACCGCTGGCAATACGAGTATGGCGCTGATCTTACCTTCAAGCCCCGAGACTTTCCCCCGGATACAAGTCCCATCCTTCAGCTATCCCCTTCCCAGGCGTCCACGGGGCAGGAGATGGAAGAGATTCGCGCCTTACAGGTGCCTCTCAGCGAGTATGAGCGAATCGAGGGGGTGCGCAAAGCCGCGCGCGTAGCCCAGTATCGGGCCACCATTGCGGCCCAACGCATCCCCAATTTGTTCCTCTTGGCTGTTGATCGGCTGGATTTCCCCCAAGTCTGTTATTACCGCGCGGATTATTCGGCCCTCTCGCTTGGTGAGCTGATGAACCGCCTTGGGTCCAAGCCCGATGGCGTCCTTTTGCCCTCTTTTATTGCCGATCGGCTCCAGCTTCACGAAGGGGATCAATTGCCCATCCAGTTTCGCATCGGCACAGATACCTCGGCGCCTGTACAGTTCACCCTTGTGGGCACGTTTGATTACTTCCCCACGATGCTCAGCGAGCAACGCCCGGTGATCATCGCCAACCTGGACTATATCCAGATGGAGACCGGGGGCAACTTGATCTGGGATATATGGCTGCGCCTAGAGCCGGGGGCCGACGGGGAGCGTATCCTCCAAGATATCACCCACATGGGGGTGACACCTCTCTCTTCAAAGATCCTGGCCCCCAAGATTCGGCGCGAGCAAGAGAGGCTGGAGCGGGTGGGGATATTCGGGATGCTGTCTATCTGCTTCCTGGCCAGCGCGTTCCTGGTGGGCGCCGGCTTGGTGGTATATAGCTTGGCCTCCCTGCTTGGCCGAGGGTTCCGCTTTGCTGTGTGGCAAGCCTTGGGGTTGAGCCGTCCCGAGGTGTTTAGGGTGGTGAGCCTAGAGCATCTGCTCATGCTGCTTTACGGGATCGTCTCTGGGACGGCCTGTGGCTTGCTGGCTGCCCATTTATACGGGCCGTATTTCCGCATTACCGAGAACGCTCAGGTGCCCGTTCCGCCGTTTATCTCCCTGATAGATTGGCAGAGAACGCTCTGGATGATCTTGGCCGTTGGAAGCGCGCTCATCCTCATGCAGGGAGGGGTGCTCATCCATGTAGCTCGTATGCGGGTTTTTGAGATCCTACGCCTGGGGACTAGGGAGTAAAAGACGGCCTACCACCACCAGTGCCGTCCGTCTCGCGCGAGCAGTCCATCCGCTTCGGCTGGTCCCCGGCTGCCGGCGGGGTAGATCACCGGATCTACGGCGATCGTTAGCGGATCCGCTATCTTCCAGGCCAGCTCGATTTCATCCGCACGGGCAAAAAGCGAGGCATCACCCTGCAAAGCATCCAAAAGCAAGCGCTCATAGGCGTCAGGTAGAGACGCCTGACCAAAGTGTTCCTCGTAGCGAAACTTCATGCTAACCGGAGCGGCGCGCATCCCGGCGCCGGGGATCTTGGTCCCAAAGCAAAGGTCGATGCCCTCATTGGGCTGGATGAAGAGCGAAAGAGTGTTAGCGGGCAACTCGGCGTTCTCCGGAAAGAGCAGATGGGGAACTTCTTTGAACTGTAGGGTAATCTCAGTCGTTTTGGAGGCCAGCCGTTTGCCCGAGCGTACATAAAAGGGCACTCCTTGCCAGCGCCAGTTATCTATGTAGAGTTTGAGCGCAACATAGGTAGGGGTCTGCGAACCAACAGCCACGCCGGGTTCCTGGCGATACCCCTCATATTGCCCCCAAACGCAATCTTTTAGCAGAATGGGGCGCACGGCTTGAAGTACTTTGACCTTCTCATCGCGCAGCGCTTTGGCGTTAAAAGCCGAGGGTGGCTCCATAGCGGTGAGGGTCAAGAGTTGTAGTAAGTGATTTTGAAAGATATCGCGCACGACCCCAGCATGATCATAATATCCAGCCCTATGCTCTACTCCGACGCTCTCTGCCATGGTGATCTGCACATGATCTATATAGTTGCGGTTCCACAAAGGCTCAAAGATAGGATTGGCGAAGCGGAAAACGAGGATGTTTTGCACCGTCTCTTTGCCCAAGTAGTGATCAATACGATAGATTTGGCCCTCATCAAAGACGGCGTGCAGCTGCTCGTTGAGCTGGTGAGCGCTTTGGAGATCATGTCCGAACGGTTTCTCAACGACGATCCGCCTCCAGCCCTTTTTGCTTTGGCTTAACCCGGCTTCCCCCAGCCGGGCGACAATCAGCGGCGTCACGGCAGGGGGAACGGCCAGATAGAAAAGGTAATTGCCATGGCCTTCTAAGCCGATCTCACTCTGGAGCAGTCGTTCGGCCAAGCGGCGATAGGTCGCCGGGTCATTATAATCGCCCGCTAAATAGCAGATATTTTCTGCGAAGGCGGGCCAACGCTCGCATAGACCGGCTCCTGGCCTGTGCCGGGCATAGGCCAGGACGCCCGCATAAAGGTGGTCACGAAACTCTTGGTCGGTAAGAGGCGTGCGTGCCAAGCCAAGGACTCGTGTTCCGAGTGGCAATAATCCCTCACATCCTAGGCTATGCAATGCTGGGACCAACTTGCGCTGCGTCAGATCCCCAGAAGCACCGAAGATGACGATGACCGCCGCTTCTTGAGGCGGATGGATTGTGCTCATCACCAGACCTCCGTCCGATCGGGCATAAGCCGCGTTTCTACTTTACGTGAAGGTCCTCTTCCCTGATCCGGCGCACCGTTGCTGCCAGGAGCCCCTCTGACAAATGCTCCACAACTTCTGGCCCAGGTTCGGGGGGCGGAGGTACAGCTATGCCCTGTGCGAGCTGGCGCAAGCGCTCCGTGCGAGGGCCGGGGGCCCATACCGCCGTCTCCAGAGGGGCAGCGTAGGTCACCTGCACACCCGCCTCGCGCACGCGCGAGCGGATAACCTCTACACGCAGGGCCTCCTTGGGATCACGCTCAAAGCCGATAGGGACGAGCACGATGTGCATGTAGCCTTCTTCGGCAAGGTGCACAAGGCTATCGGCCAGAGCAGGGGCGGCCCTCAGGTAAGCCGCCCGGACAACGCAGCCTGCTCCAAGCTGCCTCTCAAGCTGTTTGGCCAGGCTGTTTAGAGAAGCGTTCAGGGGATTTCGCCCACCCATGGCCCGATAGGCAGAGCGAATGCGCGCATAGGTGAACGGGCGCACAAACCAATGGGGTACGGGTTCCCCTGAAGCGGCCAACTCCTGGAAACGCCTCGCCCAGGGCTTGGGCCCATCGTACTCTACCGGTTCTCCCTCCGATACGAGCACAATGGCGATGCGCACCTCTTGGGGGTGCTCCGGCCTATCGGATGAGGGGCCGAGATGCACATGAGGCGGGGGCTGGATCGGGGCCTGCTCTAAGGGCGAGGGCTCTTCCACCCGGCTGGTTTGTCGCGCATTTCCGGCATAGGCGACCAGGGCGCTCAAAGCGAAAACAAATCCCCCGGCGAGCCCTGATCGCGCTGAGGAAAAGCCCATCAGCCCGATAACCACCAGGCCCACAGCCAAGCTCAAGGCCAACTGAACGAGGCGGTCCCTAACCTGAGCTAACGGGGCGGTCAGGTAGCTCACCAGCGTCCAGCCGAAGGCAAAGCCCGAGGCCAACAAAAAGACCCGATTCCACATGATTAGCGGTAGGCCAATTGGGGACGGCCGACTGCGGTCACCTCAAGGACCGTTTGCAGGTAGATATCCTCGCCCCAGCCTGTGGCCACGGGGGCGGTTTGGTCGTGTCGCTCCACCTGTATGCGGATGGCCGCCGCGCCCGCGCGCCGCGCGCCCTCGCTGGCCAGCCGGCGGCCATGCTCCTCGGCATAGGCCACGGCAGGCTCTAGCTCCGTAAAGTCCCTGACGTGATCTGGCAGGTGTACCCGGAAGCCACCCTCGTCCTCTCGGGGCACGATCAGGATATGTACCCTCTGGACGACACTGCCCACCACGGCTCCGATGGCGTTGGCCACCTCCGCATGTTCGGGGATGCGCAACGGGCTATGGAGTAGCTCGGAGACCAGCGGGAAATATGTTCTCACCGGGGCGCCGATGGCCACGATGGGCGGCCGGACGACGAGAGAGCATTGTAGCTTGGCCGTTGGCAAGGGGCGCAAGGCCCGGGCTACAAGGTAGTCATCCAGAACGTCATGATGGCCATCCCAGCCCTCGTCGCGCAAGAGCTTGGTAACCACCTCCGTCGCAATACGCTCGGAGGTCAGCCTCAGGACGCGTTCGCAGAGGGCATTGACTTCCAGATTCATATGGGCCGCCAAGAGCTCGGCTCCCAGGTAAGCTGCTTCTTGATCCCATTCCAGATAATGTCCCAACACGTGGGCCGCGTCGGTAGGGGTTAGCCCAGCGCGCATCAGGATCCCCTGTCGCTCCATAAGGTCAAGATAACTGGCATAGATCTCCGGATAGCGCATGATGCGCCGAACCTGATCCAACGGGCATGGCCCGGCACGCAGTGCGGCCATTAATTCCTCCTCAAAGGGAGGATGATCGCCATCGGCACTAAAGCCCGGACGCTGCAAGAAGAGGAATTCTCCCCGCCCCGGCACGTTCTTTTTGCTCTGTGCCCTTTGCTGTCGTAGGAGGTCGACGACCTGGGGGTGCTCCGCCGCCAGCATACAAAGCGGCACCACACGCCTTGGCCCCACATGTAAAGTTCGTTCTTCGTCAAGCCAGACGCGGCTATCGCCTCCCAGGCCCACCGTATGCACGTCAATGGCCTCCACCATGGTGCGCCAACGTCCTACGCTGGCCCCCTGGCGGCTGAGCACGGGACGCCCTTGACTGAGCACGGCGATGTCGGTAGTTGTGCCGCCCATATCCACCATGATGAGGTCTTCCGTATCGCCGCCGACCAAATGCTGGGCACCGACGACGCTCGCCGCCGGGCCGGAGAGGATCGTCTCCACAGGCCGCTCCTTGGCTACCACGGAGGACATCAACGAGCCGTCTCCCTTGACCACCATCAGCGGGGCTTGGATCCCCTTCTCGACCATGGTCTGTTCCACAGCCTGGATCAGCTCGCAAAGGAGGGGGATGAGCCGCGCATTGAGGGCCACCGTCGTCGCTCGTCGCAGGGCATCTAGCCGATGCGTCAGTTCGTGGCCGCAGGTAGCCGGCTTGCCGGTGAGCTCCATGACCAGGCGCTTCACGGCCAGCTCGTGGGCCGGGTTACGTGTGCCAAAATAGCCGGAGATGGCATAAGCAGCCACGTGAGGGGCGTGTTCAAGGATCGCCGCCCGCGCCGCTTCCAGGTCCAGTGGCTCCCACTCCGTGCCGTCATCCTGGTGCCCTCCACGGATCAAGGCATAGCGGCTGGTGCCCAATTCGCCCTCTAGGTTGCCGATTTCCCCGATTCGTCCCTGATAGCCGATCAAAAGGGCGCAGATGGGCGCCCCGTTTCCTTCCACGATGGCGTTGGTCGCCAAGGTGGTAGAGAGCGAGACCAGGCGCACGTCGGCCGGCCGGGCCGCCAGGACGTTTTCCATGGCCTTGCGAATGCCGATGGCCAGGTTGTGTTTTGTCGTCAGGGCCTTGGCCGAGGCCAGGATGCGGTTGGTCTCGTACTCCAGTAATACCGCGTCGGTATAGGTTCCGCCAGTATCAATGCCCAAAACAACGGACATCCGTCCTCCTCAAGAACGGCGCCGCCAGCAGGTGGCGCGCAGATTACATAGGTAACAGACTGTGCCTACGGTATGTTCTTCGTACCCTGGGCCTAGGCCGATAAGGGTCGTGGCCGATTTGTGCGGCACCAGGACGTGGCTTTGGGTGATGTGCACCCCGATCTCCTGGATCGGTAGCAAGCTCACCAATTTGTCTTGATCTCTTAGGGGCCAGCCCACCAAGGAACCGGGGGCCAACCGCCGACCAACTCCCCAACCCAGCTCGGCAGCTCGGGCTTCGGCCATACGCTTCAGGTTATCGCCGGCCAAACCGAGGGCCATGACCGCCGCCGAATCCAACAAGTAGCCCTCAAGCGTGTCTCCGGCCTTGAGGAGCTGCTCTACGCACTCCTCTACCGCCGGGCCCAGGGTCACCAGGAAAATGAGGGCTTGCTTTGCCGGGGCGAGCAAATCGGCGTGAGGGCCAAGGCTCAGCCGGATATCCTGGCCCACTATGGCATAATCCTCGCCCACCTCCCGAACGGGAACGAAATCGTAGACCGCTGCCGGCTTGGCCAGCTCCTCAATCATCTTGACGACACGCGTCACCGCCTCGCGGAAGACGGGCTCATCGCCTCGCTCGCCGAGCGAGTGGGCCAAAACGTCTGCGGTCAGAGAAAAGGGCAGCTCCCTCAGGATGGGCACGGCTTTCCTCTATCGTCAGGCCTTTTTGGCCTGCGCCCGGAAGTAACACATGTAGGCCATACCGAACTCGTCGCGACCCAGGAGCAGGTCGGAGATAAGGATCGCCTTGCGCGAGCTTGTGGGGTTGACGATGGGCGCGTTGACCCCGGCAGCTATCGCCATGGCCAGGAAGATGTCGTTAATCGCCTCACGGTCGGGTAGGCCGAAGGAAACGTTGCTCGCTCCTAGGGTCATGTTCACGCCCAACTCGGCACGCACACCGCGGATCGCCTCCAAAGTGACCTTGGCGGCGGTGCTATCCGCGCAGACGCTCAGCGCCAGGCAATCAATGAGCACGTCCTCTCGTGGGATGCCCATGGCCTCGGCGCGGGCGACGATCTTTTTCGCAATGGCCACTCGTCCGGCGGCGTCACAGGGTATCCCCGACTCGTCCATGGTCAAGCCGATGACCGCAGCCCCGAACTCCTTGACCAGCGGCAAAACTCGCGCCAAGGAGGCTTCCTCGCCGTTAACCGAGTTGATCAATGCCTTGCCCTCGTAAACCTGTAGCGCGGCCCGTAGGGCCTCGGCATTGGCCGAGTCTATACACAAGGGCACATCGGTGACCTCCATCACGGCCTTGACGGCCATGGGTAACAGCTCCACTTCGTTGGCCCCGGCGGCACCGACGTTCACATCAAGGATCGCCGCGCCGTCCTCAACTTGCGCTCGGGCCAGGCTGCGCACGCGGCTCATATCCTTTTTCAGCAACGACTCGGCCAGCAACTTTTTGCCTGTGGGGTTGATGCGCTCACCGATGATCACCGTGGGGCGCTCCGGACTGATGACCACTTCCTTCGTCTTGCTACGAACGATCGTCTCCATGCGAATTGAACCCTCCCGTTTATTTTCGGTTTTGCATGAGCGAGCGAATGCTCCTGCTTTTGGCGAGAAAACGGCGCGCGATGGTTTGAGGCTTACTGCCTTCGGCTACCTGTCGCTGAATGTCTACCACGGCCTCTTGAGTGAGTAGACAGCTGAGCTCCCCCAAGATCCGCTCCAACTCGGGCAGTTCGCGCAGGACGGGCATGCGCACCACCGGGGCTAGGTTAGAGGCCTGAAAGAATCCCCGATCATCCCGAAGGGCGCGCAACCCCTTGGCTGCCGGGTCGCTGTCGCCCGAAAGCCCCAGGGCACAGTCGCACTCACCTCCCTGGAGGGCTTTATACCCCTCCTGGATCGGCAAAAAGCGCACTCCCTCCTCTTGGAAGTGTAGGCGGTAAACCCTTTCTAGGCCGCGAATGCCGCTGCCCTTGTCATAAAGCTCCTGGGGTACACAAAGGCGCAGGCCCGGCTCCTGATGGGCCATGTAACGCGCCAATTCACTCATATTGCCGATGCCGTGAGCCTGGGCATCCTGTTCCCGCATCAATAGGGCCAATGTCCGTTGATAAGGGGCCGGCCTCAGCCACGCAAGCTGATTGAGGGCATCCTCGGCGCGCACCTTCTCATAAGCTTCTTGGGGATTCGCTATGGGAAAATCGTGCTTCAGATGGTTTAGCCAGGCGTCTCCCGTGTATTCCCAGCACACATCGATATTCCCCGCCTCTAGCGCCGCCCGCACCACTGCGGGAGTGCCAAGGCCCGTCTTATCCACAACCTTGTAACCGGCCGACCTGAGGGCCGACACGGTCATTTTGCCGATCACCATCTGTTCTGGCGAATCGGCGCTGCCTACGACAATTGGGCTGCCTCCTTGCCCTGCCCGATGGCAGGCAAGGCAGAGGGTAGAAACCAAAAAGCTCAGGACGATCGCGGACCAACGCCTATGTGCTTTAAGCACTTAGGGCTCCTGCTCTCGTTTGCTAACCCGATCTACTATGTAGCGATCCTCCAACCAGCTTCCAGCCAGAGTCACTTGGCCTTTGCTCAGCTCGGAGAGCAATCTGGCGAACTCTTCGGCTTGCTCGTGAGGGACCGCCAACAACAAGCTCACCTGATCGGCAAACAGCGCCTCTTCCACCTTGACGCCATACCTGGGCAGCAGGTGTTCAAGCGCCGCGTACAGGCTATAATCTATATTGATTCGCCCTATATGGTGAAGCACGCATTCCTGCGTGGGGAGTTTGCGCAGGGCCTCGCGCGCGGCGTCGCTGTAGGCGCGCACTAAGCCGCCGGTGCCCAACTTGATTCCTCCAAAGAAACGCGTGCCCACCACCACAACCTCGTGTAGGCCGCTATCCTGAAGCACGGCCAACATCGGCCTCCCCGCCGTGCCGCCCGGCTCCCCATCATCCGATGAGCCCATGCCTTGAGAAAGTCCGCCGAGCCAGAAGGCCCAAGCGTGGTGGTCGGCATCGGGGTACCTCGCCCGCACCCGGGCGATAAAAGCCTCGGCTGCCTCGGCGCTCGGAGCATGGCCCGCCGTGCCGATGAAGCGCGAGCCCTTGACCCTTAACTCGCCCTGGGCCTCGCCGGCGGGGATGCGATAGCGCACAATGGGAGGAGCTTTCTCATGGGGCTTGGGCCG
The DNA here is from genome assembly GCA_034436315.1 of Anaerolineae bacterium. GTDB lineage: Bacteria > Chloroflexota > Anaerolineae > UBA1429 > UBA1429 > DAOTVR01. Next base: position 10,171 of record DAOTVR010000219.1, read on the forward strand.
CGTATTCATCCGGATCTTGTACGCCTTATGGCTCTTACGTGAATAGGCACATTCTAGGTTCGGGGGCGAGGCTTGTCAATTTGACCCTTCTGACGTAACCGTTTTTGGCAATGGGGTGTTTTCCATATAGACTACTGCGAAAAGAAGGACAAAGGGGATCCATGCCCAGAATCAAAGTGATCGTCAACCCCCTTGCGGGCAAGGGCTATGCCGGCAAGATCTCGCCCCTCATTCGTAAACAATTTGCCGCGCTGGGGGCTGACTTTGATTTGGTACATACGACTGCTCCCGGCGAGGCCATTGACCTGGCCTCTCAGGCGGTGCAGGACGGGTTTGAGGTCGTCGTGGCTGTGGGGGGTGATGGTACCTCTCATGAGGTGATGAACGGCTTGATGAAACAGGCCAGAGGAGGGATTGCGGGCACGTTGGGTTGTATCCCCGCCGGCTCGGGCAACGATTTCGCCGTTATGAATGGGGCTCCGGCCGATGTTGAGGCCGCTTGTAAGCTGATCGTCCAAGGGGCCACGCGCTTGATCGATGTGGGTTTGCTCAACATCGATGGCCAGATCACGCGTTACTTTGATAACGTCGCCGGCATAGGCTTTGATGCCCTGGTGACGATGGAGTGCCGCAAAGCCAAATATCTGCGCGGCTTGGCCCTTTACCTTCCCGTGGTGCTCAAGACCATCTTCCTGAGCATGCATCCGTCCAGAACGGAGATCATCCACGATGGCGAGACGCAGCGCAAGACGACCTTGATGATCTGTGTCGCCAATGGCCCGCGCGAAGGGGGAGGGTTCTTTGTCGCTCCCCATGCCCGCTGTGACGATGGCCATTTTGACCTGTTGATCGCCGAGAAGATGCCCAAACTGGGCATGTTGGCCATGGTGCCCCGTTTTATGAAGGGAACGCATCTCAGCCATAGGCTTGTGGAAGTCAAGCATAGCCAGCATGTGGTAATCCGCTCCGAAGATCCCCTCTACGTTCACGTGGATGGCGAGATCCTCTGTGATGAGGCGCATTACATTGAGGCTCAGCTGATCCCCAGTGCTCTGCGCATCATCGCGCCGCGAAACGGCATTTAGTTATGCCGTCCTGAGGTTGTTGGGTGAAAGAGAGGAGGCCATTCGCTTTCCCGCCTAGTGGCTGTTGGCCGGTTGTTTGTTTCCTGGCCGTTACCTTACTGGTCTGGTCTTACGCCTTTTACTTGGAGCCGCGTTGGCCTCAGAGCACGCATGTTGAGATTCGGCTTTCTACGTTGCCCCCAAGCTTGGATGGCCTCACGATCCTCCAGTTGAGTGACCTGCACCTCGGCCCGCATGTGCGCGCTGAGGATGTACGCCGGGCTATAGAGCTTGCGAACCGCTCATCTCCCGATCTGATCGTCCTCACGGGCGACTTTGTCAGTCGCTCGGCCAGGTATAGCGTTCCCTGTGCCCGTGAGCTGGCCGCGCTGCAGAGTCGCTATGGTATCTACGCCGTTTTGGGAAACCATGACCTCTGGACCAATGCCGACGAGGTAGCCGCCAACCTCCGCGCTGTGGGCATCGTGGTGCTGCGCGACGAGGTGCATGCCGTACAGATAGGAGGGGTACGGCTTTGGCTCGTGGGCATTGAGGATACCGGCTTCACGGCCATGGCGGGGGATTCATGCGCCGAGTTTCATCTCCAGTGGGCTGAGAAGGCCGGGATAGCGGCCAGGCTGCTCAAGGATATCCCCGACGAAGAGCCGCGTCTCCTTCTGGTGCATAACCCCGATTTCAACGAGTTGCTCGCCGGCGAGCGCATAGACCTGGCCCTAAGCGGCCACACACATGGCGGCCAAGTAAGGTTGCCCTTTGTGGGGCCTTTGCTTGTGCCCTCTTGTTGCGGCAAGAAGTATGCCGGCGGTTTAGCCCAGGGGCCGGCATCGCCCGTCTATGTAAGCCGGGGAGTTGGCGTCGTCGCTCCGCCGATGCGTTTCGGTTGCCGCCCAGAGATCACCGTGCTAAGGTTGCGGCGGGGCTGAGGAAGGGCTGCTTAGCGGTTTGTCAAGAGACACGGTCACGGGCATAATGAGCTTGTCCTGTGAAAAGGCTCGGTACAAGGAGAAGGCTCATGACCGAACCCGTCATCGTCAACTTGTGGCCCGATGGCTCTACCCATAATCCCGTTGACCCCAACGAGCGCCCGCGCATTGAGGTCTATCAGCCCGCAGCGTCCTCCGCCACGCCCAAGCCGGCAGTGGTCATCTGCCCGGGCGGTGGCTATGTGGGGCGTGCGCCCCATGAGGGCGAGCCATTTGCTCGGCTCTTTGCCGCGCACGGCCTGGTAGGCATCGTCTGCCACTATCGTGTCTCGCCCCACTATTTTCCTGCGCCCATGGCCGATGCCGCTCGAGCTATGCGTATGGTTCGTCGTCTGGCCCCCCGATTCGGCGTTGACCCCGGGCGCGTGGCCATCATGGGCTTTAGCGCCGGCGGTCATCTGGCCTGCACGACGGCCACCCAGCCCGATCTGTATTGCGACCCGCAGGATGACCTGGCCCCGCACTATTCTGCCCGCCCGGACCGGGTTATCCTCGCCTATCCCGTGGTTTCTATGCTGGAGGGACTCTGTGCGGAGAACCTGCTGGGCAAAGGTGCGAGCCAAGAGCAATGGCGGCAGATGAGCAATGAGTCGGGCCCGCATGGCGTTGGCATGGCGGCCGATTTACCCAGGCTGGCCTCGTGGACCGGGCTGTTGTTGACTTGGTTAAGCGGCTGGGAGTGAAGGAAAATGGGTGAAACGAAGGGACACTTTACCATTACCGTACACATGATCGGCAATGCCCATATAGATCCCGTCTGGCTCTGGACGGTCAGCGAGGGTCGCGCTGAGGTGCTTTCTACCTATCGCACGGCCATCGCCTTGATGAAAGAGTTTGAGGGCTACGTGTTCACCAGCGGGGGCGCGGTGACCTATCAGTGGGTGGCTCAAGATGACCCTGACCTTTTTCAAGCCATCCGTCGGGCTGTAGCTGAGGGCCGCTGGGCCTTGGTTAACGGCTGGTGGTTGCAACCGGATTGTAACATCCCCTCTGGTGAATCCTTTGCCCGTCATGCTCTCTATGGACAGCGTTACCTTCAGGCGAACTTTGGCCGGCGGGCGCGCGTTGGTTATAACGTGGACTCCTTCGGCCACGCCGGCACCCTGCCCCAACTGCTCAGGCTAGGGGGGTTAGAGAGCTATGTCTTCTTCCGCCCGGGGCCTCATGAGAAAGCGCTCCCCTTAGGCCCTTTCTGGTGGGAGGCACCGGGTGGGGCACGCGTATTGGCCTGTCGGCCGCCGCTGCACTACGGTAGTCCGGGCGACGTGGATATCGCCGAGCGCGTTCTTGCCGCTGCGGCCGAAGCTCCTGAGAACCTGCCCTTGGTGATGTGCTTCTACGGTGTGGGCAACCACGGTGGGGGCCCCACCCGGCAGAGTGTGCAGGGCATCCTGGAGCTCCAGAAGAGAGAGGACTCCGTGCGCCCCATCTTCTCGTCTCCCGAGCGCTACTTTGAGGAGGTTCGGCAGCGGTCTTTGGATTGGCCCGTGGTACGCGACGAGTTGCAACATCATTCCAGGGGTTGTTATACAGCTCTCTCGCGCGTTAAACGGGAGAATCGCCGGGCCGAACATGCCCTCCTGTGTGCCGAACGCTTGGCCACGGTGGCCTCGCTCTCCTGCAACACGCCGCGCGCGACCGCCCGCCTTGCCGAAGCTTGGCAGGAGGTTTTGTTCAACCAGTTC
>DAOTVR010000220.1:0-2095 GCA_034436315.1 Anaerolineae bacterium
TTTATCATCATTGAGGCTTTTTTGTCAGATTTTTGTAAATCTAAAACGACGATAATGTCCAGTACGTTCGCGCGCTTCATGGTATTATCAGGTCAAGAGCGGTGGATACGATCGGGACGTGCTGAGCACGTGAGCCGGAGGAGGAAAAACATGAAGCGCGAGATCTTGGTATCTCTCATCCTGGTCGCCTGCATGATCTCGCTCCCCGTCGCCAGCGTATCGGCCGAGACATGCGGGGGGCAAGGGGTGAGCCAGGCCGGCACGCAGGGCATCGCCGAGCAGGCTCTGGCCAAGGAGACACGGATCAAGTGCTTTGCCACGGTCAAGTACCCTTTGCCTGGCAGAGGGGGCACCCAGACGGTGTACATCCGCGTCACCGACGGAGCCAGGCGAGGCCTGGCGGGAGCCAGTGTACGCGTGCTCGTTCGCCAACGCGACGGGGCGTGCTGGCTGTACGCGCCGGCGACGGATGCCGGAGGACACAGCTTGTGCAGCTTCCCCCTAGGAGAATCCCCAACAGGCTACACCGTCCTGGTTGAGGTGATCGCTCAATGGCGAGGTTCTCGGGCCAGGGCCTACACCTCTTACACGCCCTGCTGGTAAAGAAAACGACGCCGAGGTCTTCCGGCGCTCCGGGCCAAGCTGGTCCGGAGCGCCATCATTTAGGGAGATCGGCAACTTTGGCGCTCTGTTTGGGGTGGGCTATAATGAGCTCAATGCCGAGTCATGGGGGTATGATGTCTTCTGGTATCATCGTCGTGGGGTTAGGGCCTGGAAATCCTGAACAGATCACCCTAGAAGCTTGGCGCATTATAGAGGGCGCATCGGAGGTGTACTTGCGCACCGAGCGCCATCCCAGCGTAGCGGCGCTGCCCAAGGGCGTTGCCTATCACTCCTTTGATTCTTTCTATGAGCGCTATGACACCTTCGCCGAGGTCTATGAGCAGATCGCCCAGGCCATCGTCGGGCTGGGCGAGCGTCCGCAGGGGGTTATCTATGCCGTGCCGGGGCATCCCTTGGTTGGCGAGACCTCGGTGCAGCGCATCCTGGCGCTGGCCCGAGAGCGGGGGATAGCAACGCGCATAATCGCCGGGGTCAGTTTCTTGGAGCCGACGATCACCGCCTTGGGCATTGACCCCCTAGATGGGTTGCAAATCTGCGATGCCACCATCCTGGCCCAGAAGCACCACCCCAATTTGGACCCCGACGTGGGCGCGCTCGTCGCCCAGGTATATAACCGGCACCTGGCCTCCGAGCTCAAGATGACCCTGATGAACCTTTATCATGACGAGCACCCCATCAAACTCGTGCGTGCGGCGGGGACGCACCAGCAAGAGGTGAGCGAGCTACCCCTTTACGCCCTGGATCGTCGCGATGACCTGGATCACTTGAGCTCCGTCTACATCCCACCCCTGGCGCGCCCGGGATCGCTGGCCAGCTTCCAGGATGTGGTGGCGCGCTTGCGGGCGCCAGGGGGCTGCCCCTGGGATCGCCAGCAAACGCATCAGTCTCTGCGCCCTCATCTCCTGGAGGAGACCTATGAGGTCCTCGCCGCCTTGGATGCAGATGATATGGAAAAACTCAAAGAGGAGCTGGGAGACCTCCTCTTGCAAATCATGCTCCACGCACAAATCGCCTCAGAGGATGGGGATTTCAAGCTTATTGATTCCGTGGAACAGATCATCGCCAAGTTGGTCCGCCGACATCCCCACGTGTTCGGCGAGGTTATAGTAGAAAATGCCGAGGAAGTCCTGCGCAATTGGGAACAGATCAAGCGCGAAGAGCGGGGCGACACATCTACTTCGCTTTTGGCGGGCATCCCGGCATCGCTGCCTGCCCTATCCCAGGCGGCGGAGATGCAGCGTAGGGCGGCGCGGGTGGGCTTTGATTGGCCGGCTGTGCAACCGGTGATAGACAAGGTCAATGAGGAGTTTGAGGAGCTTTGCCAGGCCGGCGATGCCCGGAGCCGAGCGATGGAGCTGGGCGACCTCCTTTTCAGCCTGGTGAACCTGGCCCGCTGGTACGAGTTGGACGCTGAAAGCGTCCTGCGCGAGGCCAACCAACGCTTCGCACGGCGCTTTGCGGCCATCGAGCG
>DAOTVR010000221.1:0-4369 GCA_034436315.1 Anaerolineae bacterium
TCCGATCTCTTGATGCGATTGACGACGATGATCCCCTGCGCCCTGGCGGCGATGGCATCAAGGTAAACGGGCAACCCATTCGCGGCCTCGCCCAAGCACACTACTTCCATACTGGAACGAATGGGCGCCCCCACGCTCTGCTCGTCGATTCCCAACCCGGCCAAAAGGGCCTTTTGCCCCTCAGCCGTGCCGCCGCCGTGGCTGCCCATCGCCGGAAAGATAAAGGGCGCTCCCCCATGCTCTCGCACCAGGCTGACGATGGTCTTGAGGATCTCCGGCAGACAGGCGATCCCTCGACTGCCCGCAGTGATGGCGATCTCGTCACCGGGGCGGATGCGCTCAAGGGCTCCCGTGCGTGCCAATTCCTGGGCCACGGCCCTGGGAATATCCTGAACGACGGGCTGCCTCCAGGCCTGCCGCACCAGATACATGCGCAGACCCTCTAGCGAGCGCCGCGGCTCGATCTCTCCAGCAGTGGACAAGACGGGCCTTTTGCCTAACTTACTTCCTATCACCTCATCGCTCTGTCTGGGACGTACTATAACGAGCGCATATAGGCGATGTCGCGCCTTAGTTTCTCCTCCGTTGTGCCCGATTCGGAAAAGTCCTCAAACGAACACCAGCCACCGTAGCCCACAGCGCGCAGATCCGCCATGAACTGGCGAAAGTCAATGATCCCTTGATCTATGGCCGCTGCGCTCGCCTTCCACTCCGCCTCGCCGGTCGCCCGAGTTCCCACGGTATCCCAGCGGGTGTTCTTCAAGTGTACATGGGCAAGATACGGCCCGAGCAGCTCCATGCCCATCCGCCAATCCTCGTAACCCTCGTAGATCATGTTGCCCGGGTCCAAGATCACCCCGATATAGCGCGGATCAAAGTTGCTCACCAGTCGATGGGCCAGGCTGGGGCTGGAACAGATGTTGCCCATATGGATCTCCAAACAAGCCTGCACGCTATACTTCTGTGCCAGCCGCTGTACCTCAACGTATCCTGCTAACGATTCGCCAAAGAGCCGAGTATAGCCGATGTTTCGGTCATAGCGCGGCGGCGAGACGCGAATACGCGGGCAGCCCATCTCTGCTGCAGCGCGCATGGCCCGCTCTATATCCTCTAGATCCCTGTACCCCATATAGGTACCCAGAGAGGGCACTTCCAGCCCTGTGGAGCGGGTCAGCGCAGCGAGCTCCCTAGCCTCGCGGTCAACGGTGGCGATATCAATCGTGCAACGGTTGTTGCCCCAGTAGCTTGGCGCGGCGTCGGTCTGTTGAGAGGGCTTGGCCACGCGCCACTCCACGCCGTCATATCCCAGCTCGCTCAGCAACCTCACCGCCGCCTGCGGCGTGAACTCGGGTAGCATCACGGTAAAAACGCTGAATTTCATCATCGCCCCCTCTGGCGAGTCCCCTGCACCAGGCCCGCCTTACTACGTGTATATTGTAGCTCCACATCGGCTTTACGGTGCTCCAAACAGGCCAGACTGATCTCAATCACTTCTTCAGCCTCGTAGGTACTCATCGTACCGATGGTGACCATATCGCAATCGCGAATGGTATTCCAAACAAAGGTCAGTCCCACGTGTGGGAGCAACCGTCCGGCCGCCAAGGGTTTGATGGTCATCACCGGCTTCTTCGCGTTACTGATGACCTGCTGAATCCAGTCGGTCTCCACCTGACAGAGGAAACCGGCAGCGTTATACGGCTGAATATAGGATTCCACATCCGCCCCGCAAGCGTCCGCACAGGTGATCGCCTCGGGCATGTGCGAGCTCAGACCGGGGATCATGCCCATCTCGCGCACCAGTTTCAAGTGCTCTATGAGTTGTGGCGAGAGGCAATGGTTCACGCGATCAATGCGCGGATCGGTCACGCATTGGTGGGGAAAGCAAAAGGTTGCCCTGAGGCGTTTGGCCTCCTCAACCGACCGTTTCCAACTATCTGGATTGCCCGGCTCAGCATAACTGGGCGTGGCTACCCAGATCATCTCTACCCCGGTACGTTCCTCTACTTCATCCAGGGCCCGGCGCACGAATTCGCTAGCCATGCTCATAAAGGCATTACAGCCGGCGCGGGCAAAGACCTCGACCACCTTCGCCACCTTTGAGGGCGTATCAAAAAGCTCTTTAATGAAGCGATCCTGCGCTTTGCTCGTGTGTGAGAATCCCAACAACCAATTACTACCACAAATCAAGCGAGGCATGGAGACGCCACCCACCATCGTCCGCGGGAAACTCGCCATAGGTCCTCCTTATGTTCTAGTCGCAAGCTACCAATCGGCCTCTATCCCGAAATAGGGCAACAAGTCGGCGAAGCGCGCCAAAGTAACCACCAGCTCGGGGCGAGCGATCTCTTGTATCTCCGCCTTCCAAGTGTGATCGTGAGGAATGAGAATGGCTCCCAAGCCAGCCTCTACGGCGGGGTTGATATCGGACCGTGGGCTATTGCCTACCATCCAAGTATAACGTGGATTGAGGCGTCGCTCTGCAGCGATACGGCGATACGTGTGCGCGTTCTTCTCGGGCACGATGTAACAAGCATCAAAAAGTGGCTTCAGACCCGAGCGCTCGATCTTGTCTGCTTGCACCGCCGGGTCCCCTTTGGTCACGAGGATCAACTCACTGGTTGAGCGCAGGGCACAGAGCACGGGCTGCACATCCGGGAGCAAGATCACGGGCGGCGATAGCACCAGTTGGCCGAGTGCGCGAGCACGAGCGATCAAATCGGGCTCAGCAGGAAGGCCTTGTTCCTCCATAAGGCGCTCACAGGCCATCCCTAAAGCCGCGACATAACCCTGCGGGCCAAACCCAAACACAGAGATCGTCTCTTGTTCACAAGCATCCAACACGGCCTGGGCATGCTCGCGTTCACAGCCCAGAGAACTCATAAGCTCCAAGAAACGGGCTGTACAACGCAGGTAAAAGATGTTATTTTCCCAAAGTGTGTCATCGGCATCAATGAGCAGTGTACGCTCTATACAACGTTCATTCTTCATTCCCAATACCTCTCACCAGCGGCCAGGTGTGCTCTGACCACCTCAGAATATTCAAATCCGGACCATCGGGCACTCGGACATAGCCATCCCGGATAAAAGGCTCATCATAGAAAACCAGATCTTTGCCCAAAAGTTGCTGTTTCAAGAATCTGTAATCCCAGCTTCTGCCATAGCATCTCGCCAAAGATATTGTGCGACGCCGCAATACGTGAGATATTATAGGCTTCGCGTCCATCTTTGCAAAGGGTCGTCTCATTACGCAGGGCCTTTTGCCTTTGCTTTTGAACATGTCACCCTACTTGCGATAGGAAACGAAACTCGGCTATACTCACAACGAGCTCAAGAAAGGAGGGGATAGATCTATGGAATTTGCAGAGCTAATCCGTAAACGCTACAGCGTACGCGCTTATCAGAACCGCCCTATTCCGGAAGATGTCCTTCAGCGCGTGCTAGAGGCCTTTGTGTTAGCCCCGACAGCGGCGAACCGCCAGCCAATCGGTCTGATTGTCATCAAGACTGCCGGCCGAGAACAGGAGCTAAAGCGCATTTACAATCCGGATTGGTTTGCCAGCCAACCGCCTCTTGTGCTATGTGTCTGTGCTATCCCCGGCCAAGCTTGGAGCCGCCGCGATGGCAAGAACTATGCCGACGTGGACGCGACCATCGCCATGGATCATGTGATCCTCGCGGCTACCGCTGAAGGGCTGGGCACCTGCTGGATCGGCGCATTCGACCCAATCGCCGCACGCGAGGTACTGGGCCTACCCGCGGATGTGGAGCCTATCGCTTTCACTCCTCTGGGCTATCCGGCCGACTCTCCGCAACCCAAACGCCGTAAGAAGATGGATCAACTCATCCATTACGAGCGCTGGTAAAGAAAACCGGGGTCATAACCATGACCCCGGTAATATTCCTATAAAAAGAGCAGAGCCCCAAGTGACCTTCGACTCTCCCCCGTTGAATGGCACACGACTCGTATCTTAATGGAGTGTCTCCTCCGCGCCTACGGCTGATTCACTTTCCCTCAGCCCATATTATGTAACCGAGGTACTTGCTTGCTGGCTTCCCGGCTCGGCTTGCGCCTCCCCTTTTGGCCAACTCACGGTTCCCTTTCGAGTTTCCTCGTCCGGTCCCCGCTTATCAAACCGTCTGCTTCGACCGCGTACCCGAGAGAAAATCTCTAATCTCTCGAGGCTCTGCACCCTATAGAATAGCACAATTCATCCCGAAAGTCAAGTACTTTTGATCCCCAATCCACGGCGCGTGCAAAGTCGAGTTATGTAAAACACATTCGGGCGATCAACCCCTCGATGAGATACCCCATGAGGCGCCGCGCCGCAGCCAGGCTGGGCGCCTTCTGTCGGTGCAGGTAGGCGAGGGC
>DAOTVR010000222.1:0-1984 GCA_034436315.1 Anaerolineae bacterium
GGCCTCAACGATAACCCGCCCCTCGCTTTGCAGGGCCAACATCTGGCCGAAGAGGGTGTCCCCTGCATCCAACACCAACACAGGATGCTGGGCTTCGCTGCGAATGGCCTTGATCTTGGTAGCCCGCCTGGCTACGCCCCCCTTGGGCACACCTCAACCGCAGGGGTCCACGTAACCCCGCGAGTCGTTGGTGTGCAGGATGGTGAGCTTGATCCCGCCGACGGCCGCCGGCGTGGGGCTTAAAGCTCGCGCGGTCGCCGTCGCCGGGGGCGGAGCCACGTCATAGTATCGCGTCGGCGCAGGCGTGCGCGCGGTCGCCGGGGGCGTGTTCGCCGACGTGGACGAGGGCGCCGGCGAACAGCCCGCAACGAGCGCGCCCCATAGGATAAACAGTGACACGATAGTGAACCAGCGATATCTCATAAGATAACCCCTTGCGGCTATTCATGCTAAGCCGCCCATAGGAAGTATAGCCCGATGCCGATCATCAACGCGCCGCTCACTTGTTCCAAGCGGGCCGTCCAGCGCATCATCTGAGGGATAAGCTTGAGCAAGCCGGCGAACGTGCCGAAAAGCACGATGGGCACCCCCCGACCCAAACCGTAAACCAGGAGCAAGCTCGCGCCATAGGCGACGGCTCCTTCGGCCATGACCAGGGTGAGGATCGCCGCTAAAGCGGGTGTAGCGCAGCCGGAGGCCACCAGCCCCGAGGCCAGCCCCAAAAGCAGCGCCCCGAGCGCGCCCCGATGCCGGATCTTTTCCCGTGAACGCCCGGCCCAGTCCGGCAGGGGCAGGGAAAAAACGCCCACCCATTGTAAACCCATGATGATGCAGACAGCCGCAACGATATAATACCAGATTCGGCTGTTTCCACCAATCATGCCCCCGACGACGGAGGCGACGACGCCGAGGATCATCAGCGTGATCGCCAGGCCCAGGGCGAAGGCCGAGGAGAGGACCAAACTGCGCCCTCGGCTGATCTCCTTCTGCCCGCCGACGAAGGCAATAACCAGGGGGATCATGGCGACGTTGCAGGGGCCGATGCTGGTGACGATACCGCCCAAGAAGACGACGAGATAAGCCCAAAGCGAGAAGTTGGAGACGCCGGAAAAGTCCAGTTCCATCGCTCGTTACTCCGCAGACAAGAGATTGGTCAGCTCGGCCCGCAACGCCTCCTCTTTCATCGCCCCGACGATCCTCTTGCCCTTGCCCGATTTGGAAAAGAAAAAGGAGGTGGGGATGGCGCGGATTTGCGCTGCCTGGATCAAGGGCATGTTGGCACGATCGTTGGTGATCACGTCCACAAAGACCACATCCGGCTCGTAATCGGCGCGCACTTTCTTGACCAATTGCTCCATGGCCTTGCAAGGGATGCAGTTGGTGCTGTGAAAGAGGACCATGGTCGGTTTATGGTGGCGCAACGCCCAATCCACTTGCTCCCCAGGGGTTGAAGGAAAGGGATCCTCTTGAGTCGCCGCATCTGTGGGCGCGGCCGTCGCCTGGGCGGAGGGAGGCGGCGTGTTCACGGTGAACTCGCGGGCTGGCGTGGACGTCACCATGGCGAGCATCTCCGTTGGCAGGGGGAGCGAGGTCACGTTGCGCGCCGCGACCAACTTGAACCCCAGGATGGCGAGGACGGCCACCCCGACGCCCACGCCCACCAGCCAACGCTTGTTGTCCTTTGCTTTTTCCACTTGCTTTTTTCCCTGTGGCCTTTTCCTCATAAATCTCCCTGCTATATGGTATGTAGGGGGCGATCTATTGCGGCGGGATGCCGCATCTACTCCCTCAGAGGGCGATAATGCTATAGGCCAGCCACCCGGCCAAAAGGACGAAGAGCGCCGCGGTGACCAGCTTGATCGCCGCGGTGCGCTTGGCGAGCCAAGCCATCAATTGCTCCGAGGTGGTGCCGAAGTAAACCAGCAGGAACACGACCACCAGGGGCAAGATGAACATGACGTTGTAAAGCAGCAGCGCCAGGCTG
>DAOTVR010000223.1:0-6328 GCA_034436315.1 Anaerolineae bacterium
GTTACTGAGGCTACGAGATAAACACCTATCGGCTTGGATGAAGCGTGGGCGGCGCGTCGGGGAGGAAAACGCGCCGCCCATTTTTCTTCTCAAAAATTATGGCTTTTTCCAGCGAAAAGAGATTGACATTTCAAAGAAACTGTGCTAGAGTTAGGGCGTAAAAACAAAACACGAACACACAAAACAACGAAAGGAGAAGACGAGATGGCAGCGAGCAAAGTTCAGGTAAATACTCGGAAGTGGGAATTCAGCAATCTTGGTAAGAAGGCGAAGCCACAGGGCTACGGGTGCTGGGCCTTTGAGATCGGTGGCGAGGTCAAGTTCTATCGCGGCCAGTACAGTGAGTGCAAGGCCCAAGCCCAAAAGGATGCGGCTGAGCTGGGGATCGCGCAGATCACGTTACTGCCCTGAGGGAGCGAAAAACGACGGAAGGAGATACGGAGATGAAGGCAGAAGAGGTTGAGGTGTACACGAGCTGGTGGGAGGGCTGCCGCGACTGGGCGAAGCCACGGGGCTACGGGCAGTGGTGCTTTGACATCGGGGGCCGGGGCAAGCTCTACGAGGGCCCGTACAGCAGGTGCAAGGCCGAGGCCCAACGGGATGCGGCGGCGCGGGGGATCGCCTGTATCACGTTACTACCCTGAGAGGAGGTCAACATGCGGGGACGGTGTATCTTTTGCGGGGCGGTGCTGCGGGGGCCCGTGACGGGGCAGCTCTACCGCTGCACGAAGTGCTATGGGCTGCAGGGGTTCTGCTATCCTGAGGAGCTGAAAGAGGTCCTGGAGCTGCGCTGGGCGGAGGGAGAGGATGAGCGCGACTGGGCGCCGTTTGACATCCGCTACGGCGAGGGGAGCTGGCGGGCGCAGCGGATTCACGGGGTCTACGACCGCAAGAGCAGGCGCGTGGTGCAGATGGGCTGAACATTTTTTCTCAAAAAAATATTGCTTTTACCGAGAAAAAGAGATTGACGTTTCAGCAAAACTGTGCTAGAGTTAGGGCGTAAAAACCAAACACGAACACACAAAACAACGAAAGGAGAAGACGAGATGGCAGCGAGCAAAGTTCAGGTAAATACTTGGAAATGGGAATTCAGCAACAGCGGGGCAAAGCCGCGGGGCTACGGCTACTGGGCCTTTGAGATCGGCGGCGAGGTCAAGTTCTATCGCGGCCAGTACAGCGAGTGCAAGGCCCAGGCCCAACGGGAGGCAGCGGAGCTGGGGATCACGCAGATCACGCTACTGCCCTGAGGGAGCGGGAGGTGAGGCCAGGCGCGCGCCTGGCCTTTCATATTTCACGAGGAGGTTAATATGGCTACACGAGGATTAATTGCGAGGAAAAGGGGCTTATCCTGGGAGGGGAACTACCACCACTGGGACAGCTATCCCAGTGGGCTAGGGAAGGCGCTTTGGGACGCCTATCGCGGTCCCTTCGGGCGCGATGCCGAGCGGATGCTCCAGGTGCTGATCGACGAGCATCCGGCGGGCTGGTCCAACATCGTGGAGGCGGATTGGACGAAGCCCATCGGCTTCTGCGATATGCCGAGGGGCCTGAGCCGCGCGGAGTTGGAGCGCTGGTCGCGCGAGCCGAAGGGCCCGCAGTGCTACTGCCACGGCGACCGCCACGAGCCCGCCTGGAAGCTGACAGGGCCTGAGGATGACACGGACGCGGAGTGGTGCTACGTCATCGACCCGCAGGAGCGGACGATGGAGATTCGGCGCAAGGGGTACATGGAGTTCGGCGCTGTGAACACGTGGTACTGGCACCTCGTGGGCACGGTGGACCTAGAGGCGGCGGTGGAGCCCGACTGGAGGCAGCTCCAGGGGTGGTGAGGCGAGGGCCGGGGGATTTGCCCCCGGCCTTTTTTTTTCTCAAAAAATATCGCTTTTTCCAGCGAAAAGAGATTGACGTTTCAATAAAACTGTGCTAGAGTTAGGGCGTAAAAACCTTACACGAACACACAAAAAACGAAAGGAGATGCGGAGATGAAAAACGGGACGATTCGGAGACCTACGGAGACACAAGCGCTCGCTGAGCTGGAGCGGCTGGAGCGACGCGAGGTGGTGCGGGTGGCGCGCTGGGTGATCCGCGAGGGGCTGCGCCGAGGGGAGTCCGAGGGGCAAATCCTCGCCGACATCCGCCGGGCCCTGGCCGCCTGGGGGCTGCAGGGGATCTGATAGGAGGTGCGAGATGTTGACGGACGCGGACTACGAGGAGCTGGCGCGGTTGTACAACGAGCTTCTGGATGAGGGTATCCCCCCCAGCGAGGCCGCCGAGATGGTGGATCACCGGATGTGCATGCTGATCATCGAGCGGCGCGGCAAGGGGGACATCGTCCAGATGGGCCGCAAATTGGGGTACGAGTGGGGGCGATGGCAGTAGGCCATCGCCCTGCCGTTTGAGAGGAGGGTGACGATGAACAAAAGGGAGCGGTTGATGGTTCGGGAGTTGCCGCCGAGCGAGCAATTGGACGAGCGCCTCCAGCGCCTGGGGGCCGAGGCGCTGAGCACGGCGGAGCTCCTCACGGTACTCATTGGCAGCCCGTATGTGGATGCAGGGAGCCGCGTCCTGGCCGAGCTGGGCGGTGTGGGGCGTCTGCTCAAGGCCAGCCCGGCGCGCCTGCGGGCGGCGGGCCTGACCAATGTGGGGTTGGCGCGGGTCCTGGCGGCGATGGAGTTGGCCCGCCGCGCCCTGGCAGATGCGGCGAGGGCGACGGACGTGGTGCGCTCGCCGTATGAGGTGGCCACGTACTTGGCGCACCTCGTCTGGGATGACGTGCAGGAGGTCATGGTCGTCCTGGCGCTCAACGCCAAAAACCGCATCATCGGCCTGCGCGAGGTCTACCGGGGGAACGCGGACGGGATCCCCGTGCGCATCGGGGAGATCTTGCGCCACGTGCTGGAGCTGGGCGGGGTGAGCTTCATCTTGGCCCACACGCACCCGTCGGGGGACCCGACGCCCTCCGAGGAGGACGTGCGGATGACGCGGCGGATCGCGGCGATGGCCAGGGAGTTGGATATCAAGCTTCTGGACCACCTCGTGCTCGGCGCGGGGAAGTGGTACAGCCTGCGCGAACACGGCCAGCTGGAGGTTTAGGGGGAAAATTCGCGGGGAAATTATCGCTTTTCCCGATGAAAAGAGATTGACGTTTCAGCAAAAATGTGCTAGAGTTAGGGCGTAAAAACCAAACAAGAAAACACAAAAAACGAAAGGGGAAACAACGATGATAATCCGAAACGCGAAAGGGGTCCAGGCAAAGGCGAACGGCCATCAGGTGCGGAAAGTGGCCGATGGGGTGTATGAGGTGATCAGCGGGACAAGCGGCAGGGTGTACCGCGTGGAGCTGGTGGAGGGGATGAACGGAGCGACCTGCACGTGCGATTGGGGCCAGTGGCGGCCCATCCGGGATCGGCGCAGCGCCTGCTCGCACGTCCTGGCCGTACACCGATACCTAGCCCAGAACGAGGGCTATCGGGTCTCGGCCTGGAGCTCACCGCAGGACGCGGCCCGCCAGCATCGCATCAGCCGCCACATCGGGGATGGCGTGGTTCTCACCTACCGCCGCGCGGCGTAAGAAAGGAGGAGGACAGGATGGACGCGGAAAAGCTGGAAAGGCTCTATGAGGCGGCCCAGGGCTGTACCTGCCGGTTCCACCGCTATACGGTGGCGTACATCTGCCCGTGTGGGGAGCTCATAGACCACAGCCATGATAGCTGGCTCGCCCACCGCTGGCATAAAGGGGGGTGGCTCGTTTTCCCCAGTTTCCTCTATGAGCACGGCGATACCCCCGCGCGTGTGCGGGAGAAGGTGGCCGCCTGGCGGGAGATTACAAAAACATTTTAGAAATATTGTCAAATACATAAGGAGGGGCTATAATGTTATCGGAGGTGAACGCGGTTGCCGAGGTGCAGATGATCCCCGTGGAGTGGATCGCGCCGGGGGATAACGACCGCCAGGTCTTTCAGGAGGCGGCCTTGGAGGAGTTGGCCGAGAGCATCCGTGCCCACGGGCTGGCCCAGCCGATCACCGTGCGCCCTGTCAGCGGACGGCAGGCGCGCTACGAGATCGTCGCCGGGGAGCGGCGCTTCCGGGCCATCCGCGACATCCTGCGGTGGCCTGCGGCCCCCTGCCTGGTGCGGGAGATGTCCGACGAGGAGGCCAGCGCCATCATGCTCGCGGAGAACACCGGGCGCAAGGACCTCAACCCTATTGAGGAGGCCCGCGCCTATCAGAAGCGCATCCAGCAGTTCGGCTGGAGCGTGGAGCGGGTGGCCGAGGTCGCGGGCGTCTCCGCGCAGCTCGTGCGCCAGCGGCTGAGCCTGCTCGGCTTGGTGCCGGAGGCACAGAAGATGGTCGCCCACGGCCACTTGCCGCTGAGCCACGCGGAGGCCCTGGTGGGGCTGGACGTCAACCGCCAGCGCATCGCCTTGCGGGCGTTGAGCGGCGCGCCGAACCTCTCCCTGGTGGCCTTCCGCGAGCTGGTCGGGCGGCTCCTGGAGGAGCAGTCGCAGGAAGCGCTCTTCTCGCTGAGCGACTTCTTCGTGCAGCAGGTCGCCGCCTCCGTGCAGGAGGAGGGCGTCCCCTGGGGGCCGAAGGCCATCGTCCACGCGCCCGTGGACCCGGAGCTTCCCGAGGTGGAGGCCGATCCGAGGGACCTGCCGGGCAACATCCTGGACGCCTATATCCGCCAGCTCCTCGCCGCCGGGTTTCACCGCGAGGCCTGTGCGGTGGGCAACGTCTATCGCTTCCTGGTGCGCCACCGCAAGGTGGCCAGGGCCGTGTCCCCCCTTGGGCGCACCAGGGGCCTGAGCAAGAGATCAGCCCCGGTCCAAGCAGAGGCCAGGGCAGCATAAAAAGGAGGGAAATGGAGATGGCTAGCAATAATCCAACTCGGCGAAGCGACGGGAGGCCGCTTTTCACCCGCAACGGGTACAAGTTCGACGAGGTGGCCTCGGCGTTGCAGAAGGAGATCCGCCGTGGGCACGAGCGCGAGGCGCTGTACTGGGCCTTGGAGCTGGACCACGGCTTCTCCTCGTATCTGTGGCGGCGGCTGGTGATCATCGCCTGCGAGGATGTGGGGATGGCCAACTTCCCGCTGGTGGCCACGATCTGCGCCTTGCAGCAGCAGGTGGAGTATCTGCGCGCCAAGTCGCCGACCAAGACGTATGACCTGAACATCCTGGCCTTCGCCATCCTGGCGTTGGCCCGCTCGCCCAAGAGCCGCGAGGCCGACCACTTCAAGCACGAGGTGATGCGGGCCATTCGCCTGGGGGAGATGAAGCTGGAGATACCGGATTACGCCAAGGACATGCACACCGCCTCCGGGCGGGCGCTGGGGCGGGACGTGCGCCACTTCTGGACGGAGGGAAGCAAGGTGGAGAACGAGGCCTACCCCTCGGCCTATCGCGGCTGGGATGAGGAGAAGGGCTGCGCCGGGGCGGACGGCCAGGGGCGACGGGTTGACGACGGGCATCGCAGCGGCGACATCGCCCCGCAGCAGATCGAACTCTGGGAGGAGCTGGATGAGCGCTTGGGAGACGACCCTGAGTGACGGCTGGCGGGTCGTGGCCTGGGAGGGGATGCGGCTGTGCATCGCCATCCCCTCCTATGGCCGCGAGCGGCTCGTGGGGAAGCATCCCCTCTTAGCGGTGGCCAACCTGGTCGTGGAGGGCGACCAGGTGGCCGACTACGAGGGGGCCCTGCGCCCCGCCCATCCCGAAGCGCACATCGTGGCGTGCCCGGTGCATGGCCTGGCGCAGACGCGCAACTTCATCTTGGAGAGCGCCCCGGAGGTCACCGCCGTCGTGCAGGCCGACGATGACCTCTACGCCTTTCGGGACGTGTTGCTGAGCATCGCCGAGGACATCCGGGACGTGGAGGCGATCCTGGGCATCCTCTTTCACACCGCGCTCGTGACGGCGGAGCTTGGGCTGGGGGTCTTCGGCTATCACATCTCCGGGGTGATCTGGGAGCGGCGCAGCTACGAGCCGTTCCTCTTGCAGAACGTGGTGCACGCGGAGTGCATCGGCATCCTGGACCGCACCCTGCGCTTCGATCCCGAAGTGGCCTTGCACGACGACGTGGACTTTAGCTTGCAGGCCATCCGCCGCTACGGGGCGCTTTTGCGCCATGATCGCTTTTGCCCGTTGACCCTGCCACACGCCAGGCAGTTGGGGGGCTTGGCCCGCCTGCGCACCGCCGAGACCGAACAGCGCTGTTACGCGCGCCTGGTGGCCAAGTGGGGGCCACGGGTGATCCGCCCCGGCAAGCGGCGCGGGGCGGGGATCACCCTGCGCGTCTCGCCTCGCGCGATGTTTGATCCTCGTTGAAT
>DAOTVR010000224.1:0-2233 GCA_034436315.1 Anaerolineae bacterium
GAAGACGACCCGGTTCCCCAACCCCACGAGCCAAGCGCGCCGCCCCTCGTGCCCCTGGATGTTGTGCACCGTATAGACCACGCACACGCCCAAAGCCCGCGCGAGGATCAGCCCCATCATCACCAGCGCCCAAAGCTTCAAGCTGCGCCATAGCGTCGGGCGCAAGAAGAGCAACTCCAGCCAGTGTAAATGTACCACGCCCACCTCGCCCCGGTGCCGCCACACCCAGCCCGGCGAGAGACCCTCCTCAACGCTCGTCTCTAGTCCCGCCTGGTTCAAGCCTGCGCATAACAGGGAGACATAGGGGTTGCGCTTGACCCGCGAGACGATGACCACCCGCCGCTCAAACCTGCGATTGCCCATGAGCCATGCGCATCCGCCGAAACTCGCGGAGGACCCCGCCCCACGCCTGCGCGGCCACCAGGCGCACCTCCGGATCATACAGATACATGATCCCCAGATAGAGGACGAGGGCGATCCCCCCCGTCAGGGGCATGGAGAGGAAGGGATGGATCAACCCCTCCGTCCACCGATAAAGCTGGTGCCCCAGGATGGCCGTGCCCGTCGAAACCACCAACATGGGCAGGAAAATCCGCATATAACGCCTCCAAGGGGCCTGTAGGATGCGGTTGGTCAGGTACAGGCTCAGGCCGAAATCGGCCACGGCCACAATCGCCGATAGCCCCGCGACGCCGTTGATCCCCTGCCAGCGGATCGCTGGGTAGAGCAACGCCGCCATCACCACCAGGCGCAGGGTGGCGATGTACAACAGCCAATTGGGCTTGCCCCCGGCCTTGAAGACGTTGCCCATATTGACCGCGATGGAGCGCGCCAGGCCATAGATCGTCAAGAGCTGGAGCGGCAGCACCGCCAGATACCATTTGCTCCCATAGGCCACGACGATAAAGTCCTTGGCGAAAACCAGGGTGATCAGCGAGACCGGAAAGGCCACCAACGACACGAACTTGACGCTCTTGAAGAACACGTTGTTCAGCCGGTTCGCGTCCTCCTGCACCTTGCTGAACGCCGGGAACATCACCTGCCCCACGATGCGGCTCAGATGCGTCGCCGGCAAATTGGAGAGGTTATAGGCCAACCCATAGACCCCCAATACGGCGCTGTTCATAAAGCGCCCGATGAAGGCGTTGTCGATGTTGGTGATCAAAAAGACCATGATCTGAAAGCCGACCATATGCTTGCCGTAATCCCAAAGCTCCTTGGCCACCCGCCGGGCGAAGACAAAGGAGGGCCGCCAGGGGCAAAAGAACCACACCAGCACCGAGTTCAACAGCGCCGTGGCGATCTGCCCGTGGACGATGGCCCACACCCCCCAGCCCATCACCGCCAAGGCCACCGAGAGCACCGAGCCCAGGATGATGGCGATCATCTCCGGGATGACCTGGTTTTTAAAGCCTAACCCCTTGGCCAGAAGCGACATCGGCACCTGGCTCACCGCCGAGATCACGATGCTGATGGAGAGCACGCGCAAGACTTGGACCAAGGCCTCGTTCTTGAAGAGCGCCGCCACGAGTGGGGCCGAGAACCAAGCCACCCCATAGAGGATGACGCTGGAGACCATCACGACGATGAAGGTCGTGTTAGCCGCCTCCTCAATATCGCTCTTGCGATAGATCAGCGCCGAGCTAAAGCCCAACTCCTGAAAGAGCTGCAAGGCCCCGATGGCCACATAGGCGCTGGTGACCAGGCCGAAATCCGCCGGGACCAACAAGCGGGCCAGGATCAGTTGGCGTAGTAAGGAGAACCCCTTGGAGGCTATCGTGGCGATGGCCACCCAGAATAGCCCCAGGCCCACCTCGCGTCTGAAACTCATCTCATGCTCCCGATCAGTGCTCAGGTATCAGCTTTCAGCCCCCGGCGATCAGCCATTGGCCGACTGCTGATGGCCGAAGGCCGACGCCTGTTTGATCCCCACCAGGACGAAATCGCGCCCGAACATGGAGGGCCACACCCGCGCCAGCCAGGTGATCAGCCCGCGCAGCCGGCGCTTGCGCCATAAAGGGGGATAGAACTCGCGCGCCCACAAGCTGGCGCTCCCCTCCACCGAGATGACCTTCACCCCCCTCGCCCGACAAAGCTCCACCGCCTCGCGCACGGTGAAGAAACGCAAGTGCATGGCGTCCGTGGGCGCGTTAGGAACGTACTTGAAGCGCCCCGTCAAGATCCACCAGCGACAGATCAGATGGGCGATGTTCGGCAAACAGAGCACAAACCG
>DAOTVR010000225.1:0-3423 GCA_034436315.1 Anaerolineae bacterium
AATAGATTGTGTAGCACCTATTGCCCGGATTTGCCCTTCCAGTAGGTATATTGTCATATCACACAAAGCCCCAACCGCCCCCATATTATGGCTCACAAACAGCACCGTACGCCCCTCCTTGGCCACCTCGCCCATCTTCCCCAGGCATTTCTTCTGGAATTGGGCGTCGCCCACGGCCAAGACCTCGTCCACGAGCAAGATCTCCGGCTCCAGGTGGGCGGCCACGGCGAAGGCCAAGCGCACGTACATGCCGGAGGAATAGTGCTTCACCGGGGTATCCAGGAACTGCTCCACCTCGGCAAAGGCCACGATCTCGTCGAATTTGCGCTGGATCTCGGCCTTCTTCATCCCCAGGATGGCCCCGTTGAGGTAGATGTTCTCCCGCCCGGTCAGCTCGGGGTGAAACCCCGTGCCCACCTCCAAGAGCGAGCCTACGCGGCCGTTGACGATGGCCCGGCCCGAGGTGGGCTCGGTGATGCGCGAAAGGATCTTTAAGAGCGTGCTCTTGCCCGCCCCGTTACGCCCGATGATCCCCAGCACCTCGCCGCGCGGAACCTCAAAGGAGACATCTTTGAGCGCCCAGATCGTGTCGTCGTCCGTTGGAACGTTGGAACGTTTGAACGTTTTAACGTTAAAACGTTTGAACGCCTCCACGACGGCGTCGCGCAGGGTGTCGTGGCGGCGTTGCGCCTTGCCGATGCGATAGAGCTTGCTCAGGTTTTCTACGCGGATGGCGATGTCGGTCATATGCGTTGGAACGTTAGAACGTTGCAACGTTGGAACAACACGCGCCCCTTTTGCAGCCCGCTTGATGGAATATAGGGCTTTTCGCACCCAGCTCGAGCTACGGCTCTACATCGTTATGGGCCCGAAGGAAATCCTCCACCGCGCTCAGGATGCGCTGAGCCGCTTCTTGGGCAGCTCGGGCATGGGCCTCTGTATACACCTCGCTGGGCACCGCCGGAGCAGGCAAACCGTTAGGATATCTCGTCGGGATGTAGAATTGGTCCAAAAGCGCCCCTTCTTCTGCCGCGCCGGCAAAAGCTGGGTCGTACACCTCACACTGGCGCACCAGTTCGCGGACCGAATGCTCCAGCACTACCCGCGCGCCCTGGGAGAAAAGAACCGCCTTCAAGGCTTTCTCGGCGGCTTGTTGGCTAAAAAAGCAGGCCGCGGCGTGATGCCCCGCCGAACGCAATGTGCGTACTACCTCTAAATCCGCCCGCGCCTGCTGAAACCAGCGACGGGCTTCAACTCGACGGGCGTTCATACAGCGTGACCCCCTCCTGCGCGACAACCCAGCCGAGGCCGGTTTCGCTCATACGTTCAAATTCCTCAGGCGTATACACCAAGATATCCACCGGATAAGCCAATCTCACGAGATAGGGTATCATATCGCGCAACCTTTCCAAGAAAGGGCGTGTGGTTCGTTTGATGACGATCAGATCATAATCGCTATGTGCGTCGGCTTCCCCCCGCGCCCGCGAACCGAAAAGGATGATGCGCTCCGGCTCATATTCTGTCAAAACACGCACGATCTCATCCAGGATTTCCGAAGCGATGCGCTTCACAGCCCCTCCCAACCGTTGGAACGTTCCAACGTTTCAACGTTCCAACATGCTAACGTGCCAACGTTCTAACGTTCCAACGCTAGATGATATCGGCGAAAGTGCGCTCGGTGGAGCGGAAGAAGATCGCTCCACTCACCAGGATGACGAGCGAGATGCCCACCGAGACGGCCAAAAGCGGCCCCGGGGCGCGGGCCTCGGCCAGGCGGCGGCCCAAGAGCGCCCAACGGAAGCCCTCCACCACGCCGGTCATGGGGTTCAACGCCAAGAGGAAGCGGAAGCGCTCCGGGATGAGCGTCGTCCCATAGACCACCGGGGTGACGTACATCCACACCTGCACCAGGAAGGGCACCAGGTAGTTGACGTCGCGATAGCGCACGTTGAGCGCCGAAAGCCACATCCCCACCCCCAAGGCCGTGGCCAAGGCCAAAAGCAAAAAGGCCGGCAGCCACACGACCGCCCAGGTGGGCACAATCCCATAATAGATCATCAGGCCGACTAGCACAAGAAAAGCCACGGCAAAGTCCACCAGCCCCGAGAGCACCCCCGAGATGGGGATCACCAGGCGGGGGAAGTAGACCTTGGTGATCAGGTGGGCGCTGCCCACCAGGCTGGTGGAGGAGCGGGTGAGCGAGGCGGCGAAATAGTTCCAGGGCAGGAGCGCGGCGTAGGCAAAGATGGGATAGGGCACCTCGCCCGAAGGGACCTTGAGCAGCTGGCCAAAAAGCAGGGAAAAGACCACCATGCTGATCAGGGGCTGCAAGATGACCCAGGCCACGCCCAAAGCCGTCTGCTTATAGCGCACCTTGACGTCGCGCCAGACGAGGAAGTAGAGCAGCTCGCGATACTCCCAGACGGCGCCGAGCTGCAGCGAGGCGAGGCCGCGGGTGGGCTGGATGATGATGGGGCGAGAAGCCCCCTGTGCCGCAGACGGTTCCGCGACCGTCGTCGGCGCGACGATCTCTTTAGAGCGCGTTACCACGTATCCTCCATATGGGGTCTTCACTCACCGCAGAGATCACAGAGAAAAGCGAGAGAGAAAAAAGACTCCATTCTTGGCGTTCTCAGCACGGATTCCACGTTACGAACCCCATGTGAGCTGCTTACCTCCTTCTCACCCACGCCACGCGCACCCCCAGCGCCACCAAGACGATCACCCCCGCCAGCCCGCCCCCCAGGAGCGCGAACAGCCGAGACGGGCTCGTGGACGGTTGCGGGCCGCCCAAGTCCGGCGTGGGGCTGGGCTGCGGCGTGGGCACGGGCGTGGGGCTGGGCGTCGCCGTGGGCTGCGGGGTGACGGCCCGCGTGGGCAGCAACCCCGCATCCACCGTGGGCACCGCCCGCACCATGGCCAGGATGCCCGACGGGCGCCAATCGCTCGCCGAGGCTTCAAGGATGCGCAGTGCCACCGCCAGCCGTCCCCCCTGGGGCGGGAGCGCCGCCTGCGCGCCCAGGCCGCCGGCGACCTCAGGCCCCAACCACACCGTCTCCGCCGTGCTCCAGCGCGGGGCGCCCGAATCCGAAGTAACTGAGCTATCCCATACGCTGTAGCGCAGCGTTCCCTCGGCCTCATCCAAGCCCACGAGGTAGAGCGCCCTCCCCGCGCTACTCAGCCCCACGGGCGCAGCCATCCCCTGCCAGCCGGGCACGCGGGCGGGAACGCTCCAGGCCTGGGCGCCCCCCTCCAAGGCCGTCCCATCCGCCCAGCGGTGCCAGACGCTCCCATCGGCCTCCTTGGCGTAGACGAGATGCACCTGGCCGTCAAGCAGCGCCAGCCGCGGCCAATCGTAGCCGGGATCAGCCAGGCGCTCCGGCTCGGCCCAGGAACGGCCCGCCGGGCCTTCCGTAGAGCGGG